>NZ_JASNFN010000048.1:0-16922 GCF_030731085.1 Blastococcus carthaginiensis | reverse complement strand
TGGGACGGCAGGCACGAGGCGTCCACAGTTCACGGAGCGTTAGCACCTTCGCGAGCGTGGCCCTCGTGCCTGCCCTTGCCGATCAGCCACGCCGAACGGCGCGACCTCACCTACTGGCGGGGGCTCTAAAGAGGGACTGTCGAAGAAGGACATCATCCGCTGCCTCAAGCGCATGATCGCCCGCGAGCTCTACTACGTCCTACGCCCCGCCCAGTCGGCCGAAAACATCGCCTCGGCCGCTTGACGATCCATAGGAGCATCCTGATCGTGCAGCGTCCTCCCTCAGCGCCCACGGTGAGGGAGGACGCTCCACGGTGAGGTCGGACAGACGTCGCCCGCCTCACAGCCGCCGTCCATCTCCGGCTGGGATGCTCGAACCGTGCCGTCCCGCATCGCTCGCCGCACCGCCCTCACCGCCGCCCTGCTCGCCGGCCCCGTGGGCTGGGTGGCCACCGCCGCCTGGGGCCTGCCGACCGCGCTCGGCGCGCACCGCCGCCGGCTGCGCCGCGTGGTCGCCGGGTCGCCGCAGTTCTCCGAGGGCAAGTTCCACAACCGGATGCCCACCCCCGCGCTCTCCCCTGCCAACACCCGTGACGGGCTGCTCCGGCAGTGGCACGAGGAGCGGTACGTCGGCCTGCCGGGCGCACCCATCCCGCTGGCCCACGCCGACCTCCCGGACGACGCCGCCGAGCTCGCCGTCACCTGGTTCGGCCACGCCAGCGCGCTGCTGGAGATCGACGGACGGCGTGTGCTGCTCGACCCGGTGTGGGGGCACCGCGTCTCGCCGTCGCCGATCATCGGTCCCACACGGCTGCACGAGCCCCCGATGGCGCTGGAGGAGCTGCCCCCGGTCGACGCGGTGCTCATCTCGCACGACCACTACGACCACCTCGACCTGCCCACGGTGCGCACCCTGCTGCGCACCCAGCGCGCACCCTGGGTGGTCCCCCTCGGCATCGGCGAGCACCTGCGCAAGTGGGGCGTGCCCGACGAGCGGATCGTCGAATTGGACTGGGACGGCGAGCACCGCCTCGGCGACCTGGTGCTCACCTGCACCGAGGCGCGCCACTTCTCCGGCCGGTACTTCCACCGCGACACCACCCTCTGGGCGTCCTGGGTGATCGCCGGCCCCCGGCACCGGGTGTTCTTCGGCGGCGACACCGGTTACACCCCGGCGTTCGCCGGCATCGGCGCCCGGCTGGGCCCCTTCGACCTCACCCTGCTGCCGATCGGCGCCTACAACGACGCCTGGCACGCCATCCACATGGACCCGGAGGAGGCGGTCCGCGCGCACGGCGACCTCGGCGGGCGCGTGCTGCTGCCGGTGCACTGGGCCACCTTCAACCTGGCGTTCCACCGCTGGGCCGAGCCGGTGCAGCGGTTGCTGGCCGCGGCGGGCGCCCGCGGTGTCGACGTCGTCGTCCCGCAGCCGGGCGAGCGGGTGGACGTCCTCTCCCCGCCACCCTCGCGCGACTGGTGGACCGCGGTGGGCTCGGCCGATGCCGCTGCGCACCCGGACGACGCCGGCGTCGGCAGCAGCGTCCTCGTCCGCGCGCTCACCCGCCTGGTCTCGTTGCTCCAGGGCTGAGCTTCCTCGGGCGGTGACGGCCGTCCTCCCTCACCGCGCGGCGTCCTCCTCCACCGCCCACCACGAGGGAGGACGTTCGATGATCAGGTCAGCTGATCATCGCCGGCACCGCGGCCGGTCAGCGCAGCAGCTTCGACATCCGCCGGTCGGCCAGCGGCTTGCCCCCGGTCTGGCAGGTGGGGCAGTACTGCAACGAGGTGTCCGCGAAGCTGACCTCGCGCACCGTGTCGCCGCAGACGGGGCACGGCAGCCCGGTGCGCGCGTGCACCTGCAGCCCCGACCGCTTCTCGCCCTTCATCGTGGCGGCCCGCTGGCCCACCTGGCGGCCCAGCGCATCGGTGAGGGTCGCGCGCACCGCGTCGAAGAGACGGACCAGTTCGTCGTCGGTCAGCTTGTCGGCCATCTTGAACGGCGAGAGCCGGGCGGCGTGCAGGATCTCGTCGGAGTAGGCGTTGCCGATGCCGGCGACCAGCGTCTGGTCGGTCAGCGCCCCCTTGAGCTGCCCCGACCGGCCGGCCATCAGCCGGGCGAAGGTCTCGCGGTCGACCTCCAGCGCATCCGGGCCGAGCCGCGCGATGCCGGGCACCTCCGCGGGCGACCGGACGACGTAGACGGCCAGCCCCTTGCGGGTGCCCTGCTCGGTGAGGTCGAACCCGTTGCCGTCGTCGAGGTGCACGCGCAGGGCCAGCGGGCCCTTGCCCGGCTTGGGCGGAGCCGGGGGCAGCTTCTCCCGCCAGTGCAGCCAGCCCGCCCGCGCGAGGTGGACGACGAGGTGCAGCCCGGAGACGTCGAGGTCGAGGAACTTGCCGTGCCGGGCGGCCCCGGTGATCTCCAGGCCGGCGAGCGCCGACAGGGGCGGGTCGAAGGTCTTGATCGCCTGGACGGCGGCGAGGTCGGCGCGCGCCAGCACGCGGCCGACGGCGTTCTCGCGCAGGAACGCCGCCAGCGCCTCCACCTCGGGCAACTCGGGCACCCGACCATGATCCACCGGATGCGGCCACGGCGCGGCCCCCGATCGGTGGACCCCGCCGCCCGGCCCCGCACCCGGCGGTGTGACGACGGCGGTCTTGCGGTGGTGCGACGACCGCATGACGCCCGCGACGACCTGGTGGAGACCCTGTTGCGGCGGCCTCCGGGGCCCTCGCGGGCGAGTAGACCTCCGTTCGGAGGCCCGCTCCGCAGGGGTGCGGGCCCCGACGGATGGAGACCATCGTGAGAAGGATCCGACTCGGTTCCCTGGCGGTCCTCGCCGGCGTGATCGCGCTGCTGGTCGGCCTGATCAGCCCGGCGTCGGCCGCGGGGTCGGCCACCGCGCCGTACTGCGGGCTGATGTGGGGCTCGCTGCCGGAAGGCAGCTCGGCGACCACCGCCGGCCTGACCGTCACCGACGTCCGCGCCGGCCGGCACGCCTGCTTCGACCGCCTGGTCGTCGACCTGCACGGTCCCGCGGCGGCGACCGGCTACTCGGTGCGCTACGTCGACGCGGTGCACCAGGAGGGCACGGGCGACGTCGTCCCGCTGGCGGGTGGCGCGGCGCTGCAGGTCGTCGTCCACTCCCCCGCCTACGACGGGTACGGGCGGGCCACCTACCTGCCGCCCAGCCGCAGCGAGGTCGTGGACGTCGACGGCTTCCGCACCCTCGAGCAGGTCGCGTGGGCCGGCTCCTACGAGGGCCGCACCACCCTGGGCGTCGGCACGCGGGCCCGGCTGCCGTTCCGCACCTTCACCCTGGTCGGCGCCCCTGGTGACGACGCGGTCCGCCTGGTGATCGACGTCGCCCACCGCTGGTGACCGGTCCCACCCCGCGGGGGCCTGCGCGCCGGGACCATCCCGGTGCGCAGGCCCCCGTTCCACGGACCGCGCCACCGCGGGGGTGATCCCGGCGTCGTGGGTCTCTGCCCCGTGAGGTGGGCAGAGACCGACTGCACGAGGCCCCAGGGACCGGGACGGCCGCGCATCCTCGGACCAGGTGCCGCCACGAGGCTCACCCCTGGTGGAGCACCTCGACCACGACCCGGTTCGGGCTCTGCAGCCGGTAGACGCGGAACGGGCGCTCGCCCGCGGTGCCGAGGAACGACACCATCTGCCCCTCGAAGATCGTGTCGAGCACGACCTCCTGCACGGCAGCACCGCCCGCGGTCACCGGGTCGGGCCCCGCGTACGGGGCGACCCCGGTGTCCCCCGGCAGCCCCACCCCGGTGAGCACGAGCTGGAGGACGGCGTCCCCGGCGACGTCCACCGGGAGCCCGCTCCCCGCCGACCGGGCTCCGGGCACGTAGCGGGCGTCCCACCCCGGCAGCCCCGCGCCGCCGACCTCGAACACCACCCGGTCGAAACCCTCATGGCGGCCGGCGCGGACGTCGGTCACCGTCACCGCGGCCCCGGGTGACGCCGCGGCCGTGTCGGGCCGGGTGTCGGCGACGAAGGGGGGCGGCACCGTGGGCACCGGTCGCGGCGCGGTCGTGCCGGGCGGCGGCACGGCGGTGGTGGGCACCGGCGAGGCGGCCGGCGGGGACTCCGGGGGCGGGCTGAGGAAGACGGCGTAGTCGGCCGGCAGCAAGGGCGCGTCCGTGAGCGCACCGGAGGGCAGCGGCGCCTCCACCGGCTCGCCGTCGCTGGTGAGCAGGACCGCCTCGACCCCCGGCAGGCTCGCCGCGGTGAGCACGAGCTGCGCCACGGCACGGCGGTTCGACGACAGCGGCGCCCCCCCGGAGAGGTCGATCGTCGCCGTGGCGCCGTCGATGGCGACCGTCAGCGCGACCCCGGACGGGAGGGCCGTGGACAGCCCCTGGGCCCGCTCCTCCTCGGTCGGACCGGCGGCCAGCGCGGTGAGCAGCTCCCCCAGCCGCTCCTCGGGGGACCCGGTGCCGCTGTCCCGGGCGCGGGGGACGAGCGCCCCGTCCGCGCCGACGAGGTAGGCCCAGCCCGCCTCGTCGGCGGGGACGGCGGACGGCGCGGCCGTCGGCGGGGAGGTCGGCGCGGCCAGCCCGTAGGGGACGTCGGCGGGCGCGATCGTCGAGGGGCCGTCCCCGGTGGGCACCCCGCACGCCGCCGTCACCGCGAGCACGGCGCCCAGCGCGCCCGCGCGCCGGAGCCGGTTCACGTCCGCGCCGCCGGCAGCGAGAGGACGAAACGCGCTCCGCCCTGCGGGCTCGGGGCGCACCACGCCGCGCCCCCGTGCTGCGCGGTCGTCTCGGCCACGATGGCCAGCCCCAGCCCCGCCCCGGGCACCGAGCGGCGCGCCGAACCGGGGGCCCGGGCGAAGCGCTCGAAGATGCGTTCCCGGTCCAGCGAGGCCACGCCGGGGCCGGCGTCGTCCACGGTCACGACCACCGAGCCGTCGCAGCGCTCGACCCCCACGCGCTCGGCCCCTCCGGCGTAGCGGTCGGCGTTGTCCAGCAGGTTGCGCACGGCCCGCTCCAGCCGCGACTTGTCCCCGAGCACGGTGGTCTCCGGCTCGGGACCCGCCGCCAGCAGGCCGAGCGGGCGGCCGGTCCGCTCGAGCACCTCCCGCACCAGCGCCGTCATGGACACCGGGACGGCGTCGGGGGCGTGGCCCGCGCCGTCGAACCAGGCGAGCTCCAGCAGGTCGTCCAGGGTCACCCGCAGGCGGGACACCTCGCCCTCCACCAGGTCCAGGGCCTGCTGCGCCCGCGGGGGGAGCTCCTGGCGCCGCGTGGCCAGCACCTCGACGCTCGTGGTGAGGCTGGTCAGCGGGCTGCGGAGCTCGTGGCTGACGTCGCCGACGAACCGGGCGTCCCGCGAGATCCGGGCGGCGAGGGCGTCGACCATGCTGTTGAAGGCCGCCACGATGCCCACCAGGTCGGGGTCGTCGGTCGGCGGGAGGCGGGTGGAGAGCTCACCCCCCGCGATGCGGGTCGCGGCGCCGGCGACCTGCTCCAGCGGGAGCACGGCGCGCCGGCTGGCCCACGCCCCGAACCCGGCGCCGGCCAGCGTCGCCGCGACCGCCCCGGCGCCGAGCACGAGCCCCAGCGTGCGCAGCAGCGCCTCCAGGTCGCCGAGCGGCGCCACCTCGTAGAACTCGACGCCCGCGCTCACGACCGGGACGGCGACGACCAGCCGCGGCCCGTCGGCGGTGTCGATCCGCAGCGCTCCCGCCGCTCCGCCGGCCACCACCTCCTGGAGGGCGGCCGGCACGTCGCGCCCGCCGACCTCCAGGCTGGAGGAGTACCACTCGTCCCCGCTGCGGACGACGACCTCCGCGTCGCCGAACGGGACGAGCTCGCCCAGCACGCCCCCGACGTCGGCCCCGGCGGCGGACAGCCGGTTGCGCAGCACCTCGGCGTCGGCGAACGCCTGCTGGGTGAGCGCCTGCTCGCGCTGCTCCACGACGAAGCTGCGGGCCAGCAGCCAGGTCGTCGTCACCAGCACCGCCGACACCAGCAGCGTGCTGGCCGCGAACCCCAGCACGATGCGCCCCCGCAGCCCCCGTCGCCCCGGGGCCCGCCTCACCAGCGGCTCACTGCAGGTCCAGCCGGTAGCCCAGCCCGCGCACGGTGACCACCAGGCGCGGGTTGCCCGGGTCGCGCTCGACCTTGGTCCGCAGCCGCCGCACGTGCACGTCGACGATCCGCTCGTCCCCGAAGAACCCGTGCTCCCACACCCGCTCGAGCAGCGCCTGGCGGCTGAAGACCCGGCCCGGCGCGGCGGCCAGCTCGCACAGCACCCGGTACTCGGTGAGCGTGAGCGGCACCAGCTGGTCCCCCCGGTAGACGGTGCCGCTGGCCTCCCGCAGGACCAGCGGCGCCCGGGGGTCGTGGTCGAGCACGACGCCCGGCCGGGTGGCCGCGGCCGGGGCGCCCGCCGGCACCACGGCGGTCCGGCGTCGCAGGGCGCGCAGCCGCGCGGTGATCTCCTTGATCTGGAAGGGCTTGGTCACGTAGTCGTCGGCGCCCGCCTCCAGAGCCTCGACGATGTCCTGCGTGTCCGCGCGGGCGCTGACCACGACGACGGGCAGATCGTGGGCCCGCCGCACCTCGCGGATCACGGTGAAGCCGTCCACCGACCCGAGCATCAGGTCGACGATCATCATGTCCGGCGCGGCGATGCCCACCATGCGGACGGCGTCCTCGCCGGAGGCGGCCTCCGCGACGTCGTACCCCTCGTCCTCCAGCGCCCAGCGCAGCGCCGTCCGGATGGAGTCGTCGTCCTCCACGATCATGATCCGCAGCGACACGCGCACATGCTGCCACCGGGAGACCGCGGCCCAGCCCCCGCCGGCCACCGTCATCCGATCGCAATGCAGTGACACGGGAGATCGCAAACTGCGGTCGCGAGGCTGCTGACAGACCGAGCGGACCCCGACCGCGGAGGAGACCACCGTGCACCCTGCCGACCGCGACCCCGGTACCGACGGCTCGGGCGAGGTCGTCCTGCGGCTGACGGAGGAGATGCTCGCCGACGGGGTCGCCGACATCCGGTGGCTGCTGCACGACGCGCTGCTCACGGGCGCGCGCCGGGTGGTGGTCGACGTGCGGGAGGTGGAGCACCTGTCCAGCCCGGCCGCGGCCAGCCTCCTCTCGGCGCACCGGGCGTGCCGGGCCCGCGGCGGCAGCGTCGTCGTCCGCGGGGCCAACCGGCGGACGCTCGACCTGCTCCGCCGCACCGGCCTGTGGCGGGTGCTGGGGATGGAGGACCTGGGCCGCTCCGCCTGACGCCGCACTCGGCGGGCGGGTGACGGCGATCGTTCCTACGCTCGGCCGGGTGCCCACCGCGCTGCTCTGGTTCCGGCGGGACCTGCGCCTGCACGACCACCCCGCGCTGCTCGCCGCCCGCGACGCGGCCGGCCCGGACGGCGACGTCGTGCCCGTGTTCGTGTTCGACGACCGCCTCTACGGCCCCTCCGGTGGACCCCGCCGCCGCTTCCTGCTCGACTGCCTGGCCGCCCTGGACGACGACCTCGGTGGCGCGCTGGTCCTGCGCCGCGGCGACCCCGCGCGGGTGCTGCCGGCGCTGGCCGGCGAGGTGGGCGCCACGTCGGTGCACGTCAGCGCCGACGCCGGGCCGTACGGCCGCCGCCGGGACGAGGCGGTCGAACGGGCGCTGGGCGAGGTGCCGTTCGAGCGCACCGGTTCGCCGTACGCGGTGACGCCCGGCCGGGTCACCACGCGCGACGGGACGCCGTTCCAGGTCTTCTCCCCCTTCGCCCGGGCCTGGCGGGAGCACGGCTGGCGTGCACCGGCGTCGTCCCCCGGCGGCGTCCGCTGGCGCAGCGGCGTCCGGTCCGACGAGCAGCCCCCGGCACCGGACCTCGACGGCGTCGCCCTGCCCCCGGCCGGGGAGGCCGCCGCGCTGGCCGCCTGGGAACGGTTCCGCGACGAGCGGCTGCTCGGCTACGCCGACGGGCGCAACGCCCCGGGCAGCGACGGGACCAGCCGGATGTCGGCCTACCTGAAGTACGGCTGCATCCACCCCCGCACGCTGCTGGCCGACCTCGCGACGGCCGGGCAGGCGGAGTCCGTGCGCCGCTACACCGACGAGCTGGCTTGGCGGGACTTCTACGCCGACGTCCTCTGGCACCGGCCGGGGTCGGCCCGGGAGTACCTCAAGCCGGAGCTGCAGGCGATGGGCTACGACGACGGCCCGCACGCTCGAGCGCTGGTGCGCGCCTGGGAGACCGGCCGCACCGGGTTCCCGATCGTCGACGCCGGCATGCGCCAGCTGCTCGGCGAGGCGTACGTGCACAACCGGGTGCGGATGATCGTCGCCTCCTTCCTGGTCAAGGACCTGCACCAGGAGTGGACGCTGGGCGCGCGGTGGTTCATGCGGCACCTCGTCGACGGCGACCTGGCCAGCAACAACCACGGCTGGCAGTGGGTGGCGGGCACCGGCACCGACGCCTCGCCCTACTACCGCGTCTTCAACCCGGTCACCCAGGGCAGGAAGTTCGATCCCGACGGCGCCTACGTGAAGCGGTGGGTGCCGGAGCTGCGCGACGTCGACCCCCGCTACGTGCACGAGCCCTGGACGGCGCCCGGCGGCGTCCCCGCGGGGTACCCGGCGCCGGTCCTCGACCACGCGCACGAGCGACAGGTGGCGCTGGACCGCTACGCCCGCGTCCGCGGCCGCTGACCTCCCGGCCGGGTCACCCGACGAGCAGGGTCACCGGGTCGCGCCGGACGACGGTGCGGACGACGAGCGCGACCGCGACGGCCCCGGCGGCGGCGAGCGCGGTGACGACGACCGGGGCCGGGCCGCCGGCCACGGCCACGGCCAGCACGCCCCACACCACCGCGGCGGTGAACGGCCCGGCGGCGGCGCGGGCGGACAGCACCAGGGCCGACGCGATCAGCGCGACCGCGATCAGCGCGACGACCGCCCAGACCTGCGCGGTGGTGCCGGACGCCGGTGCCCCGAGCGCGACCCCCGCCTGGCCTGCGTTGACCGCCGCGGCGACGGTCACCCAGCCCAGCAGCAGGCCCGCGACCGCGGCCGGCAGCACCCGGCCCAGCCCCTCGACCGGGAGTTCCTGCAGCCGCGCCCAGGCCACCGCGGTGGCCGCCACGATGCAGAACAGCAGCACGAGCGGGACCAGCGGCACGGAGACGCCGATCAGCGGGAAGGCGATCTCCCACGCCGCGTTGCCGGCGAACGCCGCGGCCAGCGGCCACCCGGTGCCGCGGTGCAGCGCGCGACCGCGCTGCGCCGGCAGCGCCTGGTACACCGCCCACGCCAGCGATCCGGCGAAGATCACGCCCCAGACCGTGAAGGCGTAACCGGCCGGGGTGATCAGCGAGCCGGTCTCGTCGCTGACCGCGCCGACGCTGCGCCCGGCGAGGGCGCTGCCCAGCGGGCTGCCGACGATCTGCGCGAGGGCGGCGGCGAGGACCGCCGCGGCCCGGATCCCGTCGCGCCGTGCTCCGTTCGTCGTCATCCTCCCGGTGTGCCCGGGGTGCGCACCGCCGAACCGGTCAACCGGGGAGCGGCGGCGGCCGGGTCGGCGCCCGCGCCCGGGGCCGCGGCCAGGCCCCTCCCCCACGCCACCAGGCCGTCGACGTCGACCCCGTGGGGCGGTGCCGCCGCGTAGCCGGCGATGCTCTCCGCGCCCCGCTCCAGCAGCGTCCGCGCGCCCCGGTCGTTGCCCCGGGCAGCGTGGGTCAGACCGACGGCGAGCTGGGCCAGCCCCCGCCACAGCGCCCGCTCCTCCTCGGGCGCGGTCTTCCAGGCGTCCTCCAGCACCTCGTGGGCGTGGAACGGCCGGCCGGCATCCAGGAGCCGCTGTGCCTCGACGAGCGCCACCGCCGGCGGCCGCACGAGGCCTTCGGGGGCGCGGTCCTCACCGATGGCTTCCCGCGGCAGCGGCCGCCCGAGGGCATCCCGCGGGCGGGCGTTGCGGGCGCGCCCCTCGGCGTCGCGGTCGCGGTCTGCCACAGCGGCATCCTCCCCCGCCCCGGCCGCCGCGTGCCCGTCGGGCGGACCGTTCCCTCCCACACGCATCCACGGGCCGGGGTGCGCCGGAAGGAGGGGTGTCAGCACCTCCCGACAAGAGGAACTCGCCATGAGCACCGCCCGCACGATCGGCCGCACCGCCGGAGCCCTCGGCGTGGCCGGTGGCCTCGTCCTGGTCGCCACCCCGGCCCTGGCCGACAACCACACCGCCACCGTCTCGGTCCTGCACGCCGTCCCGGACCTCCCCGTCGACGTCTACGCCAACGGCGAGCGGCTGATCGACGACTTCCAGCCGGGCACGCTCACCGACCCGCTGCAGCTGCCCGCCGGCTCCTACGACCTGGCGCTGTTCCCGGCCGACGCGCCGGATGGCTCGGGCGACCCGCTGCTGTCGGCGATGGACGTCTCCGTCCCCGCCGGCGCCGACGCCACCGTGGTCGCCCACCTGACCGAGGGCGGCGAGCCCGCGCTCACCCCGTTCGTCAACGAGACCGGCGGCATCCCCGCCGGCCAGGCACGCGTCACCGTGCGCCACGTGGCGGCCGCGCCCGCCGTCGACGTGCGGGCGGGTGGGCAGGTGGTCGTCGACGGGCTGACCAACCCGAACGGGGAGTCGCTCACCGTCCCGGCCGGCACGGTCAGCGCCGACGTCGTGCTCGCGGGCACCGACACCGTCGCCATCGGCCCGGCCGACCTGACGCTGACCGAGGGCACCTCGACGATCGTCTACGCGTGGGGCTCGGAGGACGCCGGCTACGAGCTCGCCGCCCAGGACATCTCCGGCCAGCACTCGGCGCCGGCCGGCGTCCCCGGTGGCAGCGCCGGCCTGGCCGACGACTCCGGTCTCCCGCTGCCGGTGGGGGCCGCTGCCGTCGCCGGTGTGGCCCTGGCCGCCGCCGGCGCGTTCCGGCTGGCCCGCTCCTCGCGCTGATCCGCCGCACCCCGAGGAGATGACCGTGCGATTCGCCGCCGCCGGCGCCGTGCTGGGCCTGGCCCTCGCCGTCGGTGCGCCGACCGCCTGGGTCCTGTCCCGGCCGGATGCGGCGGCGGGTCCGCCGGTCGACCAGGTGCTGGAGCGCCCCGCCGCGCCCGCCACCGCACCACCGGCGTCCGAGCTGCCGTCGGTGAGCGTGCGGGACGCGGCACCGACCGTGGACCCGGCGGTCGCCCCGCCCGTGCGCATCGAGGTGCCGGGCCTCGGCGTGACGGCGCCCGTCGACCCGGTCGGCATCGCCGACGACGGCCAGATGGCCCTGCCCGAGGACGTCGACCGGGTGGGCTGGTACCGCTTCGGCCCGCAGCCCGGCGCGGCCGGGAACTCCGTGATCGCCGGCCACGTGGACGACCGCGAGCAGGGTCCCGGCGCGCTCTTCCCCCTGCGGACGGCCGAACCGGGCGAGGAGATCGCCGTCACCGACGCCGCCGGGGAGCCCACCCGCTGGCGGATCGTGTCCCGCGAGGTGATCGAGAAGGACGTCCTCCCGCTGGACGAGATCTTCCGCCGCGAAGGCCCGCCCCGGCTGGTGGTGCTCACCTGCGGCGGCCCGTTCCTCCCCGAGTTCCGCAGCTACCGCGACAACGTCGTCGTGGTGGCCGAGCCGGTCCCCGGCACCACGCCGTGACCGGGCTGCTGGACCGGGCCGCGCGGCTGGGTAGCGTCGGCACCGTGAACTCCGAGCCCGTTCCGGCGCCGTCCGGCGCCGCGGAGCCGGACGACGCCGAGGTGGGCCGCCGGTTCGCCGCCGGCGACGAGCAGGCGCTGGCCCTGGCCTACGAGCGGTGGGCGGGGCAGCTGCACGGCATGGCGGTGCGTGCCTTCGGTCCCGGTCCCGACGCCGAGGACGTCACCCAGCAGACCTTCATCTCCGCCTGGACCGGCCGCGCCCGCTACCGCCCCGAGCAGGGCCCGCTACCCGCCTGGCTGGTCGGCGTCTGCCGCCACAAGATCGCCGATGCCTGGGCCCGGCGCGACCGGATGCGCCGCGAGGCCGAGGCCGCCGTCTCCGAGGCGCAGGCCACACCGGCCGGCGGGACGACGCCCCCCGTGGACAGCGTTGTGACCGACCGGATGCTCGTGCTCGAGGAGCTGGAACGTCTCGGCCAGCCGCAGCGCGGGATCATCGAGCTCGCCTTCTTCGCCGACCTCACCCACGCCCAGATCTCCGAGCGCACCGGGATCCCGCTGGGCACGGTGAAATCCCACATCCGCCGCACTCTCGAACGCCTGAGGACACGATTGGAGGTGGACGGTGCCGCACTGCCAGCCTGAGCAGCTCGCCCTCGCCGCGCTGCACGAGCCGCTCCCGGCCGACGACGCCGCCCACCTCGGCTCCTGCGCCGAGTGCCGGACGGAGGTCGCGGGCCTCCAGCGCGCCGTCGACGCCGTCGCCGTCCCCGAGTTCGCCGAGCCCGGGCCGCCCGTGGCGCCGCCCGCCTCGGTGTGGGCGGGCATCGCGGCGGCCACCGGGGTGCAGACGGCGCCGGGGGCCCACGCGCACGCCGCCCCGGCCGCGGAGGCGCCCTCAGCGCCCGTGGGCGCGACTGCGCCGGTGGGCGCCGGCGGCCAGGTGCTCCCCCTCCGCCGCAGCCGCCGGCCGGTCCTGCTGATCGCCGCCGCCGCGGTCACCGGCGCCGTCGTGGGTGCCGGCGCCGTGGCGCTGGTACAGGGCGACGAGGCCCTCGAGCCGCTCACGACCGTGGCCCTCGAGCCGCTCGACGGCGAGCCGGCCTCGGGGCGGGCGGAGGTCGTCGTCCGCGCGGACGGCTCCCGCGCGCTGGAGGTCGACCTGGACGCACCGGCGGTCGAGGACGCCTACTACGAGGTCTGGCTGATCGAGCCGGGGATCGTGGAGATGGTGCCGCTCGGCGTCCTGCGCCCGGGGACCCAGACCTTGGAGCTGCCGACCGGGCTCGACCTGGCGGCGTACCCGATCGTCGACGTCTCGGTCGAGCCGCTGGACGGCGACCCGGCGCACTCGGGGGTCTCCGTGGCCCGGGGCCAGCTGGAGAGCTGAGCGACGCCTACCGTGCACGGGTGACCGCCGCACGACCGTCCCCGCTGCCGCAGGAGGAGCTGGGCGCCGCCTGGCGCAAGGCCCGGCCACGGCCGGCGGGCCGGCACATGGACAGCGCCGCGTGCAGCCGACAGAGCCACCGCGTGCTGGAGGCGACCTCGCACCACGCGCGGCACGAGGCCGAGCTGGGCGGATACGTCGCCGAGGCGACCGCCGACGACCTGCTGCAGCAGGGGCGCTCGGTCCTCGGTGGGCTGGCCGGCATGGCCGCTGCCGACGTCGCCTTCGTCGAGTCGGCCCAGGCCGCGCTTGTCGCCCTGCTGAGCGGCTGGCGGCTGCCGGCCGGCTCGCGGGTGGCCTGCCTGCCCGGGGAGTTCGCACCGAACGTGGCGCAGTTGCGCGCTGCGGGCCTGCGGCCGGAGCCGCTGCCGGTCGACGGGCTGGGACGGGCCGACCTCGACGGCGTGGAGCGGCTGCTGGCCACCGACCCGCCGCGGGTGGTGCACCTGACGCACGTCGCCAGCCACCGGGGGCTGGTGCAGCCGGGGCGCGAGGTCGCAGCGCTGTGCCGCGCGGCCGGCGTCCCGCTGGTGCTCGACGCCGCGCAGTCACTCGGGCACGTGGACGTCGACCTCGGCGCCGACGTCGTCTACGGCACCTCGCGCAAGTGGCTGGCCGGGCCGCGCGGCGTGGGGGTGCTGATCGCCCGCCCGCACGTCGCCGCGCACCTGGTGCCGGTGCTCCCCGAACCGGAGGGCGTGCCGCCGATGCGGGCGTTCGAGTCGGGGGAGGCCCACGTGGCCGGCCGGGTCGGTCTCGTGGTCGCCGTCGGTGAGCACCTGGCCGCCGGCCCCGACCGCGTCCGCGCCCGGCTGGCCGGGTTGGGCCGGCTCACCCGGGAGCTCCTGGACGGTGTCGCCGGCTGGCGGGTCGTGGAGCCGCTGGACGAACCGACCGCGACCACCACGCTGCGCCCACCGGACGGCGTCGACGTCGTCGCCACGCGCGCCCGCCTGCTGACCGATCACGGGATCGTGCTCAGCGCGTTCGGGCCGGAGCGGGCCCCCGGGGAGATGACCGGGCCGGTGCTCCGGGTCTCGCCGCACCTGGACGCCACGGCGGAGGACCTGGAGGCGCTCGCCGCGGCGCTCTGACGCCGGCGGTCCCCGCACCGTCCGTGGCTCCGACGAGGGCACCGGGCTCTTGTGCACCACGGCGCCGTGGTCCTATGGTTCACTACGTGAGTAGCGTACCCCGGAACCTCGCCGGTGCGCCGGCCGACTCCTGCCCGTGAACGACGACGGCGGGCCGATCTTCCGGCAGGTCGCCGATCTGATCGAGAACGCGATCGTCGACGGCTCCCTCGCCGAGGAGAGCCAGGCGCCCTCGTCGAACGAGCTGGCCGCCTTCCACCGCATCAACCCCGCCACCGCCGCCAAGGGCCTCAACCAGCTGGTGGCCGACGGGGTCCTCCACAAGAGACGAGGAGTCGGGATGTTCGTCGCCACGGGCGCCCGCGAACAGCTGCTCAAGCGCCGGCGGAGCGAGTTCGCCGACCAGTACCTCCGCCCCCTGATGACCGAGGCGCGGAAGCTCGGCATCCCCGCCGCCGAGCTCACCGACATGATCGACAACTGGGAGAGCCCGCGATGACCGCAGCGGCCACCGTCTCCGACGTCACGATGAGGTTCTCCGAGCACACCGCGCTCGCCGGGGTCTCGACCTCGATCGAGCAGGACGCCATCACCGGGCTGCTGGGCCGCAACGGCGCCGGCAAGACCACCCTCATGCAGCTGCTCACCGGCCACCGCGTGCCGAGCAGCGGCCGGGTGGAGGTCTTCGGCGCCCGACCGTACGAGAACGACGACGTGCTGCGGCGCACCTGCTTCATCAAGGAGGGCCAGCGCTACCCCGACCACTTCCGGGTGCGCGACGCCCTGCACGGTGCCTCGCTGCTGTTCCCGGGGTGGGACGCCGACCTGGCCCAGGCCCTACTGACCGACTTCGAGCTCCCCGCCGGGCGGCCGATCAAGAAGCTGTCGCGAGGCATGAACTCGGCGGTCGGCATCATCATCGGCCTGGCGTCGCGGGCGCCGTTCACCCTCTTCGACGAGCCCTACGCCGGCCTGGACGTCGTGGCGCGGCACCAGTTCTACGGCCGCCTGCTCGCCGACTACGCGGAGCACCCGCGGACCATCCTCATCTCGACGCACCTCATCGAGGAGATCGCCGATCTGCTCGAACGGGTGCTGCTGATCGACCGCGGCCGGTTGCTGCTGGACACCGACGCCGAGTCGGTGCGCGGCAGCGCCGTCACCGTCCGGGGCCCCGAGGAGCGCATCCAGGCCTTCGCCGCCGGGCACGACCTGCTGCACCTGGACACCCTCGCCGGCACCGGCCGCGCCGTCGTCCGGCTCCGCAGCGGGGGCGACGACCCGGACACCTGCGGGCTCATGGCCGAACCCACGAACCTGCAGGAGCTCGTCGTCGCGATGAGCCTCGCACCGCCGGCGACCGGCGGCGCCCGCCACTCGTCCACCGACGCCCTCCAGGAGGTCCCGCGATGAACCGCATCCTCGCCGCGGCCCGGCTGCACCTCATCCACCCGCTCGTCATCTTCGGCGTGCCCTGGCTGGTCGGCGGCATCGCCTTCGCCATCAACTGGGCGCTCTGGGCGACCGCGGGCCTGGACGGGGCCTCGGACGGCGACGCCTTCACCGGGGGCGTCTCCTCGCTCTACATCACGGTCGCCGTCGCCTTCGTCCAGGCCGTCACCCAGCTGCTCCCATATGCCATGGGCATCAGCGTCAGCCGCCGCACCTTCTACCTGGCCACCGCGCTGGTGGCCGTCGCGCAGGCGCTCGTCTTCGGCATCGCGCTGGCTGTCCTCACCGCGCTGGAGGAGGCGACGGGTGGCTGGGGGGCGGGGCTCGAGTTCTGGGCGCCGGCAGCGATGAACGTCGACAGCTTCGCCCTGCAGGTACTGCTCTCGGGAGCGCCGATGCTCGCGCTCATGTTCATCGGGATCGGCATGGGGGTGCTCTACAAGCGCTGGGGCCAGCTCGCCGTGTGGGGGCTGATCCTGGGCACGCTGGTCGTCGTCGGCGGCCTCGCCGTCCTGCTGACGGCGTTCGAGGCCTGGGCATCCCTCGGCCGCTGGTTCGGCGACCAGTCGATCACCACGCTCGCGGCCGGCCTGCCACTGCTGCTCACCGTCGCGGTCGCCGGCCTCTCGTGGCTCGGACTGCGCCGCGTCGTCCCCTGACCGGCGTCCCGCACCCGGATCCCCCTTCCGCCACGTGACGGAAAGGGGATCCGGGTGCGTGTGCGCACGCCCCCGGTCGCCGGTGCGCGTACGTTGCGGCCGCGGCCGACGTGGGGCCACGACGAGGGAACTGCGCCGGCGCTGAGCGCGGCCCGGGCACCAACTCCTCCGCTGCTGGCCGGGCGTGTGCCTGCCGGTGCGAGGTGCTTGCGTGCGCGCGGCCGGGGCGTGCGCCTGCCGGTGCGAGGTGCTTGTGTGCGCGCGGCCGGGGGGGCGCCGCTCGAGAGAGGCGAGGGCAGCGTCCCGGACCGACGAGAGCGCCGCTCCCGTTCCGGCGCAAGGCGCTGTTCCGGTCCCGGTGCAGGGCGCCATTCCGGTCACGATTCAGGGCACCGCTCCGGCTGCGTCGGGTGCCGTTCCACGAGCGTTGAGCGGCGCTGTCCCGGGAGCGGTGAGGAGTGCGTTCTCCGGGGACGACGAAGGGCCCCAGCCTGGTGGCTGGGGCCCTTCGTGAATGGTTGTCCGGCGGCGTCCTACTCTCCCACCCCGTCTCCAGGGCAGTACCATCGGCGCTGAGAGGCTTAGCTTCCGGGTTCGGAATGTTGCCGGGCGTTTCCCTCTCGCCATGGCCGCCGTAACTCTGTGA
>NZ_JASNFN010000047.1:0-19930 GCF_030731085.1 Blastococcus carthaginiensis | reverse complement strand
CCTAGTGCCGTGTCAGGCAGGGTTTGCCCCGGTGGGGCGGTGCCTGATCCTCGCGGCGGGTGCCGGCGAGCGACTTCCCGGAACCGGGCTGGTTCTCGGGGCGGGCCACGGCGGGCCAGGTGGATCCGCCGCCACGGGCCACCGGATGGGTGGAGGTCGACCGGCCCGGGGGCCGGCTGAGGAGTCCGCGGCGGGGATCACGCCGGGACCGGCCGGCACCGGGCAGGTGCCGGCCGGCTCGACGGTGCGTGGTCACCGGCGGCGATCCGGTGACGAGGGAGCCACCGCTCGCGGTCCCGACCGGAGCCGGGGCGCGGGCGGCGATGTTGGCGGCACCGACCAGGTCGCGGTGCCCGGTGAAGCCGCACCCGGGGTGCGGACAACGGAAGACCCGGCCGCGCGGCTTGGCGACGCGGCGGGTGCAGACGGGGCAGGTGGAGGAGGTGCCGCGCTCGTCGACCGGGTGCACGGCGATCCCGGCGGCCTCGGCCTTGTCGGCCAGTTTGTGCAGCAGGTCGCCGACGGCCCAGTCGCGGACGGCCTTGTTCTGGCGCCGCCCGGCATCGCGGGCCAGCAGGCCGCGCGGGTCGCCGACGGCCAGGGTGCCGATCCGCCGCGCCACAGCCCAGCGCACGACCTCGGTCGCGGCCTCGTGGCGGGCCTGGGTCAGCCGGCGCCGGTGCCGGCCCTCCAGCCGGCGGCCGCGGGCCCGGTAGCGGCGCCACCGCCGGGAGCCGCGCTGGCCCGGTCGGGGGGCGCGGGCGGCGGTGGCGCGGGCGCGGGCCTTGCCTTCGGCCAGATGCAGTCGGTGCTCGGCGCGCAGCGCCCGCCCCGACACCAGCAGCCCGGCATCCCGCTTCCCGTCGGCGCCGCGTGAGGCCAGGACGGCGAAGGGATGGATGATGCCCAGGTCCACTCCGGCGATCCGGGCGGGATCGGGGCCGGCGCCGGGCGGATAGGTCGCGACGGGTACCTCAACGGTGACGTCGAGGAACAACCACCGACCTTGGTGTACCAGCCGCACCGAGCGCACCCGTTCGGCCGGGTAAGGAAGCGGGCGGGCCAGCCGCACCCACAACGGCGGGCGACCGCGGGCCACCGGTAGCCGCACCCGCGGTCGCCCGCTATCGGTTTCGATGGTGAAGGTGCCGGCGTAGAAGCGCACCGGCACCAGCCCGCGCCGCCGCCGCGGAAACCGAACCGACGCCTCACCGGCCCGGCGGCGACGGGCGGCGCTGATCCACGCATCGGAGTAGCCGCGCAGCACCGACCGCGCCCCCACGCTGGACAGCTCGCCGAACGTTCCCTCACCGGCCGCGGCCAGCTCCCGGCACAGCTCCTGATAACCGGCCAACGGCCGGTCACCGCGCCGGCGACGCCAGCCGTTGAGCTCCAACACCGCCGCCCACACATCCCCGCCCGAGCGCAGCAGACCGAACAGCCGCTGCCGCTGGCCGCCGGTCACCCGCAGCTCCACCCGGGCGGTGCGGTGCACCACCGGCGCCGCGGACCGATCCCGATGACGAGGCACATCCACACCCTGCCCGACCCCACCGACAGAAACAGGCGACCACCCAACAGGGCAAACCTTCGAGGCCGCAGCACTAGCCCGCGGACCGAGGCCCCGACGGCCCGGATCGGCTGACGGGACCGGCGCGCGATCCGGCGGCGCCGCGGTGGTGGGACCTCGGGCCGCCGCCCGGCCGTGCGGGGTCCGGGCGTGCGACGTGGCGCGAGTTCTGGCACCTTGCCTTCGACGGCCCGTCGCGCCCCGTGCTCGCGGACCGGCGGACCACGACGCAGGAGGTCAGATGAGTTCGACAGCGGGTGCCGCCGCGCAGGAGGAGCGCCGGCGCGGCGCGTTCAGCTCCCGGCGCGTCTTCATCCTGGCGGCGATCGGCTCGGCGGTGGGGCTGGGCAACATCTGGCGGTTCCCGTACGTCGCCTACGAGAACGGCGGCGGCGCCTTCGTGGTGCCCTACCTGGTCGCGCTGCTCACCGCCGGCATCCCCTTCCTGCTGCTCGACTACGCGATCGGCCACCGCCACCGCGGTTCCGCCCCCCTCTCCTTCGCCCGGCTGCGCCGCGGTACCGAGGGGCTCGGCTGGTGGCAGGTGGCGATCTGCTTCCTCATCGCCGTCTACTACGCCGCGGTGCTGGCCTGGGCGCTGAGCTACACCTTCTTCTCGCTCGACCAGGCCTGGGGCGCCGATCCGGAGGGCTTCTTCTTCGGGGAGTACCTGCAGGCCGGCGACGTCGCGGTCACCGCCGACGTGGTGCCCGGGGTGCTCGTGCCCCTCGCGGTCGTCTGGCTGGCCGTCCTGGTGGTCCTGGCGCTCGGCGTCCAGCGCGGGATCGGTGCCGTCTCCCTGGTCTTCATCCCGGTGCTGGTGCTCGCCTTCGCCGTCCTCGTGGTGCAGGCGCTGCTGCTGCCGGGAGCGGGTGCCGGCCTCGACGCCCTGTTCACGCCCGACTGGGCGGCGCTCGCCGAGCCCGCGGTCTGGGCCGCCGCGTTCGGGCAGATCTTCTTCTCGCTGTCGATCGGCTTCGGCATCATGATCACCTACGCCTCGTACGTCGGCCGTCGCGAGGACATGACCGGCTCCGGCCTCGTCGTCGGCTTCTCGAACTCCAGCTTCGAGCTGCTGGCCGGCATCGGCGTGTTCGCCGCCCTCGGTTTCATGGCCCAGGCCAGCGGGGTCGCGGTCGGCGAGGTCGCCCGCGACGGGATCGCGCTGGCCTTCATCGCCTTCCCCACCATCATCAGCGAGGCCCCGGCCGGCGCCCTCATCGGCGTCCTCTTCTTCGGGTCCCTGGTCATCGCCGGCATCACGTCGCTGATCAGCGTGATCGAGGTCGTGATCTCCGCCGTCCGCGACAAGCTCGACACCAGCCGCCTCACCGCCACCCTCGCGGTCGTGGTGCCCAGCGCGGTGCTGAGCCTGGTGCTCTTCAGCACCACGAGCGGGATCTACGTGCTCGACGTCGTCGACCACTTCGTCAACCAGTACGGCATCCTCGTCGTGGCGCTGCTGAGCATGCTGGTCGTCGCCTGGGTGCTGCGGGCCCTGCCCCGGCTCGGCGACCACCTCAACGTGCACGGCCGTCCCCGGATCGGCACCGGCTGGCGGGTGCTCACCAGCATCGTGGCCCCGGCGGGCCTGGCCATCGTGCTCGTCCTCGCGGTGCGCGACGACCTCGCCGCGCCCTACGAGGGCTACCCCACCTGGCTCCTGCTGGGCTTCGGCTGGCTGCTCGTCCTGGCGCTGCCGCTGGTCGGCTTCCTGCTCGCCCGGCTGCCGTGGCGCGCCGGGACCCACCTGGACGGGCCGCCACCCGGCTCCGATCCGGGTACACCCCTGGACGGGGCACCCGTGGCGGACGCGGCCGGCCGCGACCGCTCGGTGACCGGGCACGACGAAGGAGGCCGCCGGTGAGCGCCAGCGCGATCGTGATGATGCTGGTGGCCATGCTGATCATCTGGGGCGGCCTCGCCCTGGCCGTCACCAGCCTGATACGCCACGGCGCCGTCGAGGACCGCGCAGAGAACGTGCGCCGGGACCGCTGACCCGGCGCACGCAGCGGGCACGACCTCGACCGACCGCTGCGCTCGTCGGAGGGGTCGAGCGCCCGGCGTGACCGCCACCCCGGGGCGGCTTCCGGCGACGAGCCGGTCCTCGTACCGTCCCGGATGTGAACTGGCTCACCATCGAGGTGTTCGACGGCGGCACCTCCGCCGCGGGGTGGCTGCGGGCCTGGCACGACCGGCTCGTCGAGGCGGCGGTGACCGCCGGCCCGGCGCCCGGTTCTGGGACGAGCACGAGCACCGCTGGGGCGTCGTCTGCGAGTTCGCCTTCGACGAGGAGAGCCGCCGGGACGGCTTCCACGACTCCCCCGCCGTCCGCGCCGCGCTCGACGCCGCCCCCGACCCGGTGAACGGTGTCCTGGTCTACCCGCACCGCGGCGGCGGCAGCGGCAGCCGCCAGCCGCGGCGGCCGCGCCCGCTCCGCGGTGGCGGCACCGCGGCGCTCCCGCCGCCGGACGCCGAGGCCGGACCGGTGCGGCCGGACCCCGCCCGCACCGGGCGCACCGTCATCGGGGGGCCGCTCAGCTCGTGAGCATCCCGCCTTCGACGGGGATCGTCGTGCCGGTGACGTACCCGCCGGCGTCGCTGACGAGGAAGACCAGCGCGGCGGCGAGCTCCTCGGGCTCGCCCTTGCGCCCCACCAGCACCCGGGACAGCTGCGACTCCAGGTAGCCCTCGGGGTACTGGTCGGTCATCTCCGAGGTGAAGAAGCCCGGCGCCAGGGCGTTCACGCGGATCCCCTTGCGGCCGGTCCACTGCTGGGCGAGGTCGCGGGTGAGCCCGATCAGCCCCGCCTTGCTGGCGGCGTAGGCGGCCTGCGGCAGGCCGGCCGTGGTCAGCCCGAGCACGCTGGAGATGTTCACGATGGAGCTGCCCGGCTGCATGACCCGGCCGCAGGCCTGCGCCATCCAGTAGCAGCCGTTGAGGTTGACGTCGATGACCTGCCGGAACTGCTCGGGGGTCTCCCGGGTCGCGGGCGCCGCGGTGCCCACCCCGGCGTTGTTCACCAGGACGTCGACCTTGCCGAACTCGGCCATGGCGGCGTCGACGAGCGCCTGGCAGTCCTCCGGCCGGGAGACGTCGGTGGCCACGCTGATCGCCCGCCGCCCGGCCGCCTCGACCGCGCGCTGGGTCTCGGCGAGCCGGTCGGCCCGGCGGGCGCCCAGCACGACGTCGCAGCCGGCCTCGGCCAGGGTGCGCGCGAACACCGCCCCGAGCCCGGAGGAGGCCCCGGTGACGATGGCGACGCGGTCGTCGAGGCGGAACAGGTCGAGGATCGAGCGGTCGGGCATGAGCGGGGGTCTCCTCGTGGTCGGCGGGCTCTCGGGCCACCGTATCGGCCCTGTGCGGTAGATCACCGGTCGAGCCGGGTAGGGACCCGCCGACCAGGAACCGAGCACCCCGGGGAGCGACCCATGACCGACCTCGCGCAGCAGCCGTCCGGGGCCGCGCGGCGGGTGGCCGGGGTGGACCGGTGAGCGCCCCGCTGTGGCGGCAGGCGTTCGACGCGGCGGAACGAGCCGTGGCGCCGCGCGCGGAGAGCCTGGTCCGCACGGAGCACTTCGCCCTCGGCACCGCGCTGGTGCGGCGGGCGCAGACCCTCGCGAGCCGTTCGGCGCAGGGCCTCAGCGCCCGCGCCTGGCACCTCCTGAACCTGCCCGCGGGGAGCGACATCAGCCGGCTGCGCGCGCAGATCGGCTCGCTCGACCGCGAGGTGCGGCGGCTGACCATCCAGCTGGAGCAGGAGCGGCGCCGCAGCGCCACGTCGCGCCCCGGCGCTCCGCGACCGACGACCCCGACCACGGAGGACAGCGATGCCGACGGTGCCCAGCCCGCAGACGGTGCTCGACCGCGTCCGGCGCGACGTCGAGCGCAACACCCTCCGCGCCCGTAACGGCATCAAGCTCGTCGCCGGCGTCGACCGGCCCGGTGTCGGCCGGACCCCCAAGGACGTCGTCTGGCAGCGGGGCCGCACCCAGCTCTGGCACTACCGCAACGACCCCGACACGTACGGCGGTGTCCGCTACGGCCCCCCGCTCCTGATCGTGTTCAGCCTGGTGAGCCGGAGCTACATCCTCGACCTGACGCCCGGCAACAGCTTCGTGGAGCAACTGCTGGAGGCCGGTTTCGACGTCTACATGCTCGACTGGGGCGAGCCCGACGAGCGGGACGCGGGCAACGGGCTGGAGGACTACGCCGACGACTACATCCCCGCCGCCATCGACCGCGTCCTCGAGCTCTCCGGCGCGGATGAGGTCAACCTCTTCGGCTACTGCTTCGGCGGCAACCTCGCCCTGCTCTACGCGGCGCACCACCCCGACGCGCCGCTGCGCAGCCTCACCGTGCTGGCGACACCGGTCGACTTCCGGCACATGGGCCCGCTCGCCGACGTCTTCGCCGTCGGCGGGATGGACGTCGGCTCGGTGCTCGACGCCGACGGCAACGTCCCGCCGTCGGTCGTCGTCCAGGGCTTCCGGGCACTCACCCCGACCGCGGAGGTGACCCGCTACGTCACCCTCTGGGAGCGGCTCTGGAACGACGAGTACGTGGCGTCGTACCAGGCCATGACCGGGTGGTCGGACGACCACGTGCCCTTCCCCGGCGCCGCCGCCCGGCAGACGGCGGAGATGCTCGTGCGGGAGAACGGCATGGTGAACGACCGGCTCAGCGTCGGCGGGGACCCGGTGCACCTCGCCGACATCCAGGTGCCGTTCCTCACCGTGCGCGCCAACCGGGACCACATCGTGCCGCCGGACGCGACCGCGCCGCTGATCGACCTCGTCGGCTCCCCCGACAAGCACGAGCTCCGCCTCGACGCCGGTCACATGGGGCTGGTCGTCGGGCGCACCGCCGCGAGGACGACGGTGCCCACGATCATCGACTTCGTCCGCCGGCGCAGCGACCCACTCGACGCCGCCGAGAAACCGCAGGAGGCCTGACGTGACCGTGGTGGAACTCGGACCCGAGCGCTGCGACGCGCTGCTGCGGTTCTTCGGCGACCTGCCCGAGGGCGACCTGACCTTCATCAAGGAGGAGGTCACCGACCCCGAGACCGTCCGCTCGTGGGCCACCGGCGAGTCCGCGGGGGGCCGGTGGGTGGCCGTGGACGGCGACGAGGTGACCGGCTACGTCGCCGTCCGGCCGCTCCCGGGCTGGTCGGACCACGTCGGCGAGGTCCGCCTGGTGGTTTCCCCCTCCCGCCGCGGCAGCGGGCTCGGCCGGGAGCTGGCCCGGCAGGCGCTGGTGGGTGCGGTCTCCTCGGGGCTGGCGAAGCTCGTCGTCGAGGTGGTCGCCGAGCAGGGGCCGGCGCTCGCGCTCTTCGGCGACCTCGGCTTCACCGGCGAGGCGCTGCTGAAGGACCACATCCGCGACCGCAGCGGCGAGCTGCGTGACCTCATGGTGCTGGCGCACCACGTCTCGGACACGTGGGCGGGCATGGACACCGTCGGCATCGCCGACGAGCTGGGTGCGCCGGCCGGCTGACCCGCTCAGCGCTCGGTGACCCGCCCGCCGTCGACCTCGAGCCGCCGGTCGGTGGCGACGGCGGTGAGCATCCGCCGGTCGTGCGTCACCAGCAGCAGCGTGCCCGAGTAGCCGGCCAGCGCCTGCTCCAGCTGCTCGATGGCCGGCAGGTCCAGGTGGTTGGTCGGCTCGTCGAGCACCAGCACGTTGACGCCCCGGGCCTGCAGCAGCGCCAGCGCGGCACGGGTGCGCTCCCCCGGCGAGAGCGTGACCGCCGGGCGCAGCACGTGGTCGGCGGTGAGGCCGAACTTGGCCAGCAGGGTGCGCACCTCCGCCGTCGGCCAGTCGGGCACCTCGGCACCGAAGGCGTCGAGCAGCTGCTCGGTGCCGAGGAAGCGGCCGCGGGCCTGGTCGATCTCGCCCACCCGGACCGAGGGGCCGAGCGATGCGGCGCCCTCGCCCAGCGGCACCCGGCCGAGCAGCGCCGCCAGGAGCGTCGACTTCCCCGAGCCGTTGGCGCCGGTGATGGCGACGCGGTCACCCCAGTCGACCTGCAGGTCCACCGGGCCGAGGGTGAACCCGCCCCGGCGCACGACCGCGCCCCGCAGCGTCGCCACGACCGCCCCGGCACGCGGCGCGGTGGCGATCTCCATGCGGAGCTCCCACTCCTTGCGGGGCTCCTCCACGACGTCGAGCCGCTCGATCATCCGCTGCGTCTGCTTGGCCTTGGCCGCCTGTTTCTCCGAGGACGCGCGGTTGGCCGCCTTGATGTGCTTGTCGCCGTCCTTGGACTTCTTGATCGAGTCGCGGACACCCTTGGCCATCCAGTTCCGCTGCATCCGCGCCCGGGCCTCGAGGCCCGCCTTGGTGTCGGCGAACTCCTCGTACTCCTCACGCGCGTGCCGGCGGGCCACCTCGCGCTCCACCAGGTAGGCCTCGTAGCCGCCGTCGTGCACCCGCACCAGCTGCTGGGCGAGGTCCAGCTCCACGATGCGGTTGGCCGTGCGGGCGAGGAACTCGCGGTCGTGGCTGACCACGACGACGCCGGCGCGGGCGCCGGTGACGAACCGCTCCAGCTGGTCCAGCCCGGCAAGGTCCAGGTCGTTGGTCGGCTCGTCGAGCAGCAGGACGTCGTAGCGGGACAGCAGCAGGGAAGCCAGCCCGACCCGCGCTGCCTGGCCACCGGAGAGCCCGGTCATCAGCGCGTCGAGCGCCACACCCGGGGCGACCTCGGCGACGACCTCCGCGGCGCGTTCGTCGAGGTCCGCACCGCCGAGAGCCAGCCAGCGCTCCAGCGCGTCGCCGTACGCGTCGTCGGCCCCCTGGTCCCCCGCCGCGAGCGCCTCGGTGGCGGCGTCCAGCACCACCTGTGCCGCGGCGACCCCGGTGCGCCGCCCGAGCGCCGCCAGGACCGTCTCCCCCGGGCGGCGCTCGTGCTCCTGCGGCAGGTAGCCGAGGGTGGCCGTCGGCGGGCTCAGCACGATGCTCCCGGCCTCGGCCGGGAGCTCCCCGGCCAGCGTCCGCAGGAGGGTGGACTTGCCCGCGCCGTTCACCCCGACCAGGCCGACGACGTCGCCCGGGGCGACGACGAGATCGAGGTCGGAGAACAGCACGCGGGCGCCGTGACCGGCCGCCAGTCCGCGGGCGACGAGGGTGGCGCTCACCCCTCCAGCCTGCCAAGCCGCCCGGAGCAGGTCAGTCCCGGCTCGCCGACGGGTCGTCCTCGACGTCGAACGCGTCGTCGCCGTAGCCGCTGTCGGGCTCCTCCGCGGCCGCCCGGCCGCGCCGCACCAGCCACGGCTGCAGGTGGTCGTAGCCACGCACGGAGACCCGCCGCAGCGGCCGGACCCGGTAGTCGGCGAGCGGGCGCAACCGGTCGGCGAGGTCGCGGTCGACCAGCAGCGCGCCGGGACGGGCCAGCGAGGTCAGCCGGCTGGCCAGGTTCACCACCGGCGAGTAGACGTCGCCGAGGCGGGTCAGGACCGCGCCGTACGCCGCCCCGACCCGCAGCGGCGGGCGGTCGTCGGCCGCCCACGCGTCGGGGAGCTCCAGCCCGATGTCCGCGGCGTCGGTGGCCGACCGCGCGGTGAACAGGACGCCGTCCCCGACCGTCTTCACCACCCGGCCGTGGTGCCGGGCGATCACCTCGGCGGCGGTGCTCTCGAAGTCCTCCACCATCGCGCCCAGCTCGCGGCCGCCCATGCCCCGGCTGCGCGAGGTGTAGCCCACCAGGTCGGCGAACCCGACCGCGAGCTCGCGCCGGTCGCCCGGGCCGGTGGCCGCGAGCAGCCGGTCGACGTTGGCCACGAGGTGCCGCCGCCAGACGTAGTCCTGCACCTCGCGCAGCCGGGGCAGCAGCGCCTGCGCGGCGGCCACCGCACGCTCCGTGGTCGCGGCCGGGTCCTCGCCGGGCCGCGCCCCGCGGAGCAGCGCGTCGGCCAGCATGTCGGTCTGCCAGTCGGCGAGCCGGGACAGCGACTGACCCATCGCCCGGGCGATGGAGGCCTCGCTGTCGGCGTCGACGAAGCCGGAGTCGATGAGCGTCGAGAGCACCCCGAGGGCGGCGATGTCGGCGTCGGTGAAGGCCGGGTCGTCGTCGGCGGCGTCGGGGAAGCCGAGAGCCCGCCACAGCCGCTGGGTCCGCTCCGGTGGCATCCCGGCCATCCGGCCGACCTCGAGCCGGGTGTACCGGCGGGGGCCGTCGAGCAGCAGCCGCTCCAGCGCCTCGCGGGCGCCGAGGTCGGGGCCCGCCCCGGGATCGTCCATGCCCGTCGCGGACCTCAGCCCGTGGTGTGGACGATCAGCACGTCGCACTGCGACCTGCGGGAGGCGTCGGCCGGCACCGACCCGAGCAGCCGGCCCTTGATGCCGCTCAGACCGCGGTTGCCGACGACGAGCAGGTCCGCCTTCTCGCGGCGGACGACCTCCAGCAGCGTCTCGACCGGGGAACCCGTGACGGCCACGGTGCGCACGTCGCCGGCGCCCGCGGCGAGCGCGCGCTCGGCGGCGGTGCGCACGGTCTCCTCGGCGGGGTGGGACCCGACGACCTGGTACGCCTCGTCGCCGAGCACGTCCTGGGCACGGGCGAGCTCCCGGTCGTCGGCCTCCGCGGGGAGGTAGGCGCAGGCGACCACGAGCGTCGCGCCGCAGGCGCCGGCCAGGGCCCCGGCCCGCGCGACGGCGCGCAGCGAGGACTCCGACCCGTCGGTTCCGACGACGACCGTGGAATAGGCGTTGGCGGGCTCGCTCACGGCGCGCACTCTAGGGGACGCCGCGCTCCCGTGTGCCCGGGGTCACGGGCACGGGGCCGGGTGAACGGCAGACGACATGTGCGCGCGGCCTCCCGGAACGTCACCCCGGTGCGCTTGGATGGTCGGGACACGGGCCACCAGACGAGGAGGAGCGACATCGCCACCCCCCACGCCCCCGCGACCGACCCCGTGCGGGTCGAGGTCCGGGGGCTCACCAAGTCCTTCGGTGCCGTACGGGCGGTGAGCGACCTCGGCTTCACCGTCGAGCCGGGCACGGTCACCGGGTTCCTCGGCCCCAACGGCGCCGGCAAGACGACCACGCTGCGCATGCTGCTCGGGCTGGTCCGCCCCGATGCCGGCACCGCCACGTTCGACGGCACCCCGTACACGTCGCTGCGGGAACCGGTCCGCACCGTGGGCGCGGTCCTGGAGACGGCGTTCCACCCGGCCCGCTCCGGCCGCAACCACCTGCGCGTCTACTGCCGCGCCGCCGGGTTGCCGGTGGAGCGCGCCGACGCGGTGCTGACCCAGGTCGGCCTGACCGACGCCGGACGGCGGCGCGCCGGCGGCTACTCCCTGGGCATGCGCCAGCGGCTGGGGCTCGCGACGGCGCTGCTCGGCGACCCCTCCGTCCTGGTGCTCGACGAGCCGGCCAACGGGCTGGACCCGGAGGGCATCCAGTGGCTGCGCGGGTTCATCCGCCACCTCGCCCACGACCAGGGCCGCACGGTCCTGGTCTCCAGCCACCTCCTCTCCGAGGTGGAGCAGACCGTCGACCGCGTCGTCATCGTCGGCGCCGGCCGGCTGGTCCGCGAGGCCTCGATGGAGCAGCTCCGCTCGGGCGCCGAGGGGGGCGGCACGGTGCTGGTGCGCAGCCCGGAGATCGCTCGGCTGGCCGAGGTGCTGCGCGCCGACGGCATGCCCGTCTCCCTCGACGGCGACTCCCTGACCGCCGCCGGCCGCACCACCGCCGAGATCGGCGCCCGCGCCTTCGCCGCCGGGGTGGAGCTGCACGAGCTGCGCTCGCGCACCAGCGGCCTGGAGGAGATCTACTTCCAGCTCACCGCCGGCCAGGAGCAGTACGCCGCCGGCGCGACGTCCCCGGAGGCCTCGCGATGACCCACCTGATCCGCGCGGAGTGGACCAAGCTCTTCACGACCAGGGTCTGGCTCGGCCTGCTGCTGGGCGCCTGCGTCATGGTGATCGGGTTCGCCGTCCTGCTCACCTCGTTCGCCGGCAACCCGGAGTCGGGCATCCCGGCCGTCGGCACGCCGCTCTACGAGGAGCTGGCGATGGCCAACGCGGTCAACGTCAACGTGCTGTTCCTCATCGTGGGCATCATCGGGATGACCCAGGAGTACCGGCACCGCACGGCCACCCCGACGTTCCTGACCACCCCGCGCCGCGGCAACGTCGTGATCGCCAAGCTGCTGGCCTACGCGCTGGCGGCCACGCTGTTCGCCCTGGTGGTGCTGGTCGTCAACTACGCGGCGGTCGCGGTTCACGCCGGCGTGCGCGGGGCGGCCCCTGCGCTCGACGCCGACAACCTGGCGACGCTGGGCAGCTCGGGGCTGGCCCTGGTCATCTACGCGGTCATCGGCGTGGGCCTCGGCGCGCTGCTGCGCAACCAGGTCGGGGCGATCGTCGGCGGCCTGGTCTACCTGTTCGTCATCGAGCCGATCATCCGCTCGATCCCGGCCACCTCGGGGGCGTACAAGTGGATGCCCGGAGGTGCGCTCGAGGCGCTCACCGCGACCTTCGAGGGCCCCGACCTGCTCGAGGCCTGGCAAGGAGGTGCCCTGCTCCTCGGTTACGGTCTCCTGGCGGCCCTGCTGGGCACCTTCCTCGCGGTCCGCCGCGACATCGCCTGAGGCGGCCGGGGTGCTCCCCCAGACCCCTGCACCGGTCGAGCAGCACGCGCCGGGCAGCCCCGAACGCAGAACGGAGAACGCGTGACCACTCGCATGACCGTCCAACGACTCGGCCGGCTGATCGTCGACGGCGAGACCGATGCCGTCCGGTCGGCGGTCGCCGAGTCGCCGCAACTGGTCCAGGGCTCCGTCGAACGGGAGGGGCAGGGCGGCTGGACGCCCCTGCACCTGGCGGTCGCCTGCGACCGGGTCGAGATCGTGCGTGTCCTCGCCGCGGCCGGCGCGGACCTCACCGCGCGCACAGACCAGCACCGCACGCCGCTGCACGTGGCCCTCGAGCACGCACCCGATCTGGTGCCGGTGCTGGTGGAGCTCGGCGCGGTCATCGACGCCCCCAGCGCGGCCTACCTCGACGACGTCGACCGGCTGACCGGCGAGCTGGACGACGGCGCGCCGCTGACCGACCCCGCCACCGGGGTCGACCTGCTCGCGTGGGCCGCCTTCGGCGGGGCGGCCGGCGCCGCCCGCCTGCTGCTGGACCGGGGCGCCGACGCCGACGGGGGCGCGCTGCACGCAGCCACCGCCGGCGGCAGCGCGGAGCTGGTCCGCCTGCTCCTGGACGCCGGCGCCGACGTCGACCGCCGGGACCCGGACACCGGCCGCACCCCGCTGCACACCGCCGTGGCGGCGGGGGCGGCGGGCGATGCACCGGAGATCGTCCGGGCGCTCCTGGACGCCGGAGCGGACGTCAACGCCACGACGCACGACGGCGCCAGCGCGCTGGACATCAGCCGCGTGGCGGCGGCCCGGCACCGGCGGGCGGACGAGGACCAGGCCAGCGGCAACGACGCCCTGGCCGAGCTCCTCGTCGCCCGTGGCGCCACCCATTGACCGCCGGGTGGCACGGGCGCGCGGATCCCGCTCCGCACCCGGTCGGCGAACCGGCACGGGCGTAGACTCGACACCCGGTCCAGCGACGCGCCCCTCAGACGCAGCCCCGAGACGAAGAAGGCACTCGACCCCGTGTCAAGCGTGAGTTCATCCCGACCGTCGTCCAACTCGTCCCCGGTCGCCGGGTTCGGCACCAACGAGTGGCTGGTCGAGGAGATGTACCAGCAGTTCCTCGCCGACCCGTCCAGCGTCGATCAGGCGTGGCACGAGTTCTTCGCCGACTACCGCCCCGGTCCGCCGACCGGTGGCGACCGGGAGCAGGCCTCCTCGGGGAACGCGGCGCCGACCGCGGAGAAGCCGGCCGCGGACGAGCCCGCCGCGGACGAGCCCGCCGGGGACAAGCCGGCCACGGGCAAGCCGGCCGCGGCCTCCCCCGCGCCCGCGGCCCCCGCCGCGGAGAAGCCCGACGTCCAGCGCCCGGCCGCCGGGTCCCAGCCGACGGGGAGCTCGCCCGTGCAGAAGACCGACCAGCCGGCCGCCAAGCCCGCCACCGCGGCGCCGAAGCCGCCGGCCGGCGACGGCAAGCAGTCCCCGCTGCGCGGCGCCGCCGCGGCGGTGGTCAAGAACATGAACGCCTCGCTGACCGTGCCGACGGCGACCAGCGTGCGCGCCGTGCCGGCCAAGCTCCTCGCCGACAACCGCATCGTCATCAACAACCACCTGGCGCGAGCGCGCGGGGGGAAGATCTCCTTCACCCACCTCATCGGCTACGCGCTGGTCCGCGCGCTGCACTCGTTCCCGAACATGAACAGCGCCTTCGCCGAGGTGGACGGCAAGCCGGTGCTCGTCCAGCCCCAGCACGTCAACTTCGGGCTCGCCATCGACCTGCCGAAGCCCGACGGCTCGCGCTCGCTGGTGGTGGCCTCGATCAAGGCCGCCGAGGAGATGGACTTCGCCGGCTTCTGGGCCGCCTACGAGGACATCATCCGCCGCGCGCGGAACAACAAGCTGACGATGGAGGACTTCTCCGGCACCACGATCAGCCTCACCAACCCGGGCACGATCGGCACCAACCACTCGGTGCCGCGGCTCACCGCCGGCCAGGGCGCGATCATCGGCGTGGGCGCGATGGAGTACCCGGCCGAGTTCCAGGGGATGAGCCCCGAGGTGCTCACCGAGATGGGCGTCTCGAAGATCATCACGCTCACCTCGACCTACGACCACCGGATCATCCAGGGCGCCGAGTCCGGCGACTTCCTGCGCAAGCTCCACTCGCTGTTGCTGGGCGAGGACGGCTTCTACGACGAGGTCTTCCGCTCGCTGCGGATCCCCTACGAGCCGGTGCGCTGGATGCCGGACGTGCGGATCACGCGCGAGGGGCAGATCGACAAGGAAGCCCGGGTCATCGAGGTCATCGAGTCCTACCGGCGCAACGGCCACCTCATGGCCGACACCGACCCGCTCGAGTTCAAGGTCCGCACCCACCCCGACCTGGACATCCTCCAGCACGGGCTGACGCTGTGGGACCTCGACCGGAAGTTCCCGGTCGGCGGGTTCGCCGGCGAGCGGCTCATGGCGCTGCGGGACATCCTCGGCGTGCTGCGCAACTCCTACTGCCGCACCGTCGGCGTGGAGTACATGCACATCACCGATCCCGAGGAGCGCGAGTGGCTCCAGGAGCGGATCGAGATCAAGCACGCGCAGCCCGACCGCGAGAAGCAGAAGCACGTGCTCGGCCGGCTCAACGCCGCCGAGGCGTTCGAGACCTTCCTGCAGACCAAGTACGTCGGCCAGAAGCGCTTCAGCCTCGAGGGCGGGGAGTCGGTCATCCCGATCCTCGACGAGGTGCTGATCGCCGGCACCGACCACGGTCTGGACGAGGTCGCCATCGGCATGGCCCACCGCGGCCGGCTCAACGTGCTCGCCAACGTGCTCGGCAAGAGCTACGCCAAGATCTTCGGCGAGTTCGAGGGCAACATCGACCCCGGCACCGTCCAGGGCTCCGGTGACGTGAAGTACCACCTCGGCGCCACCGGCACGTTCCGCAACCCGTTCCGCACCGACGCCGAGATCGCCGTCTCGCTGGCCAGCAACCCCAGCCACCTGGAGACGGTGAACCCGGTCCTCGAGGGCATCGTCCGCGCCAAGCAGGACATGATCGACAAGGGCGAGCAGGGCTACACGGTGCTCCCCCTCCTCCTGCACGGCGACTCCGCGTTCGCCGGCCAGGGCGTGGTCCAGGAGACGCTGAACCTCTCCCAGCTGCGCGGCTACCGCACCGGCGGCACCGTGCACGTGGTCATCAACAACCAGGTCGGCTTCACCACGAGCCCGGGTTCGGCACGCTCGACGCTCTACTCGACCGACGTCGCCCGCATGGTCAACGCCCCGATCTTCCACGTGAACGGCGACGACCCCGAGGCCTGCGTCCGGGTGGCGCGGCTGGCGGTCGAGTACCGGCAGCAGTTCAAGAAGGACGTCGTCATCGACCTCGTCTGCTACCGCCGCCGCGGGCACAACGAGGGCGACGACCCCTCGATGACCCAGCCGCAGATGTACGACATCATCGACCGCAAGCGCTCGGTCCGGAAGCTCTACACCGAGGCGCTGGTCGGCCGCGGCGACATCACGCTCGAGGAGGCCGAGGAGGCCCTCAAGGACTACCGCGGCCAGCTCGAGCGGGCGTTCGCCGAGACCCACGACGCGCAGGACTCCTCCAAGCCCGAGCCGGTCATGGACCCGCGCACGCCGCAGGAGTCCACGGTGCAGACGGCGATCACGCAGGAGGTCCTCAAGACCATCGGTGACGCACACGTCTCCTTCCCGCCGGACTTCACCCCGCACCCCAAGCTGCAGAAGATGCTGGAGAAGCGGGCCGCGATGGCCAGCGAGGGCGGCATCGACTGGGCCATGGGCGAGCTGCTGGCCTTCGGGTCGCTGCTGGCGGAGGGCGTGCCGGTCCGGCTGGCCGGGCAGGACTCCCGCCGCGGCACCTTCGTGCAGCGCCACTCGGTGCTCATCGACCGGGAGAACGGCGCGGAGTACACGCCACTGGCCAACCTCACCGAGGAGCAGGCGAAGTTCTTCGTCTACGACTCGCTGCTCAGCGAGTACGCCGCGCTCGGCTTCGAGTACGGCTACTCGGTGGCCAACCCCAAGGCCTTGGTGCTCTGGGAGGCGCAGTTCGGCGACTTCGTCGACGGCGCCCAGATGGTCATCGACGAGTTCATCAGCTCCGGCGAGGCGAAGTGGGGGCAGCGCTCCGGCGTCGTCCTGCTGCTGCCGCACGGCATGGAGGGGCAGGGCCCCGACCACTCCAGCGGCCGGATCGAGCGGTTCCTGCAGCTGTCGGCGGAGAACAACATGACCGTCGCCAACTGCACCACCCCCGGCAACTACTTCCACCTCCTCCGCCGCCAGGCGCTGTCGGACGTGCACCGGCCGCTGGTCGTCTTCACGCCCAAGTCGCTGCTGCGGGCGAAGGCGGCGGTCAGCCCGGTCGTGGACTTCACCGAGGAGAACTTCCGTCCGGTGCTGCCCGACACCGGGGTCGGCGGCGAGCCGCTGGACGGCTCCGCGGTGAAGCGCGTGCTCCTCTGCAGCGGCAAGGTCGCCTACGACCTGATGGCCCAGCGGGAGAACGAGGGCATCGCCGACACCGCGATCGTCCGGGTCGAGCAGCTCTACCCCCTGCCGGCCGAGCAGATCCGCGCCGAGCTCGAGCGCTACCCGCAGGCCGCGGACGTGGTCTGGGTGCAGGAGGAGCCGGCGAACATGGGCGCCTGGCAGTTCATGGCGGTCAACCTGCCGGAGGAGCTGCCCGAGGGCCGGAAGCTCCGGCGGGTCAGCCGGCGCGCGTCGGCGAGCCCGGCGGTCGGCTCGGCGAAGGTGCACGAGGTCGAGCAGCGCAAGCTGGTCGCCGATGCCTTCGCGGACCGCCAGGCCGGCTGACCGCCTGCACCACCACCGACGCCCGGCCCCCGATCACCTCGGGGGCCGGGCATCGTAGGTTCTCCGGCATGTACTTCACCGACCGGGGCCTGGAAGAACTGGCCGAACGGCGGGGCGGGGAGCAGGTCACCCTCGCCTGGCTCGCCGACCAGATGCAGGCGTTCGTCGACCAGCACCCCGACTTCGAGGTCCCCGTCGAGCGGCTGGCCACCTGGCTGGCCCGCGGCGGCACGGACGACGACGACCTGGACGACTGAGGGACGGCTGACGGGGAGCTCGCGCGCCGAGTGCGACGAACTCGTGGCCATCACCCGCTGATTACCACGAGTTCGTCGCAGTGGACGGGTTCCACCCACCCCTCCGCGAGCCTGAGCCGCTGCACCCGCGTCTCGGGGCACGCTCCGTAGGTGCTCGGTCACTCGCACGCGCTCTCCGGCCTCGCCGTCGGCGCCGCCACCCTGCCCTGGGCACCCGTGCAGGGCCCCGTCGCCCAAGGCGCCTGGATCGCCGCCGTCGGCGGGTTCGCGATGCTGCCGGACCTCGACCACCGCAGCTCCACCGTCTCGGACATGTGGGGCCCGGTCACCGACGTGCCGGCGGGCGCGATCGGCGCGCTGGCGGGAGGCCACCGCTGGGGCACCCACGACGCGGTCCTCGCGCCGCTGGCGTTCGGGGCGCTGGCCCTCGCCGCGGCCGGCGCCTACTGGTCCAGCCTGCTGGTGATGGCGCTCGCGATCGGGCTGGCGCTGCGCGCGCTGCACTTCGTCATCCCCGGCCGCACCGAGACCACCATCCTGGGCAACCTGGTGCTCTCCTGGGGCGGGGCCTGGCTGCTGCTCGGGCACATGGCACCGCCGGCCTGGCTGCCGTGGGCGGTCGCGGTCGGCGTGCTGACCCACGTCCTCGGCGACGCGATCACCACCGCCGGGGTGCCCGTGCCGCTGTTGTGGCTGGTCAAGCGGAAGCGGCTGGCCCTCTCCCCCATCCGCACCGGCGCCACGATCGAGAGGGTCGCGCTGGTGCCCCTGTTCGTCGTCGCCACGGTCGTGTTCGCCTACAGCAACACCGAACTGCGCACGGCGCTCGACCCGTTGGTCGACCGGCTGCTCACCTCCGGCTGATTCCCTATCGGGGATCGGCTGTCAAGAGGGGGTCGCGCTTGACGGTGCGGTGGGCGCTCTTCGACGATGAGGGGCGGGGAAGGTCGCCTCGTTCGTCGGCACCTCGAGTGCCTGACCTGACATGTCCCGTAGGGGCTTGCTGAGGGGCCTTCCCCGCCTTCTTGCGGCTGCGCCGGCGAGCGCGGACGTCGGTGGGGACGGTCCACTGTTCGGCGATGTTGGCCTTGGCCTGCTCTGGGGTGACTGGGGTGCCGTTGGTGTCGCAGACGACGTAGGGCATGCCGCGGTTCATCACCGCCCAGAAGCGTTCGGCGAGGTGGCCGGCGACCACGCAGAGAGCCTTGAGGTGCTCGGCGCCGCGTTCGACCATCTGCACGTAGTAGACGCGGGCCAGCTGGGGGTCCTGCTTGCGGGCGTGGTCGGCGGCGCGGATGAACGTGCTGCGCATCAGCGACGAGCCGGCCTTGGACATGGGTTGTCCCTTGCGGTCGGTGTCGCCGGTCTCGGAGGCCCGCGGGGCGAGCCCCAGGTAGGACTTGAAGTGCGGGCCGGAGGGGAACCGGCCGGGGCGGCCGATGCCGGCGGCCGCGACCGGCGCGCCGACCTCGGCCAGGCCGGGCAGCGAGCGGGCCAGCTGGCCTGGATCGGCCCACCGGTAGGCCTCCTCCCGGCTGGCGGCGTGGGCGCCGAGCTCGGCCTGGATCGCGCGCAGCAGCCGGACCTCGGTGGCGACCTCGGCGGCCAGATCAGCGAAGGCGAGCGCCGGGTGGTCCCCGTAGAGCTCGACGGCCGCGGCGGCAGCAGCGCGCCACGCTTCGGCGCGGTCGGCACCGAGGTGGTTCTTCGATGCCTTGGCGATCAGCGCGGTCAGTCGGGCCGGCCCAGCCTTGAGCAGCGCCCGCGGGTCGGCCCAGCGCTCGAGTACCGCCAGGTCGGCCTGGCCGAGGTCGCCGGTCAACGGCGAGCACGGCATCAGCTGGCGGACCAGGTCCTTGATCCGCACCTTGTGCTCGCTGGCGGCCCGGGTCAGCCGGTCAGCGGCACGAACCCGCCGATCCAGCGCCGCGGCCTCGGCACCGGGCAGCTCCAGCGGCTGCAGCCCGGCCGGGTCGATCAGCGGCAGCCGGGCCAGGGTGTCGGCGTCGATGCCGTTGCTCTTGGCGTGTCGAGACAGGAACCGACGCAGGTCGGCGGCCTTGGCACTGGACACCCGGAACACCAGATGGCCGCGGGTGGTGAAGAAGACCGCGACCGGCAACCACGCCGGCCCGGTCGGCTCGAACACCACCTCCAGGTGGGTTCCCGGCTCGGTGCCGGCCAGCGCCGCGGACTCGATCGCGGCCAGGCTGGCCACCGTTGGCTCACACCGGCGACGGCACACCTCCCGGCCGTCCTCGGCCAGCACCCGTACCGTGTGCGCGCTGGCGATCCCCAGGTCGATCCCGACCAGCCGTCGTTGCATCTGTTCCTCCTCGAGCCCACCGGACATTCCGCTCCGGCGGCCCGAGACGGGCGGCTCAGCTCAACGACCACGGTCCCAAGGCGGCGAGCAACCTGACGACGGCTCCCACTCATGTGCTGCAACCGGGCCCGGCCTCGGCGGGCCGGCCCACTTCCCTCATCCGGGGCATCCGTGGCCAGGCCAGTGGTGGCAATCAGTCGGACGAGGCTCGACACGATCCCTCAAGATCGTCTCTCCCTCAGAGCCGCTTTCCTCGCCACCCACCGGACCAGCCGGGATGCTCATGCAACCCTGGAACCCCGAAGCTGATCAAGCACCGGAGCTCTTTACATGAG
>NZ_JASNFN010000046.1:0-24776 GCF_030731085.1 Blastococcus carthaginiensis | reverse complement strand
GATCAGCCGGCCGTCGATCGGGTTGCCGATGGCCACCTGCACGCATCCGCCGGGCGGTGCGGCGCGAATGCCGAGCAGGTCGAGTTCGGCGAGGCTCTCCCGGCACTGGGCGGCGGTGACGATCTCACCGGCGACCTCGGCGGCCGGCTGGGTGCCGCCGTCGCCGTCGGGGTCGTGCAGTGAGGGCAGCGGGGCGTGGATGGTGAGCTGGGCGGTGACCGCCGGCCGGGTCTGGTCCCAGGGGCGCAGGATCAGGTCGGCGGCGACGGCGGCCCGGATGACGCCGATGGGACGGGCGTCGCCGTCGGCGCGCAGCAGCTGGGCGTACTGGTCGATGGCGTCGGCGCACGCCGCAGCGACGTGGAGGGGCAGGTCGGCGACGAGCTGGCTCATGCCCTCGCCGGTGGGGCGGGTGGTGACGTCGGCCCGTTTGGCTGCCTCTTTGCGGCGTTTGTCCAGGGCGTCGGCGTCCAGGCGGGCCAGGGCCCGGCGCACCCGGGCCCGCAGCTGGGGGACGGTGAGCCGCCCGGCGTGGGGCAGGACGCGGCGTTCCACCTCGGCGATGACCTCGGGCTTGGCGGTGGACAGCAGGTCGACCAGGGCGCGCATCTTCCGCACGTCGATGCGGCCGGCGTACAGGGCGTCCCAGGTGCCGGTGAGCAGGGTGGTGAGCAGGATCGATTCGATGGCCAGGGTTTCGGCCTCGACCTCCGAGCAGCCGCGGATCAGCGCGAGTTCGGACACGAACGTTTCGCTGACCTGAGCCAGGACCTCGGATCGGCGGAGCCGGCTGTCCAGCCCGGGGCCACCCAGCGGGCCGAAGTCGCGGTCGCGTTCGATGGAGCGGCGGCGGGCGAGGGCGGCGATGGCCTCGGCGCGCTGGGCGGCGTGCCGGGCTTCGCGGGCGTCGGCGGCCCAGATGTCGGCGACCAGCTCGAGGTCGCTCAGCCCGGGGGCGTCGGTGTCGGGCACCCAGGGGATCGGGACGCCGTCCTCTGGCGCGCGGGGTGGTTCGCCGATGAACACACCTGCACCGTAGAACCGGCCACCGACAGTTTCTGCAGGTCAGTCGTAGGGGTTGGTGAGGACGGTGCGGGCCTGCAGGACTGCGAAGGTGACCGGGGGGCCCTCGGTGGTGGTGGTGCCGGGGACGTCGGCTGCGGCGCCGCCGTCGACGGTGAAGGTGGCGCCCCAGGTGACGGTGAGGGAGGCGGTGTAGGTGCCCGACCGGTAGCTGTGCTCGATGCTGTGGTCGGGATAGGGGGCGCCGGGGTCGGTGGTGGTGATCTGACCGGTGGCGTCGCCGGTGTGCCAGGTGAACTGCTCGGCGGTGGCGTCGATGACCACGGTGAAACCGCGAATGTCCACGGTGAAGCTCTGGGTGGTCGGGGAATCGGTGTAGAAGATCACCGGCAGCCCGGTGAGGCCGTCCCCCGGCGGCTGGTGCCGGGTCATCAGCTGGGGCAGCGGCAGGCGCTGGAAGTAGGAGAAGACCTCAGCGCCGGAGGGAGGCGGGTTCAGCTCGGTGACGTCGATGCAGGCGCTGCCCTCAGGAATCCAACCGCCGAAGGGCGTCCCCACCGGGGTGCCAGGCGTGGGTGCCTGCCCGTCGACTGGGATTCCGTCTCCCTGCGCCAGCCGCATGCGTTGAACCAGCCTGAACTGGATTATTCGGCCGTCGAGCTGCGGGCACGTCCGCATAGTTCTGGAGTCGCACGAAACCGTGGCTCCGTCCTCGGGAGTGCAAGCAAGCCGAAGTCTCCAGGTGAAGGGTGGAGATTCGGGTGGTCGGTCGTTGGTTGCCCACCGGATGCCGGCGCCGTCGACTGGGGCGACGTGCCTGGCCGATACGTCGATGGCGCCGTTCTTCTGCTCGGTATGCAGGCAGCCCAATCCGCTGCAGTGGTCAGCGACGGCTGGGAACACCCCATTCACAACCAAGAAGCTCAGCGTCGATACGACCAGTAGGAGCCGGATCGTCCGTCTCATGGGACGTTCCACTGCGTCATGACCCAGGATGCGCGGGTTTCGTCCCACTGGAGAACTCCTCCGCCGCCCGTTGAGGAGTACTCAGGCATGCTCTGCCCTTCGACGGGCTCACCAGACTGCGTGATGGACAGAGGTGCCTGGGCAACGTCGAAGACCAGTTGCGCTTCATCGCCCGTCAGATAGGGAGGCGTGCTCGCGCGGATGCGGACCTCCCCGCCCTCGTGCTCCTGTCCCGCGGCGGCCACCCGGTCCACTTGGTCGGCGAGTGCGTCGCAGGTCTCGCACGCCTTGCTGAGTTGCCGCATGGAGGTCGTGTCGAGGGTGCGCAGGGCGTGGTTGTAGAGCTCGACGTAGTACTCGGAAAACGCCTGAGCGCCATCCGCCGTCTGCTCACGGGCCTCGTCGGGCATCGGCAGGTCCGCCGGACCCAGGGGTGGGAGCGCCTCGGTGGTCGGGGCGGCGGCCGGCGTCGGCAGGCTCGTGCTGGCTTCCTGCTTCTCCGAGCACCCCGTCAGCAGCACGGTGCCGGCCAGCACGCAGCCGAGCGTCGTCCGGATCAGGCCCCCACGGAGATCACGCACAGCGGGAGACTACGCAGAGTTCGGCGGCATCCGGTTCCGTAACTGTGGACAGCCCCGCCCGCGCCACCGGATCGGGTGTTGCCCCGGCGTGCGGGACCTGCCTACCGCCGATGACGATGCCGGAGGATCGCCGGTGCTTCAGTCCCGGGTGATCCCGGGGGAGCGCTGCTCGGGGAGCCGTTCCCGCAGCGGCTCGGCGGGCTCCTTCCCGGAGGGCAGCAGCGCCCAGACGTGCTTGCGGCCGGGCCGCCGCTCCCAGCCGTAGTCGGTGGAGAGCTGGGCGACGAGGTGCAGGCCCATGCCGCCGAGCGCGGGATCCCGGTCGACCGCCGGCACCGGCGGCCGGTCGGGGGCCTCGTCGCTGAGGTCGAGCAGCCAGCCCGCGGGCCCGGCCACCACCAGTGCGCGCACGTCGCCCCCGCCGTGCCGCAGCGCGTTGGACGCCAGCTCCTCGAACACCAGGAGCAGCCCGTCCCGCGCGTCCTCGGTCGAGGCGGCGGAGACCGACGGGTGGGCGATCCGCGCGCGGAGGTCGGTGCGCACCCGGGACACCACCTGCATCGCCTCGAGCTGCCAGTGCCAGACATCACCCGGGACGGACGGGACGGGCGCGCACGGCCACGCGTCGTGGCCCAGCTCGTCGGCCATCTCGTCCTCTCGCGTCTGCTCCGAACGCACCGCCGGGACCGGGCCCCGGCCGCACCATCCTGACCGATGCGGACGCCGCGCGCGAAGGGGGGCGGGCCGTGCGCCGCTGACCAGGCACACTGTGCCGGTGGACGACGTGCTGCGGGAACTCACCAGGGTCAGCCTGGGCGGGCGGGAGCTCGGCGACGTGCTCGGGGAGATCACCGCCATCGCGGCCCGGGCGATCCCCGGCGCCGAGTCCGTCTCCACCACGCTGATCCGCGGCGACAAGCCGTTCACGGCCGCCTTCTCGAGCGAGATGGCCCTGGCCGCCGACGAGCTGCAGTACGAGCAGGGTTACGGGCCGTGCGTCGACGCCGGTCGCGGCGGTGTGGTGCTGCGCATCGACGACATGCACACCGAACAGCGCTGGCCCGACTACGTCGCCCGGGTCGTCCGGGAGACGAACGCCCGCAGTTCGCTGTCGGTGCCGCTGCCCTACCAGGGTTCGAGCATCGGGGCGCTCAACGTCTACTCCTCGGAGCCGGCGGCGTTCGCGTCGCCGGACTCGCTGGCCGCGGGTCTCGCGGTGGCGGAGACCATCGCGGTGGCCGTCGCCAACGCCGACGCGCACGCCCAGCTCGCCGACCAGGCCCGCAACATGCGGATCGCCATGGAGTCGCGTGCCGTCATCGAGCAGGCCAAGGGCGTGCTCATGGCCGAGCGGCACGTCGACGCCGAGCAGGCGTTCGAGATCCTGCGGCAGGCCTCCCAGCGCTACAATCGCAAGCTGCGCGACATCGCCGCCGGCATCGTCGCGGGCACCCAGACGCCCCGCTGATCAGGCGTCCAGCCGCGCCAGCCGGGAGACCAGGAACTCCACGGCGGCGCCGCTGTCGACCGTCTCGGCCACCTCGACCGCGCTCGCCGAGCGCGAGACCGCCCGCCGGTCGACCAGGGTCTGGCCGCGGCCCGGGCCCGGCGTGGTGTCGACGACGACGTCGCGCCGCACCGTGCCCAGGGTGCCCGGCGCGATCGCCTCGGTGAGGGCGAGGGCGTCGTGCACCACGACCCCCGCGGCGCCGTACGCGTCCCGCGAGTGGTCCACGTACTGCTGGAGGATCGCCGCCGCGCTGCGGCCGACCGGCCCCGCCCCGGCGAAGCGGGCGATGCCCTCCTCGGTGAGCACGGTGGGCAGGGTGACGTCCAGGCCGACGAGCACGGTCGGCACCGACGAGGAGAGCACGACCTGGGCCGCCTCGGGGTCGGACCAGATGTTGAACTCGGCGGCGGCGGTGACGTTGCCGCCGCGGCCGGCCGAGCCGCCCATCACCACGAGCCGGCCGATGCGTGCCGCGGCCTCCGGGTGCGCGGCCAGCAGCAGCGCGATGTTGGTCAGCGGTCCGATGGCGGCCACGGTGACGGGGGTGGGGGAGGCCGTCAGCAGCTCCGCGAGCGCGACGACCGCGGGGCGAGGGTCCGCCGCCGCCGGCGAGGGGGGTAGCTGCACGCCGCCCAGGCCCGCGGCGCCGTGCACGTGCCCGGCCCGCTCGGGCTGGGGGTGGACCAGCGAGACCCGCGCGCCGGCGGCGACCGGCACGTCGGAGCGCCCGCCGAGGTGCAGCACCCGCAGGGCGTTCTCGGTGACCTGCGCCAGCTCCACGTTGCCGTGCACGGTCGTGACCAGCTGCAGCTCGACCTCCGGGCTGGCCAGGGCCAGCAGGATGGCGAGGGCGTCGTCGATGCCCGGGTCGGTGTCGATCACCAGCGGGGTGCGGTCGGTCACCGGCGCATCCTCGCAGCCGCATCGCCGGATCCGTCCCGGGCCCCGACACGCCGGTCGCGCCGCGTCGTCCCGAGGTGACCGACGGCCCGGAACCGCCGTTCCACGCTCGCGGAGCGCCGTCGAATCGACAAGGACACGCGCCGGGCGGGGGGTGACCGACCGGCGCGGGGGGCCTGGGCAACGGTTCGGTCACGCGGCTCGGGAGGGTTGCCCGAGGTTCCGGTCCGCGGGCCCGCCGGTCCCTACTTTTCTCCTTGTCCGCGGCACCTTCCCCTGCTGCGGACACGACTTCGGGAGGCGACATGAGCAGCAGCCGGCAGGCCTTCGGGCCGGCATCCGCAGCCGTGCGCGCCGACCGCTCGCTGCACGAGCCGGCCAGCACGCTGCTGGGCCTCATCGACGTCCTGGACCGGGCGGACGAGGCCCGTCCCCGCTCCCGCCCCCGTCCGGCCGCGCACCGGTCGGCCCGGCCCGCCCCGCTGCGGTCGGTCCAGCCGGCACCGGCGGCCCGGGTCGCCGTGCCCCCGACGCCCACCCCGCGGGTCATCGTGGTGCCCGAGCGCGTCCGCGAGCCCCTGGGCGGGCTGCGCGGCATCAGCCGGCGGATGGCGCTGTGGGGCGCCGGTGACCAGGGCCAGAACCTGGCCTGGCGCACCCCGGCCCCGCCCGCCCCGGCGTCCGGCCGGCGCCGCGCCGCGCTGCGGGCCTTCACCCGCCGGATGGCGCTGTGGGGTGCCGGCGAGCAGGGCCGGCACCTGGCGTGGGGCCGGCCCGCCTCGCCGGTGCTGCGCGACCTCGATCCCCCCGTGGTGCTGCGCGAGCTGCCCAGCACCCCCTCGATCCAGCCCGTGGCGTCTTCCCCCGCCGCGGCGCTCCTTCCCGCGGGACCGGCGTCGTCGCCGGGGTCGCGAACCGGTACGGCCGCACCTGACGCGACCGCCCGTCCCACCCCCCACCCGGGTCCCACGGACCCCGCGGCACGGAGCCGGCCACGCGTCGGCGGCCGTGCACCGCGGGACTGGCCGTCCCCGGGTCGGTACGGGGCGCGGTCCACGCCGCCGTCCATCCCGGTCCGCGCCCTCGCACCGACGCACCGGGCACCCCGGGTGCCGGTACCGAGATCCCCGCAGGGATCCGGTGGAGCCGGGGCGCGGGGTGATCCGCCCCCCGTCCGTGGCTCGCCGCGACGAACCCGGCCCGCGGACGGCACCGACCCGGAGCCGTCCACCCCGCGGGCGCCCTCGTCGCACCTCCGCCCGGCGCCGTCGGCGCCAGGCTGATCCTGCAGCGCGACCACGGCAGCCAGCCGCGGCACGCCGCCCCACCGCTCTCCCGTCGAGCACGCCGGAACCGGCCACCCCCTTCCCCGGGTGGTCGCGGACCGTCGACCCGGCCCCTGAGCACGTCCTCCCCCCCGGCCGACCTCGGCCGCACCTGGCCCACCCCCGACGGTGCCCCTCCCGGCACCCGCACGCCTCGCCGCTCCACCGATCCGGCCTCGACCTCCCGCCCGGCTGCTGCTCCCGCACGCAGCGCGCGGACCCTCCAGGGAGGCGGATCGCGGACGGCGGGCGACGCGGGTCCGGCGAACCGTCCGGCGTGGTGGACGACAGGCCCCTCCCGGTACCCGGCGGCGCGATCCCTCCCGCGACCACCCGGGTCTCTGACCGGCCGGTGCCTGGCCGGCTGCGGTGTGGCGGGCCACCGGTCCCCCCGGCCGGCAGGGATGCGGACGTCGCCCGGGACCGGGCCCGCGGTCCCCGGCCGGTGCTCCGGGACGACGCGACGGACGGCGCCGCGGAGCCTGTGGGCACGTGCCGGTGGACGGGTACCCCGTCCGCTCCCTCCCGCCGGACGGCGGGCGCCCGCCGGAGCGGGCCGGACCCGTGGTCGGTCCGGCCCCCGCCCGGGCGCCCGCCCCGGGCCCTGCGGACGGTGGTGCACCCGGCGCTCCACCGGTGTGGCAGGCTCTCCCCCTGGCCGTGGCCGGAACAACCGTGCCGCCGGCCACCTGCGGACCGTCTGTGGAGGGGAACCCACGTGACCGCCGCCGAGCGCCCCGACGGCCCGGCTTCCCACGGGACGGCGCCCGGCGCGGAGCGCCGCGTCGACCTGGTCCGCGCGCTCGCCGGCGAGGCCCTCGGCTCCCGCAGCCTGCAGCGCCTCACCGACCTCGCCACCCGGTTGCTGGACTGCGCCTCTGTCCAGGTCTCGCTCGTCGGCGAGGTGCAGACCGCGGTGGCCGGCACGGGGCTGCCGCCGGGCGGGATCGGGGCCCGGGTGCCGCTCGACCGCTCCCTGTGCGCCGTTGCGGTGACCGAGGACGCGCCGCTGGCCGTACCGGACACCGCCCGCGACGAGCGGCTGGCCGACCGCGACCCCGTCCGGTCCGGGGAGGTCGTCGCCTACCTCGGCATCCCGGTCCGCGCCACGGGCGGTGAGCCGATCGGCGCGCTGTGCGCCTTCGAGCCGCGGGTGCGGGAGTGGACCGACCGGGACGTCGCCCTGCTGCGGCAGCTCGCCGACTCGGTCAGCACCGAGCTCCAGCTGATGGCGCTCACGGCGGAGTACGAGGCGCACCGGGTGCGCTTCGAGCTGGCCATCGACGCCGCCGGCATCGGCAGCTTCGACTGGAACCTGGAGACGGGCCGGCTGCTCTGGGACGACCGGCTGCTGGCCCTGTTCGGCTACGAGCGGGCCGACTTCGACGAGACGATCGACGCCTTCGTCTCCCGCGTGCACCCCGACGACCGGGAGCGGACGACCGAGGCATTCCAGGCGGCCATCGAGGGGCGCGGTGACTACGACGCCGAGTTCCGGGTCGTCCTCCCCTCGGGGGAGACGCGCTGGGTGCGGGGCCGCGGCCGGGTGGTCTCCGACGACGGGGGGACCGCGGTGCGGCTGCTCGGCGCCGCCTTCGACACGACCCCGCAGCGCCGGGAGGACGTGCGGATCGCCCGCCTGCTGGAGGCGATGAAGGCCTCCTTCTTCTCGCTGGACCGGGGGTGGCGCTTCACCTACGTCAACGCCGAGGCCGAGCGGGTGCTGGGTGCCTCCCGCGACGACCTGATCGGCGGGGTGGTGTGGGACCTCTTCCCGGCCGCCGTGGGCAGCGACTTCGAGCAGTACTACCGGGCCGCGGTGGAAACCGGTGAAGAGCAGTTGTTCGAGGCGCACTACCCGGCGCCGCTGGACGCCTGGTTCGAGGTGCGCAGCTGGCCCACTCCCGACGGGTTGTCGGTCTCCTTCCTCGACGTCACCGAGCGGCGGAAGGCGGAGGAGCAGGCCCGCCGCAGCGCCGCCCGCCTCGCGCTGGTCGCGCACACCACGACGGCGATGGCGGCGCCGCTGGACACCCGGCTGCGCGAGGAGGAGGCGCTGCAGCGGGTCGCCGAGCTGCTCCTGCCGGAGCTGGGCGACTGGTCGATCCTCAGCCTGGCCGACGAGGACGGCCGGATGCGCGACGTCGCCGGCTGGCACCGTGACCCGGAGCTCCGGGACACCGTCCGCCGCTATGCCGCGTTGCGGCTGGCCTCGATCTCGCCCGACGCCCCGGTCTTCAGGGCGCTGTCCACCGGGCAGGTGATGGTGGTGCCCGACGTGGGCGCGACCGTGGGCCGCACCCTGCCCGAGGGCGAGGTCAGTGACGCGTTCCGGGAGCTGGCGCCGCGGTCGGCGCTGGCGCTGGCGCTGGCCGCGCGGGGCCGCACGCTCGGGGCGCTGAGCGTCTACCGGTCCGCCGATCGGCCGCTGCCGGACCAGGAGGACGTCGCGACGGCGCGGGACGTCGCCGGGCGGGTCGCGCTGGCGCTGGACAACGCCCGGCTCTACGAGCAGCAGCGCCAGCTGGCGGAAGGGCTGCAGCGCAGCCTGCTCACGGCGCCGCCGCAGCCGGACCACTCCGAGATCGTGGCGCGCTATCACCCGGCGATGGCGGTGGCGGAGGTCGGCGGCGACTGGTACGACGCCTTCCAGCAGCCCTCGGGCGCGACGGTGCTGGTCATCGGTGACGTGGTCGGGCACGACACCGAGGCGGCGGCGGCCATGGGGCAGCTGCGCGGGATGCTGCGCGGCATCGCCTACCGCGACATCGGCCCGGCCGGGGTGCTCACCGACCTCGACCTCGCCATCCGGGGTCTGGGCGTGGGGACGCTGGCCACCGCCGCGGTCGTGCGGGTCGAGCAGAGCGACGAGGCGTGCACCGCGGGAGCGACCCGGCTGCGCTGGTCCAACGCCGGCCACCCGCCGCCGCTGGTGCTGCGGCCGGACGGCCGGATCGAGGAGCTGGCGGGGGAGCGGGCCGAGCTGATGCTCGGGGTGGAGCCGGCCACGCGGCGCACCGAGACGGTCGTGGCGGTGCCGCGGGGCACGACGCTGCTGCTGTACACCGACGGCCTGGTGGAGGGGCGCGACCTCTCGCTCGACGAGGGCACCGCCCGGCTGCGGTCGGCGCTGGCCGAGCTGGCCGACCGGCCGCTGCCCGAGCTGTGCGACGCCCTGCTGGAGCGGTTGCGGCCCGAGGGGCTGCAGGACGACGTCGCCCTCGTGGCGGTCCGCCTCCACCCGCAGGGCTGACGCGGGCCGGCTGCGCTCAGCGGCGGAGGAGCGCCCAGACGTGCTTCGCGCCGGCCTCGGCGTACCAGCCGTGCTCGGCGGCGAGCTCGGCGATCAGGTACAGCCCCAGCCCGCCGAGGCTCGGATCGCGGCCGACGGCCGGCGTCGGCGGGGTCCGGGCGGCCTGGTCGGTCACCTCGAGCAGGTAACCGTCACCGGTCGTGTGCAGCGCCGCCCGCACCTGCCCGCCGCCGTGGCGCAGCGCGTTGGACGCCATCTCGTCCAGGGCCAGGACCAGCTGGTCGAGGAGGTCGTCGAGGCCGGCCCCACCGATCCGGGCACGGACCTGCGCCCGCACCCCGGGCAGCTCGGCGACGTCGTGCAGGTGCCAGACGACGAGCGGCTCGGCCGCGGGCGGGTACGCCGACGGCCAGATCGTGCCGGCCGCCTGCCTCGTCACGCCTCTGCTCTCCTCGGTTCCCGGCCCCGGAACACGAGGGCCTGACCGTTCGCTATCGGCCGGAGCGGGGACTGCTAAACCTGATGTCGCACAAGTCACACCCGGTCAGCCGACGAACACCGGGGACCAGTAGCCGGTCTGCACGCTCGCCGTCACCGCGAGCGCGCACACCGCGACCGCGGCGACGACGAACCAGACGTCGCGCCGGTGCAGCGCGGAGCCGCGCGCGTTGCTGCGGGGGACCCCGGAGTCGAAGCCGCGGGCGTCCATCGCCGTCGCCAGGCGGGAGCCGCGGCGGACCGCACCCACGAGCAGCGCGAAGCCGATGCCGGCCAGCAGCCGGACCCGTGCCACCGGGTTGCGCCCGGCCTCCACCCCGCGTGTGCGCCGGGCCAGGCGCAGGGCCTCGAACTCGGCGACGAGCAGCGGCGCCAGCCGGAGCGCGGCGAGCGCGCCGAAGGCGAACCGCGGCGAGAGCCGCCAGTGCACGGTGAGCGCATCGGCCAGGCGCACCGGGTCGGTGCTGGCGACCAGCAGCACGCCCGGCAGGGCCAGGCCCACCACGCGCAGCGCGAGGCCGGTGCCGGTGACCAGCGAGGCGTCCTCGGCCAGCCAGACGTTGACCAGCCCGACGCTGGCGGCGCCGAACAGCATCGGCCAGGTGCGCACCCACACGGCACGGGGGGAGGTGAGCCCGGCCGCGGGGAACAACGCGAGCTCGAACAGCACGACGACCGCCGGGGTGACCACGTCCAGGCTGGTGAGCAGGACGAGCGTGACGACGGCCATCGCGGTCAGCTGGGCCACCGGGTTGATGCGGGACAACGCGGTGTCGGGGGCGGGCCCGAGCGCGAGCGAGGCGGTCATCCCAGCGCCACCCGCGCGTCGGCGAGCGCGGCCACGAGGTCGGCATCGTGGGTGACCGCCGCGATCGCGCACCCCCGGGCCCGCTGCTCGGCGAGGAGCGCCACCACCTCGCGCCACGTGCCGGCGTCCTGGCCGAACGTGGGTTCGTCGAGCACCAGCACCCGCGGGGCGGTCGCCAGGGCGGTGGCCACGGAGAGCCGGCGCTGCTGCCCGCCGGAGAGGGTGTAGGGGTTGGCGTCGGCGAAGGCGGTCAGCCCGAGCCGCTCCAGCAGCTCCTCGGCGGTGCGCCGGGCCGCCTCGGCGTGCTCACCCGAGCGCAGCGGCCCCAGGGCCAGCTCGTCCCGCAGCCGGCCGGTCAGGAACTGCTGCTCCGGGTGCTGGAACACCGTGCCGATCCGGCTCACCAGCTCCCCGGCGCGCCAGCGGTGCGGTGCCGGCTCGTCCCGGCGCGTGCCCCCGGCGAGCTCGGCCGCGGCGGCCACCCGCCCGGTGGTGGGTGCCCGCAACCCGGCCAGCAGCAGCGCGAGCGTGGACTTCCCGGTGCCGTTGGGGCCGGTGACGGCGGTGACGCGGCCGGCGTGCAGCTGCAGGTCCGTGGGCGCCAGCGCCGGCTGCGCGGTGCCCCGGTAGGTGTAGCCGGCCGCCTCGGCGGCGAGGAGGACCGGTCCGTCCACCGCGGGCGGGAGCCGCAGCCCCGCCGTCCGCGGGACCGGTCGCCAGCCCGGGTCGTGGGCGACCAGGCCACCGGGGACCAGCTCCACCACCCGGTCGACCAGCGGCAGCCAGGGGGCGGCGTCGTGGTCGACGACGAGCACGGTGGCCGAGCGGTCGGCGGTGGCGCGGGCGACCGCGTCCCGGACGAGCGTCGCCCCGTCGGGGTCCAGCTGGGCGGTGGGCTCGTCGAGGAGCAGCAGCCCGGGCCGCCGGGCCAGCGCGCCGGCGAGCACCAGCCGCTGCTTCTCCCCGCCGGACAGCGCCTGCGTCGCCCGGTCGCGGCCGTACCGGAAACCGACGGCGGCCAGCGCCGCGTCGACCCGCGGCCAGATCTCCTCCGGTGGCAGGCCGGCGTTCTCCAGCCCGAAGGCGACGTCGTCGCCGGCGCGGGTCATGACCAGCTGGCTGTCGGGGTCCTGAGCCAGCAGGCCGAGCCGGTCGCGGGCGGCCCGCGGGTGCGCGCCGCCGGCGGTCAGCTCACCGGCGACCTCGGTGCCCTCGTCGTCCAGGATCCCGGCGAGCGCGGCCAGCAGCGTGGACTTGCCCGCCCCCGACGCGCCGGTGAGCAGCACCCGCTCCCCGGGCTCGACGACGAGGTCGACGCCGGTGAGCGCCCAGGCCCGCCGCGAGGCGTGCCGGACTCCCAGCCCGCGCGCGACGACCCGGGCAGGACCAGGTGTCCCGGACGCTCTGCCTCTGCTCCCAGGAGGAACCAGAGGCAGAGCGTCCCGGGTACCGCGCCTGGGCACCCGCAGGGTCAGACCCGCTCGCGACCCGCGGCGAAGGCGCCGAGCGCCCCCGTGCGGGCCAGCGCGCGCACCAGCAGCAGGCCGACGACCCCGGCCAGCACCACGCTGGAGAGCACGGTGAAGACGGTGTAGGGCACCTGGTAGGTCAGGAAGCCCAGCTCGCTGTAGTACAGCGAGTTGTCCAGGATCGCCGTCGACAGCCCGGCGGTGACGCCGGCCAGCACGGCGGTGCCCCAGCCGAAGCCGCGGTAGCGGGTGAGCAGGAAGCCGAGTTCGCCGCCGAGCCCCTGGACCAGGCCGTACACGACGATGATCCCGCCGTAGGGCGAGCCCATCAGCAGGCTCACCGCGGCGGCCAGCGTGGAGGCGAACGTGGCGGCGCCGGGCTTGCGCACCAGCAGCCCGGCGACGACGCCCGGCATCAGGTAGACGCCGTTGAGGACCGCCGACAGCGGCGGGAAGAAGTCCAGCGGCTCGGCGAGCACGCCGAAGACGAGGTTCCAGGCCCAGAAGACGACGCCGAAGGCGACGCCCAGGACGGCGGTGACGACGATGTCGACGGTGCGCCACCGGACGGCGGGGCGCTGCTGCCCGGTGTTCGCGGCGGACGACGGGCGGACGGCCGGTTCGGCCATGTCTTTCCTCCAGACTCCCTGCGCCGGCATGACCCGGATCAGGTTCGAGGGTCTGCGGTGTCCCGCACTCTCAGCGCCGAAGCGCTCCCCTGCTGTTGATGGTTTCTTCAGTTGTGCCACCGAGCGTAGACCAGCCCCGCCCTCAGCCGAGGAGCCCCAGCAGCAGGTGGGCGTTCAGGCCGATGATCAGGGCCGCGATGACGCTCCCGGCCACGGTGGTGGTCCGGCGGTTCACCCAGCCGCCCATCAGGTCGCGGCGGCTGGTCAGCCACAGCAGCGGCACCAGGGCGAACGGGATGCCGAAGGAGAGCACGACCTGCGACCACACCAGCGCGGTCGTCGGGTCCCCGCCCAGCACGAGCACGGCGAGGGCCGGGGCCAGGGTGATCAGCCGGCGGGTCAGCACCGGGATGTGCCGCTTGAGGAACCCGGCCATCACGACCTGCCCGGCGTGCGTGCCCACCGACGAGGAGGCGAAGCCGGAGGCCAGCAGCGCGAGGGCGAACGCGAGCGCGGCGCCGGTGCCGAGCTGGTCGCCGAGCCCGGCGTGCACGCCCTCGAGGCTTTCCACGCCGCTGTCGCCGGTGAACAGCTGCGCGGCGATGACCAGCATCGCGGCGTTGACCAGCCCGGCCAGGCCCATGGCCACGACGATGTCGATGCGCTGCGCCCGCAGGAGCCGGCCCCGGCCCTGCCGGGTGCGGCCGGCGGTGACGGCGTCGCCGTAGCGGCCGGGGGTGAGCGCGGAGTGCACGTAGATCACGTGCGGCATCACCGTGGCACCCAGGATCCCGGTGGCGAGCACGACGCTCTCGGCGCCGTCGAAGGAGGGCACCATGCCCCCGGCGAGCCCGCCCGGGTCGACGCCGGAGCCGAGGAGGGTGTAGCCGAACCCGATCCCGATGACCAGCAGCAGGCCGGCGATGACCCGCTCGAACGGGCGGTACCCGCGCGACTGCGCGGCCAGCAGGATGAAGGCGACGACGGCGGTGATGACGCCGCCGATCGGCAGCGGGACCCCGAACAGCAGGTACAGCGCCACCGCGCCACCGACGATCTCGGCCAGGTCGGTGGCGATGGCGACCGCCTCGGCCTGCAGCCACAGCCCCCGGGTGACCGGCGTGGGCAGGTTCTCGCGGCAGAGCGTGGCCAGGTCGCGGCCGGTGGCCAGCCCGAGCTTCGCGGTCAGCGACTGGATCAGCATCGCCATCAGGTTCGCCGCGACGATGACCCACAGCAGCGTGTAGCCGAACGCGGCGCCGCCGGAGAAGTTGGTCGCGAAGTTGCCGGGGTCGACGTAGGCGACGGCGGCGACGAAGGCCGGGCCGAGCATCGACCACAGCCGCCGGCGTCCCGGTTCGGTCCGCCGGGTGCGCTGCGCGGGCGCGCGCAGCGTCGTGGGCAGGACGGCGGCCTCGGTCTTCGACAGGTACACGGCGGCCTCGCAGGCGGTTCCGGGGTGGGCGGTCGCTCCTCCTCTGCCCGCCCCGCGTGTCACGCCGGGGCCGACCCGTGGCCCTCCGGGGCCAAGGTCAGGCTTGCCTGCCCCGGCCGCCGCGCCGGGCCCGCTCGACCAGCGCGTCGATGCGCGCGCCGTGCGCGCCGTGCCAGTACACCCGCCCGCAGCCGGGGCACCGGGAGAACGCGTCGTAGCTGCGGCGGGTGCCCGGCTCCAGCAGGTCGGCGACCTCCTCCTTCGGCACCGGGTGGAGAGCGGCGCCGCAGGCGGTGCAGCGGGTGAGCGGCGCCAGCGGGACGGCGAACCGGTCGAGCACGTCGTCCAGCTGCTCGTCGGGCCGGCCGCCCCGCACGAGCGCGCCGTGCGGCAGCGCCCGGCGCATGAGCAGGCCGCGGTCCTGCGTCAGCAGCACCCGCTCCTCGGCCGCCGCCCGGGCGACCAGCGCCGGGTCGTCGGCGTCGTTCGACCAGGCGGCGTCGATCCCGAGCAGCCGCAGCCGCCGCGCGAGGGCGCCCAGCCCGACGTCGAGCAGGAACCCGCCCGGGGGGACGGCCACGGGCCGCGGCACCGGCTCCACCTCGAGCACGGTGCCGGGGCGGACGCGCGCGGCGGTCGTCACCGGCGCGCCGTCCGCCCGGATCGCCCCGGCCTCGGTCAGCGGGATCCCGGCGGCCTGCACGAGGTGCCCGACCGTCGCGTCCGGATCGAAGGGCAGCGGGCGCTCGCCCGCTCCCCGGTACCGCGGGGCCAGCAGCCACCGCAGGTCCGGCGCCGGCCGCACGCGTACCTCCACGGCGACGGGCTACCCCGCCCGGACGGCCGCCGACACGCGGGCTACCCCGCCCGGACGGCCGCCGACACGCGCACTACCCCGCCGGGACGGCCGCCGACACGCGCGCCAGGGACGCGCCAGGCGTGCGCCGGGGCCTTCCTGGGCACGGAGGGGTGGCCGTCCGCCGTCCCACCCTGGAGGTCCCGTGCCCGACGCAACGCCCCGTCCCCTCGCCCTCGTCACCGGTGCGTCCAGCGGCATCGGGCTGGAGCTCGCCAAGCAGTTCGCCGAGCACGGGTTCGATCTCGTGGTGGTCGCCGAGGACGCCGAGCTCGACGCGGCGGCCCAGCAGTTGCGCCAGCGCGGCGCCGCCGTCTCGCCGGTGCGGGCCGACCTCACCCGGCGCGAGGAGGTCGAGAAGGTCGTCGCGGCCGTGCGCGGGTCCGGCCGGCCGCTGGACGCGGCGGCCCTCAACGCCGGCGTCGGCGTCGGCGGCCGCTTCGTCGAGACCGATCTCGAGGCGGAGATCGGCATGGTCGAGCTGAACTGCGTCTCGACGATGCACCTGGCCAAGCGCGTGGCACAGGACATGGTGGCCCGGGGCGAGGGTCGGATCCTGTTCACCTCCTCGGTGGCCTCGCAGGCACCCGAGCCCTTCCAGGCGGTCTACTCCGCGACCAAGGCGTTCGTGCAGTTCCTCGCCCTGGGCATCCGCGAGGAGCTGGACGGCACCGGCGTCACCGTCACCGCCCTGCTGCCCGGCCCCACCGACACGGAGTTCTTCGACCGGGGCGACCTCACCGACACCAAGCTGGGCGCCAGCGACAGCAAGGACGACCCGGCGCTGGTGGCCCGGCAGGGGTTCGAGGGTCTGATGAAGGGCGAGACCTCGGTGTTCGCCGGATCGGTGAGCAGCAAGCTGATGGGCCGCCTGTCGGCGCTGATGCCCGACTCGATCGCCGGCAAGACGCACAAGCCGATGACGGCCCCCGGTTCGGCCGAGGGCTGAGCCTGCGGCACGATCGGGTGCGTGCCCGAGCCGCTCCAGCCCGTCGACCTCCCGGTCGGCGACCTCCTGCTGCGCCCGTGGCGGGAGACCGACATCGAGGGCATCTGGGCCGCGTTCCAGGACCCGGAGCTCCGGCGGTGGAACGGCGGGGGCGTGGCCTCCCGCACCGACGCCCTGGTGCTCCTGGGCCGCCGGATGGACTGGACATCCGGGGACCACGCGTCCTGGGCGCTCGTCGACCCGGCGGTGGACGACCTGCTCGCCTCGGTCTCCCTGCACTCCCTCGACCGGCTGCACGGGAACGCGCAGGTCGGGTACTGGACGGTGCCGGCGGCGCGGGGGCGCGGCCTGGCCCCGGCCGCGGTGGACGCCGCCTGCCGCTGGGCCTTCGGCGCGCTGCCCGTCGACCGGGTCGAGCTGTGCCACGCGGTGGACAACCCCGCCTCCGGCCGGGTCGCCGAGAAGGCGGGCTTCACCCGCGAGGGCCGGCTGCGCCGCTCCTACCGCTACGGCGACGGCGTGAAGCACGACGAGCTGCTGTGGGCCCGCCTCGCGGACGACCCGGTGCCCGAGATCGGCACCCGCAGCTGACGCCCGGGGCCGGGGCCGTGAGCGGATCGACGGCGCCGCCCCGCCGACGAGGCCCCGGCTGCCGATCACCGCAGCGGAGCTGCCGTCCTCACAGCGGGACGGCCAGGCCCTCCGGCGCCGGCCGGGCCAGCGCCCCGGCGAGGTCAGGTCGCAGCGGGGCCAGCCCCGCGCCGGCGAGGACGACGTCGCGCGTGAACGCGTGCCAGCGGTGCGCCGAGCGCAGCATGCTGTGGCCGCCGGCGATGGTGAACCGGGCGACCCGCGCGCCCGCGCGCTGCGCCCGGACGGCGAAGTCGGCCGAGAGCTGCGCGGGCACCCACCGGTCGCGCCTGCCGTGCAGGATCGCGACGGTGCGGTCGCGCAGGTGGCCGACGGGCTCGCCGGGCGGCGTCCACGGCGCCAGCGCGCAGACCGCCGCGACGCCGTCGTGCCCGCCCGCACGCAGCGCGGCCCGCCCGCCCATCGAGTGCCCGACCAGGACGACGGGCAGTTCCCCGTGCTCGGCGCGGATCCGCGCCAGGGCCCGGTGCACGTCGGCGTAGGCGTCGGCCGCGGCCCCGTTCCAGCCGGCCACCCGGTAGCGCAGCAGGCAGGTGGTGAGCCCCTGCCCGGCGGCGGCACCGGAGACGAACTGCTCGATCGCCCGCATGCGCACCAGCGAGAGCGCCCGCTCCTTGGGCGGCTCGACGCTGGCCACCGTCCCGCCGTGGCAGAACAGCGCGACCGCCCGCGGCGATCCGGTCGCGGGACGGGTCTCCAGGACCGGCTCGGTCACGCCCGGCGGGACCGGCGTCCGCCGCGGAGGCTCGCGCGGGCCCGATCCCCCAGATCGCCGGCCTTGAGCAGGGCGTTGCTGACCGTGGACGGTCCGCGGCGCCGCTCGAGGCCACGTCCGAGCCGGCGCAGGACGCCGGTGGCCAGCGGGACGAGGACGGTCAGGACCAGCCACATGCGCAGCCGGCGGGTGAGGAAGAGCCACATGCCCGGGACTCTGCCCCGTCCCGCCCGGCGGGAACCGGCGTCAGTCCGCGAGCTTCACCACCATCTTCCCGGTGTTCCCGCCGCGCAGGAGGTCGAGGAACGTGTCGACGGCGTTCTCCAGGCCCTCGCGGACGGTCTCCCGGACGACGAGGTCCCCGGAGGTGACCATGCGGGTGACCTTGGTGGTGAACTCGTCGCGCAGGTCGGCGTGGTCGCCGACGATGAAGCCGCGCAGGCTGAGCTTCTTGGTCACCATCATGAACATGTTGCGCGGCCCCGGCGCCGGCTCGGTGGCGTTGTAGCCGGAGATGGCGCCGCACAGCGCGCCCCGGCCGAACTCGTTGAAGGCGCCGATGGCGGCCTCGAGGTGCTCGCCGCCCACGTTGTCGAAGAAGACGTCGATGCCCTCGGGCGCGGCGCCGGCGAGCAGCTCGGCCACCGGGCCGTCGTGGTAGTCGAAGGCTCGCGTGAAGCCGACCTCCTCGGTCAGCCAGCGCACCTTCTCCGGCGTCCCGGCGCTGCCGACGACGGCGGCGGCCCCGTTGAGCTTCGCGAACTGGCCGACCAGGCTGCCGACCGCACCCGCGGCGCCGGAGACGAACACGGTGTCGCCCTCCCGGAACTCCGCCAGCCGGAAGAGCCCGGCCCAGGCGGTGAGCCCCGGCATGCCGAGCACGCCGAGGTGGTAGCTGGGCGGGATGCCCGGGAGCTCGGGCAGCACCCGCACGTGCGCGGCATCCAGGACGGCGACGTCCCGCCACGCGGCGTCGGCGAGCACGAGCGCGCCCTCGGGGACGGCGGGGGAGCGGGAGGCCACGACTCGGCCGACCGCGCCGCCCTTCATCGTCTCGCCGATCTCCCAGCGGGCCGCGTAGGACTTCCCGGGGTTCATCCGGCCGCGCATGTAGGGGTCGACCGACATGACCAGCATCCGCACGGCGACCTGCCCCTCGGCCGGGTCCGGGCGCTCGAGCTCCACGAGCCGGAAGTCGTCGGGGGTGGGCTCGCCGTGCGGACGGGCCGCCAGCTGCCATTCGCGGGTCGTGATCGGCATGCCGCCATCCTGCCGGGCGCAGGGGTGCCGGCGCCCCCTGGCCCGGCGGGTCCACGTCGGCCGGCCGGGTGCCCGCTCTCCCGCCCACCTGCCCGCCGTCCGCCTGCCCGCGGTCCGCGGGGACCTGCGTCGAGTGCGACGAACTCGTGGTGATCAGCGCGCGATGGCCACGACTTCGTCGCACTCGTCGCAGGAGTCGGGGAAATCGGCGGGCGGAGGTCAGGCCGAGCGGCCGTCGCGTTCGGCAGCTCCCGGGTGCCCCGGCGCCGCGCGCCGGGCCCGCTGCCCCCGTGCCACCTCGGTGGCCAGCGCGTCGAGGGGCTGGGCGAACGCCGCCAGCGGGTCGGCCAGGGCCACGAGCCAGGCCTGGGCCCCCGCGAGCCCGGACGGGTCCAGGGCGTACAGCCGGCGGGTGCCCTCGGCGCGCACCGTGACCAGCCCGGCCTCCCGCAGCACCCGCAGGTGCTGGGACACCGCGGGCTGCGAGATCGGTGCCGCGCCCTGCAGCGCCTGGACGAGGGCCCCCACCGGCTGCTCGCCGCCGGAGAGCAGCTCCAGGATCTGCCGGCGGGTGCGGTCCCCCAGCGCCTCGAAGGTCCCGGTCACTCAGCTCCCGGCGGCATCCTCGGACGGCGGGGTCGTGTAGAACGCCACCGTCCGGTCGGCCGCCTCGCGCGCGGCGGTGGGATCGTCCCCGTCGGCGGCCGCGGCCTCGCCCCACCCGGCGGCCGCGCGGCGGACGAACTCGGCCCCCTCGGGCGTCAGGGTGAACGTCGCCGCGAGCGCCGGGTCGACCGGGGCGCCGCTGTCCAGGTGCAGCCCTAGACCCATGAGCGCCAGGTCCCAGCCCACGCCCACCGCGCCCGGCCCGAACTGCGCCCAGAACCCTGGGTCCACGGGGGCCTCGTGGACCAGTTCCAGGGCGGTCCCGCCGTCCGCCGGCGAGAGGTGCACCTGCAGCCAGGAGACCATCCCGCCGAACTCCCAGGTGACGGCGAAGGACTCGGGCTCCTCGCACCGCTCGACCACGCCGCCGGCGTTGCCCTCGAGCTGGTAGCGGCCGCCGACGTGCAGGTCGCCGCTCACCGGCAGGAACCAGCGGGGGAGCCGCTCCGCGTCGGTGAGCGCCCCCCAGACCTGCGCCCGGTCGGCGCGGTAGGTGCGCCGGGCGACGGCGATGCGCGTCGGCGCCCCGTCGCGGGAGCCGGTGCGCACCTCGCGCGTGACCAGGCCGGCCGTGGAGACGGGATCGATGGTGGTCATGCCTTCCTCCCTCTCCATAAGCAGATACTTATGGGGCAACGGTAGCGGTGGTCGCCGGCGGGGACAAGCCCCCGGTGCCGTCGGGCGAGGTGCTCCACGCCCGGATCGGTGTTGCACGACCGACCTAGAGTGGGGGCATGCTCTTCTCCCGGTACAAGACGCAGCCCGTCTCGGCCGAGGACGCCCTCCCGGGCCGTCCCGACCCGCTGCCGCACGTGCCCGAGGCGCACGCGGTGAACGGCAACCGCATCCAGCCGCCCTTCCCCGAGGGTCTGCAGACCGCCGTCTTCGGCGCCGGGTGCTTCTGGGGCGTGGAGAAGGTGTTCTGGCAGCTGCCCGGCGTCTACTCGACCGCGGCCGGTTACGCCGGTGGCCACACGCCGAACCCGACGTACGACGAGGTCTGCTCGGCTCGCACCGGCCACACCGAGGTCGTCCTCGTGGTCTTCGACCCGGCCCAGACCTCCTACGAGCAGCTGCTGAAGGCGTTCTGGGAGGACCACGACCCCACCCAGGGCATGCGGCAGGGCAACGACGTCGGCACCCAGTACCGCTCGGCGATCTACCACGCCTCACCGGAGCAGGAGGCCGCGGCGCGGGCCACCCGCGAGGCCTACCAGGAGCGGCTGACGGCGGCCGGATACGGCGAGATCACCACCGAGATCGCGCCGCTGGGCGAGTTCTTCTACGCCGAGGACTGCCACCAGCAGTACCTGTACAAGGTGCCGAACGGCTACTGCCCGGTGCACTCGACCGGCGTCTCCTGCCCGGTGGGCCTCCCCGGCGTCTGAACCAGGCCCGCCCTCCCAGGCATAGGAAGCTATGCATACGGTTCAGGCCCCGAAACCGCATGCATAGCTTCCTATGCCCACGACGTGGAGGCCGGACCCGTGGAGACTCTCCGCACCCCTGACGAGCGCTTCGCCGACCTGCCCGGCTTCCCGTACGAGCCCCGCTACGTCGAGGTCGACGACGGCGAGGGCGGCCGGCTGCGGATCGCCTACGTCGACGAGGGCCCGGCCGACGGCGAGACGGTGCTGCTGCTCCACGGCGAGCCGTCCTGGTCCTTCCTCTACCGCCGGATGATCCCGGTGCTGGTCGAGGCCGGCCTGCGCGTCGTGGCGCCCGACCTGGTCGGGTTCGGCCGCTCCGACAAGCCGGTCGAGCGGTCCGCCTACACCTACGCCCGGCACGTCGGGTGGATGCGCCAGGCGCTGCTCGACGAGCTGGACCTGCGCGAGGTGACCTTCGTCGGGCAGGACTGGGGTGGGCTCATCGGGCTGCGGCTGGTCGCCGAGAACCCCGACCGCTTCGCCCGCGTCGTCGTCGCCAACACCGGGCTCCCCACCGGCGACCAGCGGATGAGCGAGGCGTTCCTGGCCTGGCAGCGGTTCTCCCAGGAGAGCCCCGAGTTCCACATCGGCCGCATCGTCGGCAACGGCACCGTCGGCGGGCTCGCCCCCGAGGTGCTGGCCGCCTACGACGCGCCCTTCCCCGACGACCGGTACACCGCCGGCGCCCGCCAGTTCCCCGCGCTGGTCCCGACGTCGCCCGACGACCCGGCGGCCGCGGCCAACCGGGCCGCCTGGGAGGTGCTGATGAGCTGGGAGAAGCCGTTCCTCACGGCCTTCTCCGACGGTGACCCGATCACCGGCGGGGGCGACCGGGTGTTCCAGAAGCTGGTGCCCGGCGCCCGGGGGATGGCGCACACGACGCTGCCCGGCGGCGGCCACTTCCTGCAGGAGGACGTCGGCCCCGAGCTCGCCCGCGTCGTCGCCGACCTCGTCGCCGCGACACCGCGCACCTGAGGCCGGCGTGGCGCTGACCCCCGGCGAGGTCCTGGGCGCGCTGCGGCGCACCCCGGACGTCGAGGCGCCCGACCTGGTCGCCGTCGACGCGACCGACCGGCTGCTGCTGGACCTCGCGGCCGAGCTGGTCCCCCGCTGCGGGCCGGGCGAGGTCGCCGTCGTCGACGACTCCTACGGCGCGCTCGCGCTGGGGCTCGTCGCCCGGCACGGGTTGACCGGCGTGCGGGTGGGCCAGGACCTGCTGGTGGGGGAGCGGGCGCTGGCCGCGAACGCCGAGCGCGTCGGCCTGGCCGGCTCGTCCCGGTCCCTGCCGCTGGGCCCGGAGCTCGCGGCCGGGGCGCGGGTGGTGCTCGTCAAGGCGCCCAAGGGGCTGGACGCGCTGCGCGAGATCGCCGAGGTGGTCGCCGGGGCTGCGGCCCCCGACGTCACCGTCCTGATGGGCGGCCGGGTCAAGCACATGACGCACGCGATGAACGACGTCCTCGGCGCCTCCTTCGGCGAGGTGCAGGCCACGCTGGCGCGGCAGAAGTCCCGGGTGCTGGTGGCCCGCGGGCCGAAGCCGCGCCCGTCGTCGTTCCCCCGGCGCCAGGAGCACCCGGACCTCGGCCTGACGGTGTGCGCCCACGGGGCGGCCTTCGCCGGCACGCGGATCGACATCGGCACCCGGGCGCTGCTGCGGGCGCTCCCGGAGATGGCGCCCGGTGCGCGGACCGCCGTGGACCTCGGTTGCGGCACCGGCGTCCTGGCCGCGCTGCTGGCCCGCGACCGCCCGGAGTTGCGCATCCTGGCCGTGGACCAGTCCGCCGCGGCCGTCGCCTCCGCCGCGGCGACGGCGGCCGCCAACGGCGTCGCCGACCGGGTGGAGGTCCGCCGTGACGACGCCGCCGCGACCGTGCCGGACCGCTCGGTGGACCTGGTGGTCTGCAACCCGCCGTTCCACGTGGGCGCGGCGGTGGTGACGACGGCCGCCGACCGGCTGTTCGCGGCGGCCGCGCGGCTGCTGCGCCCCGGCGGTGAGCTCTGGACGGTCTACAACTCGGCGCTGCGCTACCGCCCGGCGCTCAACCGGGTGGTCGGGCCGACGCGGGTGGCCCACCGGGACCCGAAGTTCACGGTGACGGTGTCGCGGCGGCGCTGAGGTCGGCGGATCCCGCATGGTGATCCAGGTCACCATCCGGCATCGGCGGGTCCGTTCGAGTTGAGCCTGCGCCCCGCGGCCCGACCACGGGAGGAGAGGACCCGACCGAAGGAGCATCCATGACCGGGCGACTGCGCCGCGTGAAGGTGAGCACCCGTCTGATGACGCTGGTGCTCGTCGCGGTGATCGGGATGGCGACCATCGCCGTGATCGGGGCACTGCAGGTGCGCTCGACGATCGAGGAGGAGCAGCGCAGCCAGGCCCGGGTGGCCGTGGAGGCCGCGCTGGGTGTGATCGCCCACTTCGGCGAGCGCGAGGCGGCGGGCGAGCTGACCCGGGAGGAGGCGCAGGCGGCGGCCGTCGCCGCGGTCCGTGGCCTGCGGTACTCCGGCGAGGAGTACTTCTGGATCAACGACATGACCCCCCGCATGGTCATGCACCCCATCAAGCCGGAGCTCGACGGGCAGGACCTCTCGGCCAACGAGGACCCCAACGGCAAGAAGCTCTTCGTCGAGTTCGTGGAGGTGGTCGAGGCCGAGGGGAGCGGCTTCGTCGACTACCTGTGGCCCAAGCCCGGCGAGGAGGAGCCGCAGCCCAAGGTGTCCTACGTGACCGGTTACGAGCCCTGGGGCTGGGTGATCGGCTCGGGCATCTACGTCGCCGACCTCGATGGTGCGTTCCAGACGGAGCTGCTCACCATGGCGCTCTGGGCTGCACCGCTGATCCTGCTCATCGTGGCCCTGTGGCTGGTCATCTCCCGCAGCATCAGCCGGCCGCTGCGCACCATGACCGAGGTGCTGAGCACCGGTGATCTGCAGCGGCGGCTCGACGAGGGTGATGGCCGGACCGAGCTGGACCAGCTCGCCGGCGCGGTGAACACCACGCTGGGGCGGGTCTCCGGCGTCGTGACGGAGGTCGGCCAGGCGTCGCAGCTGCTCGAGGAGGCCGCCCGCACGCTGTCGTCCACCAGCGAGTCGATCGCCGGCACGGCCGACCGCTCGCAGGGGCAGGCCCGGGACGTCACGACGGCCACGCGCGAGGTGAGCAACGGGATCGAGGCGGTCGCCGCGGGAGCGGAGGAGATGGGTGCCTCGATCCGGGAGATCGCGCACAACGCCGCCGAGGCCGCCCGGATCGCCGGCAGCGCCGTCTCGGCGGCGGAGTCCACCTCGGCGACGATCGGCAAGCTGGGGGAGTCCAGCGCGGAGATCGGCAACGTCGTGAAGGTGATCACCAGCATCGCCGAGCAGACCAACCTGCTGGCGCTGAACGCCACGATCGAGGCCGCCCGGGCCGGTGAGGCGGGCAAGGGCTTCGCGGTCGTCGCCAACGAGGTCAAGGAGCTGGCGCAGGAGACGGCGAAGGCCACCGAGGACATCGCCAGGCGGGTCGAGGCCATCCAGACCGACACGGGCAGCGCCGTCCAGGCGATCGGCAGCGTCACCGCGATCATCGCGGAGATCAACGACTACCAGACGACGATCGCCTCCGCCGTCGAGGAGCAGACCGCGACGACGAACGAGATGAGCCGGGCGATCGGGGACGCCGCGGAGAGCGGCCGGTCGATCGCCGGCACCGTCGGCGAGGTGGCCCAGGGTGCTCAGGAGACCTCCGCAGGGGTGGCCGCGATGCAGACCGCGGCGGACGATCTCGTGCGCATGTCCGGTGAGCTGCGGAAGGTGGCCGGGGCGTTCCAGAGCTGACCCGCCGGTAGCCGTGGGCGCGGCTCGACCGGCCGG
>NZ_JASNFN010000045.1:0-29346 GCF_030731085.1 Blastococcus carthaginiensis | reverse complement strand
CCCGGGCCGCCCGGGCGGCCGCGCGCGAGCCGGCCGCGTCGACCGCGGTCGACGACTGGCGATCGTTCGGCTGGCTCACCGGGGTGGTCATCCTGCGCTCGGTGTTGTACTTCGGCATCTCGTCGCTCCCGGCGCTGTTCGTGATCGACCGCTTCGACGTGGATCAGGTGATCGGTTCCGCGGCACTGGTCACCTTCCTCGCCGTGGGCGCCGTCGGGACGCTGATCGGGGGTTGGCTGGCCGACCGGTACGGCCGCCTGCCCGCGATCCGGCTCGGATACCCGCTCGCCCTGCCCGCCCTGGTTCTGCTCCTCGTCGCGCCCGGCTGGCCGCTGGCCATCGCGGCGGCCGCGCTTCTCGCCCTGGGGGTGCACCTGCCGTTCTCGGTGCAGACGACCCTGGGCCAGGAGTACCTGCCGAACCGCATCGGCACCGCCTCCGTCGTCACGATCGGGCTCGCAGTCTCCGCAGGAGGAGCCGTGGCGCCCCTGCTGGGCCTGCTCGCCGACCCGTACGGACTGCCCTGGGCATTGGGCTCGCTGCTCGCGCTGCCCCCACTGGCACTGGTGCTGACCTTCCGGCTGAAGACGATCGCCTAGGACCGTCGGCCGAGCGCACCCCGACGGGGCAACGAAGGGCCGTGGTGGGATCCACGATCAGCCGACTTCACCGCCCTCGCGGCACGATGGACGTCACCTGTTCGGCGCCTACCGTCATGGCCGTGGTGCAACAGGGTGAAGGTGTAGCACCTAAGCGTCAGGTACTACACTTCCACGCGTGCCCACCACCCGTCCACGGATCATGGTGACCGAGACCGACGAACTCGCTGCCGCTCTGGACTCCGCGGCCGTCCGGTATCCAGGGCTCAGCCGCGCGCAGTTGCTCACCCGTCTCGCGCTGGAAGGTCAGCGCGTCGCCCAGCGTGTGCAGGAAGACCGGCGACGCCGACGGCTCGACGTGCTGCGAGAGCACAGCGGCGCCCTCACCGGCGCCTACGGTGCGGACTATCTGGAAAGGCTGCGCCAGGAGTGGCCGGCGTGATCGTGCTGGACGCCAGCGTGCTCATCGCCTACCTCGATGCCGGAGACGCCCACCACCGAGCGGCAGAGTCTCTTCTCGCGCGGGAGATCGATGACGAGTTCGCCGTCAACCCGCTCACGCTCGCGGAGGTGCTCGTCGGCCCGTCCCGGACCGGCCGCCTCGACGCCGCGCGGACGGCGCTACGGGAGCTGGAGGTTGCAGAACTGCCGTTTCCCGCAGACACCGCTGTTCGGCTGGCCGGGTTGCGCGCCGACACGGGTCTGCGGATGCCGGATTGCTGCGTCCTGCTGGCCGCCCAGGCTACGGCCGCCCGAGTCGCCGCCTTCGACGACCGGCTCCTCCGTGGGGCCGAGGAGCTGGGGCTGGTCCCTCTGCGTGCCTAGCTGCACGCCTGAGTCGGCGGGTGTGCATCAACGGGTGTCCGAGGGGCGGCCTGCTACGTGGGCACACGGCTGACGGCGTGCGGCTGCTGCCGGCCTCCGGCCCCGGGATCCACCCCCGCAGGCACGCCGTCGTACCAGGCGGCCAGCCGGCCGAACCCCTCGTCCAGGCCGACCTCCGGCCGCCAGCCGAGCGCGGCCCGGGTCCGCCGCTGGTCGAACCAGTGCGCCGTCGTCAACTGCTCGGTGAGGAACCGGGTCAGCGGGGGAGTCGAGCGCCGGCCGGTGGCCGACCAGATCCCCTCCACCACGGCACCCGCCAGCCACGCCGCGTGCGCCGGCACCCGGCCCCGCGGCGGGGGCACGCCGGCCGCCGAGCACAGCTGCCGGAGGATCTCGCGCACCGGGCGGGGTTCACCGTTGGAGACCACCAGCGCCTCGCCGTGCACCGGCCCGCAGGCGTCGACCGCTGCCACGAGGGCGGCCGCGGCGTTGTCGACGTAGGTGGTGTCGATCAGCCCAGCGCCCGAGCCGATGAGCGGGAGACGACCAGACCTGGCCCGCGCGACGATCCGCGCGACGAGCTGCTCGTCGCCGGGCCCCCACACCAGGTGCGGGCGCAGGACGAGCACCGCGAGGCCGGCCGAGTCCGCGTCCAGCGCGACCTGCTCGGCCACCGCCTTGGAGCGCGAGTAGGAGCCGCGCGCCCGCGCCGGATCGGCGGGACCCGCCCCGGCGCCGAACAGCGGGGACCCGGCGTGCGAGACGGACGGGGACGACACGTGCACGAGGCGCCGGACGCCCTCGGCGGCACAGGCGGCGACGACGTTACTCGTCCCCTGGATGTTGGCCCGGGCGTACTCGTCCCACCTGCCGGTGACGTCCACCTTCGCCGCGAGGTGGACGACGGCGTCCTGGCCCGCGGCCGCTCGCGCCACCACGGAGGGCTCGGCGACGTCCCCGAGCACCTCGGCGCAGGGCAGGCCGGCGGGACGGCGCTGCAGGACGGTCACCTCGTCCCCCCGGGCGAGCAGCTGCTGGGTGGTGACCCGGCCGAGCATGCCGCTCGCGCCGGTGACCAGGACCCTCATGGCGTGCGCTCGCGCCGGGCCCCCCACCGGACCGGCGTGCCGGAGAGGACCCGGGTTGCGCTGCGGGACAGCGCCGCCCGGTCCACCTTCGACTGGTGCCGGACGTCGACCGGCAGGGCGCCGGCCACGAGCACGGCGGCGAGATCGATCCCGGCGGCGTCGCGGACCCGGTCGGCGAGCTCGGTCGGCGCCACGGTCAGCCGGTCGGCGCGGGGCAGCCGGCGCCGGGTGCGGCCCGGGGGCACGATGACGGCCACGGCGACCTGGGCGCCTCCCGGGCCGACGCCGACGACCGCCGCGGCGGCGACGCCGTCCAGGGACTCGATGCGGAGCTCCGGGCCGACCGGGGTCACCGGACCGTCCGCGGTGGTGAGCACGTGCGCCAGGCGGCCCTCGATCCAGAGCCGTCCCTCGCCGTCCAGGTGCCCGACGTCGCCGGTGCGGTGCCACCCCGGGTCGCGGCCGGCGGCCCGCTCGGTGGCCCACAGCGCGTCGTAGCGGTCCTTCACGTGCGCGGCGCGGACGCAGACCTCGCCGCTGGCGTCGGGGGACCCCGTGAGCGCTCCGTCGGCGGTGCCCAGCGGGGAGAGCGGGCTGATCCGCACCTCCACGCCCGGCACCGGGCGGCCGACGCAGACCCCGTTCCCCGGCCCGGCGGCCTCGATCTCGTCCAGGGAGACGTCGGTGACGGGCAGCGCCTCGGTCATGCCGTACGGCGTGTGCGGCTCGGCCGCCGGGAGGGTCTCGCGAAGAGCCTGCAGGAGAGGCGTCGGCACGGGCGCGCCGGCCGACATGAGCAGCCGGACCCGGCGCAGCGCCGACCGCTGCTCCTCGGTCAGGTCGGCGGTGGTGGCGGCGACGCGGCGCAGGGCGGCCGGCGCGGCGAACACCACGGTGGCGTCCACCGCGGCCGCGGCGTCCGCCAGCCTGGCCGCGGTGAGCGTCGCGGGCGCCGTGACGTCGATGTCGGGGACGGACGAGGCGATCCCGAGACCCGGTCCGAGGACGGAGAAGGGGGCGAAGGCGGCCACCAGCGAGTCGTCCGGCGTGAGGCGGTACGCCGTCCGGACCAGCTCCAGCTGGGCGCCGACCTGGCGCTGGGTGTAGACCACGCCCTTGGCCGGGCCGGTGGCCCCGGAGGTGAAGACGACCGCGCAGTCGGCGTCCAGCGGTGGCTCCGCCGGCGCGGACGACGTCCGGCCGGACACCTCCAGCGAGGCCAGGTCGTGCTCGGCGCCGAGGACCCGGCGGAGCCGCGCCGACGCCGGTCCGGCCAGGATCCGCGTCCCCGGCAGGCCCATCGCCCGCGCGGCGGCCAGCCCGGCGGTGCTGCCGAGGACGTGGTCCGGCGCCGCGCCGCGCAGCGCGCGCCGCATGCCCCGGAGGCCGAGGCCCTTGTCGGCGACGACGATGACGGCTCCGGCACGCCAGGTGGCGTAGACCACCGCCGTCAGGTCGGCGGAGGGCTCCAGGAGGAGCGCCACCCGGTTCCCGGGGCGGACACCGGCCGCGGCCAGGCCGGCGGCGAGGTCGGAGACCCGGCGGGCCAGCCGCGCCCAGCTGACCGAGGCCCCGCCTGCCGCCACGACGGCCGGGGAGTCGTCGTCCGCGCGGTCAGCCAGGGCGGCCCAGGGCCGGGCCGGCTGGGCCGATGCCCCACCCCTGCCCGGGGTCGGAGCGCTCGACGCTCCGCACGTGTCGGTCACCCACGTCGCCACCGCCTCGGCGTACTGCGGAGCGTCCTCGGGGAGGAGGTGGGAGGCGCCCTCGTAGCGGTGCACCTCTGCCCGGGGCAGCCGCACGCGCAGGTCGGCCAGGTACTTCTCGCCGAAGACCGGGTCCCGGGGACCCCACAGCAGGAGGGCCGGGACGTCGAGCGTGCGGATGCCTTCCGCGATCGACTCCTGCGCCGCACGGGAGGCGTGGCCCGGCCGGAAGGGGATGTCCGCCACGAACTCGCCCACGGCCCGGCGCCGCTCGGCCGAGCCGTAGGGCTGCGCGTACGCCCGGCGGACCTCCCGGGGCAGCGGAGGCCGCGACAGCGCCGTCGCCCCACGGACGAACACGGAGCTGGCCTGGGTCACGACGCTTCGCAGGACGGGCGCGTGCGCCAGCCGGATCAGTGCGGGCCCCAGGTCGCCCTCGGGCATGGCGACGGCGGTGTTCGTGAGGACGACGCCCCGCACGTCCTGCCGGTGCTCGAGGGCCCAGCCGAGGGAGATGATGCCGCCCCAGTCGTGGGCCACCGTCACGGCCGGGCCGCTGACGCCCAGCTCGGCGGTGAGGCGTCCCAGGTCGGCCACCCGCTGGGCCAGGGTCCGCGGTCCGGCCGGGCGGTCCGACCACCCCATGCCCAGCTGGTCCGGGGCGATGACGCGCCACCCGGGCGGGGCGGCGGCGACGAGGCGGCGCCACAGGTAGGACCAGGTCGGGTTGCCGTGGACGCAGAGCAGGGTCCCGACCGGGTCGGGGACTCCGTTGTCGAGCACGTGCCAGCGGTGCTTCCCGCCGTCCGCGCCGGGAACGGTGATCCACCGCGACCAGGACGGGTCCAGCCCCGGCAGCTCGATGGGCGTGCTCGCCGTCACCAGGCGATCTCGAGGCAGCAGGCGTTGAGGCCGGAGCCGATCCCCATCAGCAGCACGCGGTCCCCGTCGGCGAGGGTGCCGGCCTCGCCCGCCAGCGTGAACGGGACCGAGGCGGGGCCGAGGTTGCCCCGGGTCGGGAAGGTCGTCGGCACCCGTGCCCGGTCGATGCCGAACCGGTCGCACAGCGCCCCGGTGTGCACCTTGGAGACCTGGTGGATGACGTAGCGGTCCATGCCCCGCGCCCAGTCGAACTCGGTGTCGGCGTCCGCCCAGAGCTCCCCGGACAGGGCGAGGCCGGCGTCGAGCAGGCCTTTGAGGTCGGTGTGCATCCCGTCGTTGTCGCCGGTGCACAACCCGTGGTGCCGGGTGTCGGCCCGGCTGACGGACCCGATCAGCCGGTGGCCCTCGGGGTGCTCGTCGGCCCGGCCGAGGACCATGGCCACCGCCCCGGAGCCGAGGGTGAGCGTGGCGAAGTGCCCCATCACGTCCTTGGCGACGGTGTCGGGCCGGTTGAGCAGGTCGATGGTGCGCTCCTGCACGGGGCGGGAGTCCTCGCCGTTGACGACGAGCGCGTACCGCACCATCCCGACGTCGATCATCGCCGCGGCCAGCTCCATGCCGTTGATGAACCCCAGGCAGGCGTTGGTCACGTCGAAGTTCTGGCAGGAGCTCGGCAGCCCGAGGGCGTCGTGCACGGCGACGGCCGTGGAGGGCTCGAGGTGCTTGCGGCTGACCGACGTGTTCACCATCAGGCCGATGTGCGCCGGGTCGACACCGCTCTCGCTGATGGCCTTGGCGCCCGCGGTGGCGGCGCCGTCGACGAACGAGGCGCCGTCGGCCCACCAGCGGCGTTCCCTGATGCCGGCGAGCCGCTCCAGCAGCCCGGGCCGCAGCCCGACGCGCTGGTAGGTGTCGCCCAGCTGCTCGTCGAGCGCAGCCGAGGTGATGATCTGGGATGCGTCCGCCGTCTGCACGGTCAGGATCGCGGTGTTGCTGAATCGGTGCGTGGCGTTGCCGGTCATCAGATCCACTCGTGAGGCGCGGCGGGCGGCCGCCGTCCTCGTGCGCCACCCTCGTCCGGCGCGCTTACCCCCCAGGGCGGCGCGTACACCGGGCCATTCTGCCGACCAGGCCGGAGGAGAGGGCCGCGCGGGGTACCGGGAACGGGCACTCCCCGTCGGGGCGCACCCGCACCGGACCGCCGGGCGGCCCCAGCCGGCCCGCCCGGCGACGACGGTCCCCGCCGGCTGGGATCAGGTTCCCTGATCGTGGCGTGTCCTCCCTCGCGGTGTGCGGTGGGGGTGGACGCGCCGCGGTGAGGGAGGACGTCGACGACCGGCCTCGGCCCCATAGCGCCGGCCGAGGTGCCTCGACCGCACCCGCGACCGGCTGGAGGGCAACCACCGCATGCGCCGGCCGCTGCAGGACCTCGACCGGTTGGCGGACCTCGAGGCCGTGGTCGAGCAGGAGCGGCACCGCGGCACGACGCCGCCGTGACCGGGCGGCTAGTGGTCGCGTCACCCAACCTTCGACTGGTTCAAGCTGGGCCGGCTAGCGCTTCGCGTCAGGACAGTGTGCGCAGACGCGCCGTTCCCGTGCCGAGAACTGACCATCTGCGCACTCCGTCGCCATCAGCGGCGATCTCGGGAAGGCAGGCGAACGTTGACGGCGGCAGTACTAGATCGAGATGCCGACGAGCTTGGTGTCGAGGTACTCGTCGATCCCCTCGTAGCCGCCCTCGCGGCCCAGGCCGCTGGCCTTGATCCCGCCGAAGGGGGCGGCGGCGGACGTGGGGTTGATGTCGTTGATCCCGACCATCCCGAACCGCAGCTTCTCGGTGACCCGGATCGCCCTCGACAGGTCGTTGGTGTAGACGTACGCGGCGAGGCCGTACTCGGTGTCGTTCGCCCGGGCGATGACCTCGTCCTCGTCGTCGAACGGCGTGACCGCGGCGATGGGCCCGAAGGTCTCCTCGCGGGAGATGAGCATGTCCGGGGTCACGTCGGCCAGCAGCGTCGGCGAGAAGAACGTCGTGCCATCGAGCCCGTCGACCTGCACGCGCTCGCCTCCCGCCACCACCCGGGCGCCGCGGGTGCGGGCGTCGAGCACCTGGGCCTCCATCTTCGCCACGGCCCGTTCGTCGATCAGCGGGCCGATCGAGACGCCGTCGGAGTCGCCCTTGCCGACCCGCAGCGCCGCGATCCGCTGCTCGAGGGTCGTGACGAACGTGTCGTAGACGGACCGGTGGACGTAGATGCGGTTGGGGCTGATGCACGCCTGGCCGGTGTTCAGGAACTTCACCAGCGCAGCGCCCTTCGCCGCGCGGACCGGATCGGCGTCGGGGAAGACGATGAACGGCGCGTGGCCACCCAGTTCCACCGACACCCTCTTCAGCGTGGCGCCGGCCTTCGCCGCCAGCATCTTCCCGACCGCGGTGGATCCGGTGAACGTCAGCTTCCGCACCACCGGGGACTCCAGCAGCGTGTCGCCGACCTCGCCCGGGCGCGTGGTGGTGACCATGTTGACCACGCCCGCGGGGACCCCTGCGTCGGCCAGCAGCTGCACCGTGGCGACCGCGCACAGCGGTGTCTGGTCGGCGGGCTTGAGCACCGAGGTGCACCCGGCGGCGAGGGCCGGCGCGAGCTTGCGGGTCAGCATCGAGATCGGGTAGTTCCACGGGGTGATCGCCGCGACCACGCCGACCGGCTGACGCATCGTCACGAACCGCTGGTCGGCCCGCGCCGAGGGGATCGTGACACCACCGATGCGCTTGGCCTCCTCGGCGAACCACGCCAGGAAGTCCGCGGCGTACGCCACCTCGTTCATCGACGCCTTCAGCGGCTTGCCCTGCTCCCGGGTCATCAGCGCGGCCAGGTCCTTCCGCCGCTCCCGCATCAGCGCATCCGCCTTCGCGAGGACGGCCGCGCGCTCGTAGGCCGTGGCGCCCGACCAGGCCGGCAGCGCGCGGTCGGCAGCGGCGATGGCCGCCAGGGTGTCCGTCCGGTCGCCGTCCGCGGCCTGCCCGATCACCTCCCCCGTGGCCGGATCCGTCACGGGGAACGTCCGGCCCCCATCGGCCGGACGCCACTGCCCGTCGATGTAGAGGGTCTGTGCTGGGCTGTGCGTCATCGCGTCTTCCTCACCGGGCGAACGAGACAGGAGGCGTCAGGTCGCGGAGCCGTGCCTGCAGGGCGCCGCACCGACCAGATCGTGTCATCCCCGGTCGGAGGCGGAGCATCGAGGCGAGGCCGCCGACGACCGCGTCGCCCGGACCCGGTGCCACGGGTGGCGTCCGCACCCCGGCCCGGGTGAGGCTGTGGCGGTGAGGATCCTGGTCACCGGCGCGTCGGGGTTCGTGGGGAGCCGGCTGGCCACCACGCTGGAGGAGGCGGGCCACGACGTCCGGGCGATGACCCGGCGGCCGGAGCGGTACGCGGGCGCCGGCACCCCGGTCGCCGGCGACGTGGGCGACGAGGCGTCGCTCCGGGCGGCGCTCGAGGGCTGCGAGGCCGCCTACTACCTCGTGCACTCCCTGGGCGACCCGGACTTCGAGCGCAAGGACGCCGAGGCGGCGCGCGCGTTCGCCCGGGCCGCCGCCGCGGGGGGAGTGGGCCGGATCGTCTACCTCGGCGGCCTCGGCCGGGACGACGACCGGCTCTCGCCGCACCTGCGCAGCCGCCGGGAGGTCGAGCAGCTCCTGGCCGGCACGGGTGTGCCGGTCACCGTGCTGCGCGCGGGCATCGTGGTGGGCCACGGCGGGGTCTCCTGGGAGATGACCCGCCAGCTGGTTGCCCACCTGCCCGGGATGGTCACCCCCCGCTGGGTCAGCACGCGGACGCAGCCGATCGCGGTCGCCGACGTCGTCCGGTACCTGGTCGGCGTCCTCGACGCACCGGGCACGGAGGGGCGGGTGTTCGAGGTGGGCGGCCCGGAGGTGCTCACCTACCTGCAGATGCTCACCCGGGTCGCCGACATTCAGAACCGGCACCTGTTCGTCGTCCCCGTGCCGCTGCTCAGCCCGCAGCTGTCCTCGCGCTGGCTGGCCCTGGTCACCGACGTCGACGTCGCCACCGGCCGGTCGCTCATCGACTCGATGACCATCGAGGTGGTCGTCACCGACGACGCCATCCGGTCCGTCGTCCCGTTCGAGCCGATGGACTACGACGAGATGGTGCTCACCGCGCTCATCGAGCGGGCGCGGGAACGCCGGCGGCAGGTGGGGGAGCGGCGCGGCGGCTGGCTGAGCCGGGGAGCGCGGCGGTGAACCACCGCCGGGCGGTCCGGGCGCTACGGGCCCGGGTCCGCCGGGCCGCCGGGCCGCTGCTGCGGAGCGTGCCGCGGGACCACTGGGAGAGCGACGCGGCCTTCCGGCGACGCCGGCGCGTCACCGGCGCCGTCGCGGTCACCGGTGCGTCGCTGCTCGGGGCGTCGCTGTCGACGCCGCCGGGTTCACCACGGTTCTACGGGCTCACCCTGGGCGTCGCCGGCACCTGGGTGGTCGGCGGCCTGGCGTCCGGGCCGCTGCACCTGGGGCGGATGTTCGGGCCCGGGGATTCGCTGCGCCGGCCGGTGCTCACGCCGGTCGCCTCGGGGGTGGGTGCCTTCGGTGCCTTCTACGCCGCGGCGCTGGTCGCCCGGCGGATCCCCGTCCTGGAGCGGGCGATCGGCTCGGTGCTCCGCTACGCCGACCAGGGGTCGACGCCGCTCGTGGCCACCACCACGCTGGCCAACGGCATCGCGGAGGAGGTGTTCTTCCGCGGCGCGCTGTACGCGGCGGCGGGCACCCGGCGGCCGGCGCTCGTCTCGACCGCGGTCTACGGGCTGGCCACGACGGCCACCCGCAACCCGGCGCTCGTCCTGGCCAGCGTGCCGATGGGGCTGCTGTTCGCGCAGCAGCGCCGGATCACCGGCGGCATCCAGGCGCCGGTGCTCACCCACGTGGTGTGGTCGGCACTGATGCTGCGCTACCTGCCGCCGCTGTTCGCCGACCGGCTCGCGGAGGAGCGGTCGCCCTCGTCCGGGGAGGGTGGACGACGGAGCGGTCCGGCCCCGGTACGTCCTGCCGCCGTACCCTCGCGCGGGTGTCCGACCTCTTCGCACCCCTGACGCTGGCCCACGGCCCTGCCGCACCGAACCGGCTGTGGCTGGCTCCGCTGACCAACACGCAGAGCCACCCCGACGGCCGGCTCTCCGACGAGGAGCTGCACTGGCTGGCGATGCGGGCCCGCGGTGGGCACGGGCTGACCATGACCTGTGCCGCGCACGTGCAGGCAGGTGGCCAGGGCTTCCCCGGGCAGCTCGGCGTCTTCTCCGACGACCACCTGCCCGGGCTGACCCGGCTCGCCACCGCGCTCAAGGACGCCGGATCGCTGGCCGCCCTGCAGCTGCACCACGCCGGTGCCCGGTCGCCCCGGGAGCTGGTGGGGCAGCCGATGGCGCCGTCGGACGACGAGGAGAGCGGCGCGCGGGCGATGACCGCCGACGAGGTCGCCCAGCTGGTGGAGGACTTCGCTGCCGCCGCCCTGCGGGCGGAGCGTGCCGGCTTCGACGGCGTGGAGGTGCACGGTGCGCACGGCTACGTGCTCACCCAGTTCCTCTCGCCCGAGCTGAACCGGCGCACCGACCGCTACGGGGGCTCGCTGGAGAATCGCGCCCGCCTCCTGCTCGACGTCGTCACCGCGGTGCGCCGGCGGTGCGCGCCGGACTTCCAGGTGGGCGTCCGGCTGTCGCCCGAGCGCTTCGGCCTGCGGCTGGGTGAGGTGCGCGAGGTGGCGGCCGAGCTGTTGCGCTCCGACGACGTCGACTACCTGGACCTGTCACTGTGGGACGTCGCCAAGCAGCCGCAGGAGGAGGCGCACCGCGACCGTCCGCTGATGGAGTGGTTCACCGACCTCGACCGCGGCAAGGCCCGCCTCGGCGTGGCCGGCAAGGTGCGCACCGGCCGGCAGGCGCTCGAGACGCTCGAGCGGGGCGCCGACTTCGTCATGGTGGGCCGGACGGCGATCCTGCACCACGACTTCCCCGAGCGCGTGCGTCGTGACGCCGCGTTCGAGCCGGTCCCGACGCCGGCGAGCCCGGCGCACCTGGCCGCCGAAGGACTGTCGCCGCCGTTCGTCGACTACATGCGCGGGTGGCGCGGCTTCGTCGCGGACGTGTCCTGACCGCGACGGCGCTCGCGGTGGCCGCGGCCGTGCCGCTCGGCTCCTGCAGGTGCCGGCGCCCAGCCGATCACGCCGGACGGTCCAGCAGCTCTCGGAGCGTCGCGTCGATGACGTCGTTGTCGGGCTGGTTCATGCCGAGACCACCGAAGTGACCCCAGATCGTGTCGATGACCCGGACCTCACCGTTCGGGATGAACTGGGCAGCCCACTGCTCGTCCTCCGGCGGGAAGTACAGGTCGGTGCGGGCCGGCATCGCGATCAACGGGCAGCGGATGGAGCGCAGGGCGGCCTCGGTGTCCCCGCCGAAGCCCGGGGTCTGCCCGACGTCGCCGTGTTCCCAGGTCCACAGCATGGCCAGCAGGTCGTTGGGGTCGCGGTCGTCGAGCCAGTACCCCTCCCAGAACCCGACGAGGAAGTCCTCGAGGGAGGAGTAGCCCATCTGCCGGTACTCGCGTTCCCAGTAGAAAGCCTGGGAGAGACCCCAGCCGGCATAGATGCGGGCGAAGGCGCGCAGACCGGCGGTGGGCGGGGCGCCGGGGGAGTAGTGGCCGCCCTGGAACGCCGGGTCGAGGGTCAGCGCGGCGCGGAGGCTCTTCAGGAACACCTGGTTGTGCTCGCTGGTGCGGCTGGAGCCGACGATCGGCGCGGCGCGCTTGACCATCCCGGGGTGGCTGACCGCCCACTGGTAGGTCTGGCCCGCGCCCATCGAGGAGCCGACGACCAGCTCGACGGATCGGATGCCCCACTTCTCCGTCAGCAGGCGGTGCTGCGCCTCGACCTGGTCGTGGAAGGTGACCGGCGGGAAGTGCGGCCCGTCGAACGGCTGCGGGGTGTTGCTCGGCGATGAGGACAGACCGTTGTTGAGCTGATCGGGGACGACGACGAAGTACCTGTCCGGATCGCAGGCCTTCCCCGCCCCGATGGACCACTCGTTCTGGTCGTGCCAGGCGCTGAACCAGGTGGGGTGCACGATGACGTTCGACTTGTCCTCGTTCAGCGTGCCGTATGTCTTGTACGCGAGCTGCGCTCCCCGCAAGGTGGCGCCGCTCTGCAGGGGCAGCTCCCCGAGGTCGAACAGCTCGTGATCAGTCGGTGCCGGCACGGGAACTCCGTTCACGTGGAAACTTCTCCGCAGCCTGCCCTGCGCCCCGGAGGACGGCAAGCCGAGATCCACCGACCGCGCGGGCTCAGGCCGTCGCGAGCCGTTCCAGGAGGCGGCGAAGGGTGTGTGCCTCGGCCTCGGACAAGGGTGCCAACCCGTCCCGCTCCGCCTCGGCGATCCGCGGGGCCAGCGACTGGTGACGTGCCCGGCCGCGGTCGGCGACGTGGACGAGTACCCGTCGCCGGTCCGCGGCGTCGACGTTGCGGTACAGCAGCGCGCGTTCGGCCAGCCGGTCGACGATCCGGGTGAGCGTCGGCCCGGTGATGTGCGTGCGGCTCGCGAGATCGCTCATCGACAGGGGGCCGCACTGGATGAGGGCGCCCAGCACGCGCCACTGGTCGAGCGTCAGGTCGGCCTCGGTGAGGATCTTCTCGACGCGGCCGGACAGGCCGAGGGCAGCCTGGCGCAGGAGGTCGACGTGGGACACGGTCTGCCCCCGATCCCGCTGCAGCATGCTTGTCTCTTCTCGCCCGAGCACGCTCTTCCCAAATCTCGGGCAGATGAGCATAGTCATGCCCCACTCGGACGTTCGATTCTGGCAGACGTCCGGGACTCCCGCCTTTCTCGCCGTGCCTGTCACGCCAAGGAGGGAAAGCATTGGGTCGGGATAGCACCCTGCGGGTCGCGCTGGTCGTCCCGCTGCAAGGTCCTGCCGGGATCTTCGGCCCGTCCTGCGAGGCGGTCGCGGCGACAGCGCTGAGGCTGATCAACGAGACCGGCGTCCTCGGCCGGGAGATGAGCATCGAGGTGATCGACGGCGGTGCGCCGCCGGGGGAGATCGCGGCCGAGATCGGCCGGCGGATCGCCGCCGGAGGCGTCGACGGCGTCACGGGTTGGCACATCTCGGCCGTGCGTCAGGCGCTGGCCCCGATGACCGCCGGCCGGATCCCCTACGTCTACACGTCCCTGTACGAAGGCGGCGAGACCAGCCCGGGCGTCTTCTGCTCCGGGGAGACGCCGGCGCGGCAGATCGCGCCCGCACTGCGCTGGCTGCGCGACGTCTGCGGGGTGCGCACGTGGTTCATCGTCGGAGACGACTACATCTGGCCGCGCGCCTCGGTCGACGTCACCAAGGTCTTCGCCCGCCGGCTGGACCTGCACCTGGCCGGGACGGCGTTCGTCCCGCTGGGCACCCGCGACTTCACCGGCGTCCTGGAGCGGGTCCGCAGCAGCGACGCGCAGGGCGTCCTGATGTACCTGGTCGGGCAGGACGCGGTGGAGTTCAACCGGAGCTTCACCCAGTGCGGGCTGCAGGAGGACCTGATCCGCTTCAGCCCGCTGATGGAGGAGAACATGCTCATGGCCAGCGGCGCGGACGCGACCGGGAACCTGTTCGTCTGCGCGTCCTACTTCCGCTCGCTCGCCACGTCGTCGGCTCTGGACCTCGGCGCCGACTACGTCGCTCAGCACGGGCCGGACGCGCCCCCGCTCAACAACGCCGCGGAGTCCTGCTACGAGGGGTTGATGACGCTGGCCGCGCTGGCGCAGCACGCCGGGAGCCTGGACGTGCACCGGATGCTCGAGGTGGCCGACGGCGTCGGCTACGACGGTCCCCGCGGAGCCGTGTCGTTCGTGGGCAACCACCTGCAGCAGCCCGTCCACCTCGCCCTCGCGGACGGCGTCGATTTCGACGTCCTGACCGGTCTCTGACCGGCCGACGTCCCGCCGCCGGCCGGTCCGCACGGTCTCCCCTTGACAGATCCTTCCACCTGAATATGTTTCAGGTGAGGCGAAGGAGTGACCGTGGCCACATACATCTTCCGATGCCCGGACTGCTCGGTCTTCGAGGTCATCCAGCCGATGTCCTCGCTGACCCCGACGCATCCCTGCCCGAACTGCGCGGCGGAGTCCCCCCGCGTGTTCACCGCTCCGCACCTGGCGACGACCCCGGCCGGGCTGCACCGCGCCGTCGGTGCTGCGGACGCGAGTGCGGAGTCGCCGCAGGTGGTCCGCTCGATCCCGGACGGGGCTCCGCGTCCCCGCAGCCCGCGGTGGAACCCCATGACGGGAGCGGCTCCGGTCAACGCGGCCCGGCGCTCCAGGGGTCGCTACCCGTCCCTGCCCAGGTCGTGAACCATGAGCGCGGTCGGACTGCTCTACGTCGGCGTCGTGCTCTTCGTCAACGGCATCATGCTGCTCGGACATGTGAGCCCGCGTGGTGCCGCGCCCCTGAATCTCTTCGTCGGCGCTCTGCAGGTTTTCACGCCGACGTACCTCATCGTCGTCGCGGACGGTGACCCGGCGCGGATCGCGCTCGCCGCCGGCCTCTACTTCTTCGGCTTCACCTACCTCTGGGTGGGGATGAACGGGCTCACGGGAGCCCCCGCCGAAGGCCTCGGCTGGTTCTCGCTGACCGTGGCCGTCGCGGCCGTCGGGTTCGCCATCCACTCCTGGGTCGCCGTGGAGGACCGGACCTTCGCCGTCATCTGGCTGCTCTGGGCGATCCTGTGGTTCACCTTCTTCCTGCTGATGGCGCTGCACAAGGAGCACCTGACCCCGGCGATCGGTGTCCTCGCGGCAGGAGAGGGAGTGCTCACCGCCGGCGTCCCGGCCTTCCTGATCATCACCGGCTGGTGGGACGACACGGCTCTCACGACCATCGTCGTCGCCGTCCTCGGACTTCTCCTCCTCCTCGCCTGCATGCCGCTGAGCCGGCTGCTCTCCGCTCCCGCCATCGCTGCACAGCCCGGCACCGCGCCGGGCGTCCACTGAAAGGAAGTAGCCATGCCCGAGGTCGTGTTCAGCGTCGACCAGAGCAAGTCCATGCGCGACCAGGCGGTGCCGGGCCACAACCGGTGGCATCCCGACATCCCGCCGGCCGTGACGGTCAAACCCGGCAGCACCTTCCGGGTGGAGTGCAAGGAGTGGACCGACGGCCAGATCGGCAACAACGACTCCGCCAACGACGTGCGGGACGTCAACCTGGACGTGGCCCACATGCTCTCCGGCCCCATCGCCGTGGAGGGGGCCGAGCCGGGTGACCTGCTGGTCGTGGACATCGTCGACCTGGGCCCCGTACCGCAGGCGGAGGGCCCCAACTGCGGTGAGGGCTGGGGCTACTCCGGCATCTTCGCCAAGGTCAACGGAGGCGGTTTCCTCACCGATTACTTCCCCGACGCCTACAAGGCGGTCTGGGACTTCCGGGGACAGGAAGCCACATCCCGCCACATCCCAGGGGTCAAGTACACCGGGATCACCCACCCAGGGCTCTTCGGCACCGCCCCGTCGCCGGAGCTGCTGGCCCGCTGGAACGCCCGGGAGCAGGCGCTCATCGACACCGATCCCGACCGCGTGCCGGCGCTGGGACTGCCGCCTCTGATGGACGGCGTCCTCGGTGGGACGGCCGGCGGCGACCTGCTCGACAAGATCGGTCGCGAGGGCGCGCGCACGGTCCCCCCGCGGGAGAACGGCGGCAACCACGACATCAAGAACTTCACCCGGGGCAGCCGCGTCTTCTACCCGGTCTACGTCGACGGCGCACTGCTCTCCGGCGGGGATCTGCACTTCAGCCAGGGCGATGGTGAGATCAACTTCTGCGGTGCCATCGAGATGGGTGGCTTCATCGACTTCCACGTCGACCTCATCAAGGGCGGCATGGAGACCTACGGGGTGACCACGAACCCGTTCTTCATCCCGGGGCGGGTGGAGCCGCGCTACTCCGAATTCCTGACCTTCATCGGGGTCTCGGTCGACCACCGCGACGACACCAACTACTACATGGACGCCACGCTGGCCTACCGGAACGCCTGCCTGAACGCGATCAGGTACCTGGAGAAGTGGGGCTACACCGGGGAGCAGGCCTACTTCCTGCTCGGCACCTCGCCGATCGAGGGACGCATCGGCGGGGTGGTGGACATCCCGAACGCGTGCTGCTCGCTGTTCCTGCCGACGGAGATCTTCGACACCGACATCAGGCCCAGCGCAGGAGGGCCGCAGCGGCAGGACCGCGGCCAGGTGGCCGTCACCTCCTGACCGGCCGGAGCCTCCTGGTGCGGGCGGTCCAGCGCTCCGGCCCGCCCGCACCGGTGCCGCCGCCGGGCGGACGCCGGCACCCGGCGCTGCCTCGTGAACCGTGAGCGTCCGGAGCCGTGGCCGTCCGGTCGGCCGACGACGGCCCGTCTCATCGCCTCCGGTGCCGTCGCGAACCTCGCGGTGGGCACCCTCTTCGCCTGGAGCCTCGTCGCGCCCCGGGTGATGGCCGATGCGGGAGCGGCGCAGGGCCGCGGCTCGGCCGTGTTCGCGCTCGCTCTCGTCGTCTTCACCGTGACGCTGCTGTGGGTAGGTCGCGGGCAGCGTCGTCTGGGCCCTCGCGGACTGCTCGGCGTGGCCGCCGTCCTGGCGGGCGCCGGGCTCGGGCTGACCGCCGCAGGGCAGCGGCCGGAGATCCCCTGGATCGGGATCGGGTTGCTGTTCGGCGCGGCCAACGGGCTCGCCTACGGCGTCGCGTTGTCGCTGGCCGCGCGCGTGGTCGACGCGCGCCGAGGTGCGGCCAGCGGTCTCGTCGTCGGTGCGTACGCCATCGGCCCGGTGGTGCTGGGCGTGGTGGCGCCGCGCGTCCTGCCGGACATCGGCTGGCGCACCGGCCTCGCCGTCCTGGCCGTGCTCGTCGCCGGGCTGCTGGGCATCGCAGCGGCACTGGCCCCCGGTGGGCCGACGTCGGGGACCGGTGCCGGGCACCGGGACGGGCAGGTGGCGGTGCGCCGCCGGACCCTGGCCGCGCTGTGGCTCATCTTCGCCGGAGGCGCCCTCCCCGGCCTCGTCGTCTTCGGCACGGCCGCCCCTCTCGCGTCTGCAGCGGGGTTGAGCGCCGGAGCGGCCGGAACCGCCGTCTCCCTGCTGGCCGCGGGAAACCTCGTAGGACGGGTCGGAGCCGGCTGGTGGTCCGATCGCGTGGGGCGCTTGGCCGCCCTGGCGACCGCGCTCGCGGTCTCCGCCATCGCACTGGCCGGGTGGGCCGTGTCGACCGCCCCTGCCGTGGTCCTCTGCGGCTTCGCCGGCATCGGTCTGGCCTACGGGGCGATCTCCGCGCTGGTGCCTGCGGCGACGGCGGACCGGGTCGGACCGCGCGCGTTCCCGACGGTGTACGGCTTCGTGTTCACCGCGTGGGGGTGCGCGGCTCTCGCGGCACCGCTGTTCGACGGTGGGGCTCCGGCTGCCGGGGGGAGCCGGCCGCACGTGTACCTCCTGTTGGCGGCCCCGCTCCTCGTCGCCGTGGCCGCACTGGCGTCATTGGCGTACGAGGAGACGTCCCGCCTCGGCAGGTGAGCGCCGTGCAGTGCGGAGCTACCGGTTCGAGACCTCGGCTGCGTCGACGAGCTCGACCCGGTCGCCCACCGAGATCTCACCCGGCTGCTCGACGGTCGCGTACATGCCGAAGATGACCGCGCCGTCGTCGGGGAGGTGGGCGACCGGTGTCGTGAGGTCGCCGGCGAGCTCTCCCCGGTAGCGCACGATGGCCTTGAGCGTGTTGAAGTCGATGATCCCGCTGTCGGGGTTCTCGTTGGTGACCACGCAGCGTGGGACGGGCCCGACGACGCGCAGCCGGGTCTGGCCGACCTGCACGCACCGCCCGGCCCAGCTGTCCTCCTCGTGCACCTCGCACCCGTCGACCTCGAGGAGCATCCGGAACCGGCGGTGGTCCAGCACTCCGCCGCCGGGAGCCACGCCGCGCAGGTGCTCGATGGTGGCCGACGACACCAGCGTCACCGGGTGCACGTCGACCGCATCACCGGGGGAGTCGGCGGCCACGAGGTGCACCGGCTCACCGACGAAGTCGCTGAGCGCGGCCGACCACGGCCCGTCGACCAGGTGACCGGCCACGTCGCGGCCGTAGAAGTTGGTGACCACGGCCTCGCCCCACTCGTCCGCCGGGCCTTCCAGCAGCTCACGACCGGGTATCCGCAGGGACAGGCGTTCGTGCTGCTCGTCGAACTCGGCCGTGATCTGGACCAGCGGCCCGTGCTGCTTGCCGTTGAACAACCGCCGTCGGGCATCGACGAGGTAGAAGCGGCGGTTGGTCAGGACCCCGTTCCGGGTGACCGCGACGCGGGTCGGGTGGTGGAGTGCGGAGCCCTTGACCGGGGTGATCGAAAGGCGCGCGACGAACGGCATGGATCGCTCCCGGAGCCAGTAGGTGCCCGCGACCATAGCGGCCCCGAGCGGGACCGCAGCCAGGTGCGTCTACTCCCGTCCGTCGGCACCGCGCCGATCCGGCACGGGGGAGTCCACGTCACCGAGCGTCCGGCCCGCTGACCCCGCCCGGTGCTCCGCTGTCCGCGTCGGTGGCGTCCCCGCTGCCGGGCCGCGGTCACCTGCGCCATCGGCCTCGTCCACGTGCTCCACCGCCAGCACGAAGTCGTCACCGTGCCGGGTCAGGCCGTCGACGACGGCCTGCCGCACGGCCTCGAGGGCGACCGTCCGGCGCACCATCGCCGGATCGCTGCGCAGGTCCTTGGCCAGGGACACCATGAGCACGGCGATGACGACGGCGAAGGGCACCGCTCCGATGATCGTCAGGTTCTGCAGGCCCTGGAGCGCCTCGTCGCCCCCGGCGAGCATCATCACGGCCGCGACCGAGCCGGTGAGCACGCCCCAGAAGATGACCACCCTCGATCGCGGCTCGCGGTTGCCGCGCTCGGACAGCGACGACATGACCACGGAGGCCGAGTCGGCCCCGGTGATGAAGAAGATCGAGATCAGCAGCATGACGAGGACCGTGGCGATGCTGGACAGCGGCAGCCCCTCGAGCAGCCCGAACAGCTGCGCCTCCGTCGAGGACCGGCCGGCCAGATCACCCCCGGTCCGCTGGACGTCGATCGCCGCGCCGCCGAAGATCGCGAACCAGAGGATGCTCACCGCGCTCGGCACCAGCAGCACCCCGGCGACGAACTGGCGGATCGTCCGTCCCCGGCTGATGCGGGCGATGAAGATGCCGACGAAGGGCGTCCAGGAGATCCACCACGCCCAGTAGAAGACCGTCCACCCGGACAACCAGGTCGCCATGGCGTCTCCGCCGACCGCTTCCGTGCGCGCCGCCATCTCGGCCAGCTGGTCGAAGTAGGCGCCGACCGCGGTCGGGACCACGTTCAGGATGAAGACGGTCGGGCCGAGCACGAACACGAACAGCGCCAGGGTGAACGCCAGCACGACGTTGATGTTCGACAGGTACTGGATGCCCTTCGCGATGCCCGAGAACGCCGAGACCACGAACGCCGCGGTCAGGATGGCCAGGATCACCAGGATGACCGCGTTCCCGGCCTCGCCGACCCAGCCGATGAGCTCCACCCCGCTCCCGATCTGCAGGGCGCCGAAGCCGAGCGATGCCGCGGTGCCGAAGAGGGTCGCGATGACGGCCAGCGTGTCGATCACCTTCCCCGCCGGCCGCTCCGACACGTCGCGGCCGAACAGGGGGACGAACGCCGACGACAGCAGCTGCCTGCGGCCTCGCCGGTACACCCCGTAGCCGACGGCCAGGCCCATGAAGGCGTAGATCGCCCACGGGTGCAGCGTCCAGTGGAACAGCGTCGTCGCGAGCGCGGTGCGCACGGCGTCGTCCGTCCCGCCCTCGATGGTGCCCGGTGGCGGTTCGACGAAGTGCGCCAGCGGCTCGGCGACCCCGAAGAACATGAGGCCGATGCCCATACCGGCGCTGAACATCATGGCGATCCAGCTGATGGTCCGGAACTCCGGCGCCTCGTCGTCCCGGCCGAGGGGGATGCGGCCGTACTTGCTCGCTCCCAGCCAGAGGACGAAGACCACGATCACCGTGGCCAGCAGGACGAAGAACCAGCCGACGTTGTGCACCACCCAGCTCAGCCCCGCGCTCGACGTGCTGCCGAGGGTGCCGGGGGACAGGAAGCCCCAGATCACGAGCGCGAGGGCCAGGACTGCGGCGACGCCGAAGACCACCGTGTCCAGCCCGCGGGAGTCCTCCGAGACGTCCGCCGGGGGCTGGACGAGCGCGGGGTGCCGGCGGGGCGCCCCCTTCGGGTGCCGGGCGGTCGGCCCGGCCGGGGATGGCCTGCTCCCGGAAGATCCGTCGTTCTCGCTCATGTGACGCGCGGCGCCGACGTGCGGCGCCCCTCCTCTCGCCGTCGACGTTCCCGCGTGCGGCCTCCGCCGAGCGCGGGAGAAGGTGCGGAGCGACGCCATCTCGCCGCCGTCGGGCCGGGGCAGCCCCCGGACCGACCCGACCGGGGTGCCCGCGCGGCGCCGGGAGCACACCTCGGGGCCCGAGCCGGTGGTCGTGGCGCCGTCGGGCGTCGTCGCGTGCGACGCCCTCCGGTGCCGGCCCTCTGCCGCCGGCACAGGTGGAGGGTCAGGGTGGTCACCCGTTCGGGGACGCCTGCTGCCGGCTGCCGGTCTTGTGCCGGTACATGGCGGCGTCGGCGCGTGCGATCAGCTCCGCCGCCTCGCCGGCGTCGAGGGGGAACAGCGCGGCGCCGGAACTGGCGCGGAGACGGACCGTGGCGTCGGGCAGCTCGAACGGGGCATCGAGAGCAGCGTGGAGGTGCTCCCGGACCCGACGGACGGTCTCCTCGGCCGAGGGTCCCCGTGCAGGGCCTTCCCGCCGTCCTCCTGCCGGCGGGAGACCGGCGAGCACCACGAGGAACTCGTCGCCACCGAGTCGTCCGAGCAGGTCACCGGCGCGCACCGCCGACCGGAGGCGGCGGGCGGCCCAGGTCAGCGCCGAGTCCCCGGCAGCATGGCCGAACCTGTCGTTGATCGTCTTGAAGTCGTCCAGGTCCACCATGAGGGCCGCCACGCACGTGCCGCTCCTCCGTGCGCGTCGGAGCTCCAGCTCGAGGTGCTCGAGGACGTGGCTCCGGTTGGGCAGCATCGTGAGTTCGTCGTGGTGGGCGAGGTAGGCCGTCCGTCGTTCGCGCTCGATGCGGCTGGTGACGTCGAGCTGGTTGCCGATGAAGTGGGTGATCTCGCCGGCCGGGTTCGTGACCGGGCTGATGTGCAGCTCGTTCCAGAAGGTCGAGCCGCCGCGCCGGTAGTTGAGCAGGACGGCGTGCACGTCGCGCCCGGCGAGGATCCGGCGCCGGATGGGTTGCACCTGGCTCGGGTCGGTCGCCGGGCCCTGCAGGAAGCGGCAGTTGCGGCCGAGCACCTCCTCCTCGGAGTACCCCGTGAGGTCCAGGAAGGCCGCGTTGGCGTAGACCAGGGGAACATCCGGCAGGAGCGCATCCGCGATCACGATGCCGTTGCTGGCCGTCGCGATGGCGCGGAGCAGCAGGTCCGGGAGGTCTGCCGGGGGCACCCGCACGGCGTCCTGCGCAGGGGTGCCCCGCGCCACCGGCGACGGCGCGGCCGCAGCGCCGGACGTGGGGCGCACCCTCTGCAGCATCAGCCCTGCCGCATCGAGGACCCGCTGGCGGTCGTAGGTCAGCAGGTACTCCAGCCGGCGCCCCGGCTGAGCGTCCGGCCCGGTCGGCCGGTCTCCTCCGTCGTCGTCCCGGGAGGTCACGTCCCGGGCCACGAGAGCGGCGGCGAAGTGCGGGCTGACGACGATGACCACCCACTGCCCGGTGAGCGGGTCGTCGGCCTCCAGAGCGGTCCCGTGGACGCCGGGGGCGGGTTCGTCGGGCATCCCGGCACCGGTGACCGCGGTCAGGGCCGAGAGGCTGGCCAGCGACTCGTACCGTCGACGGGTCGCCGGGGTCATGGCCTGCGCGTCCTGGAAGTTCGCCAGGACCACCGTCTGTTCGTCGAGGAGCAACGCCTGCCGTTCCAGTTGGCGGGTCATCGAGGCGACCAACGGCTCGGCGGCACGCTGCGCGGTCGAGGTCGCGGCGAGCACCGCGAACGGCGTCCGGGGCACCTCCACGGGCCCGGCACCACGCGCACGTGCCGACGGGACGGAGAGCGCGGACATGCCGTCGGTGGGCAGCGGTCCGGGACGTCCGAACATCCACCCCTGACCCAGTCGAGCGCCCATGGCCAGTGCACGGTCGAGGTGCTGCTCGCTCTCGATGCCTTCCGCGAGGAGGATCGCGCCGGATCGCTCGGCCTCCGCGCGCACCGCGTTGACCACCGCGGCGGTCAGCAGGGTCGTGTGCCCGCGGACCAGGGCGAGATCGAGCTTGATCACGTCGGGCCGCAGGAACGGCATGAGCGCGAGCCCCTTGGGCTCTGCACCCGCATCGTCCAGGGCCACGCCCCAGCCGAGGTCGCGGAGGACCTGGACGCCACGGACCACTTCGGCGGCTCGCTCCAGGAGGTCACGTTCGGTGACCTCCACAACGACACGGACGTGCTCCGCCACCGCGTCCGCCAGCGCCGTCAACCGCCGCGGGCCCAGGGCCGACAACGTGGCCGGCTCGACGTTGACGAACAGCGTGACGGCAGCGGAACTCTGCGCGGCACCCCGCAGCGCGGAGCGGAGGCAGGCCTCGTCGAGGTCGGCCGGCGTCCCGGCGGCCCGTCCGGCTGCGAAGAGCGCTGCGGCGGACTCCAGCGGTCCCGGTGCTCCCCGGGAGAGCGCCTCGACGCCGACGAGCGTGCCGTCGTGGAGGTCGACGATGGGTTGGTACAACGATCGGACCGTCCACCTGGGGGCGCCGGGCGACGTCACGCTCGACACCCTCCCACGCGGCCGGGGGTTCAGCGCGACCATCGACCCGGTGGCAGGTAACGGCTCTGAGCGTGGTGCTGGCCGAGTCCGCGCGATGAGGCACCGGCAGGCGGCCCGGTGTCCGTTCCGCTCATCGGGAGCCGGACGTAGCGGTCGGCCACGAAGGCGTGATCGACGAGGTGGAGAACGCGGTCACCAGCTGAGCTCCCGCTCGCAGCAGCCCCTCTCGCGTGGCTCGGGGACGGGAACTGCTGGTTCGGGGCGGGAGCTGCGCTGAGGCCACCTGTGGGGTGACGGCGGGAAGTGGTCCGGTGCTGGGCGACCCCGACCGACGCGGAAGCGCCGGTCAGCGGGGCCCCGGTCCCAGCGGGTCGACGCCGGCGACCGTGCCGGAGGACGACCGAACGGCGAAGCGGGCGAACAGTTCCTCCGCGTACCAGCCCTCCCGGTGGGTCCGCTCGATGACGACCGTGTGCGGGGACCGCCCGTAGGCGAAGGCGTTCAGCGACGACGACGAGTCCCAGAGGCTGAAGGTCCCCTGCAGGCCCAGCGGCGCCTCACCGATGCCCAGCGCCATCCGCAGGCCGGAGGACTCGTGCAGATCCGCGGAGACCGGGGGAACGGCGGTCCAGAAGCGTGCCGCCCGCCGCAGCACCAGGCGGGCGCGGGTGATCGCGGCGACGGGACCGTCCCAGACCCGCGGGCGGGGTCTGCCGAACGGCTCCTGCCCGGACCACAGCCCGCGCGCGGAGAGGGGCTCGAGATGGGCCACCCACTCCTCGTCGGCGAAGCGTCGCCAGCGCGCAGGCGGCCCGGAATCCTGGAATGCCATGGGCGAGGTCAGGTCGTCCCAGACCGCGAGCAGTCCCCACTGGCGTGGATCCGCGTCCCGGACGGTGAAGGTCCGACCGCTTCCGGTGCCGAGCAGCTTGGCGAACCGCAGGCCGGGCGTCCGTCGCAGCGGACGGCGGTCGGCGGCCATGTGGACCAGCGCGCGCGGGATCGCGTGCGTCGAGACCTGCCACAGATGAAGGGTCACGACAGCCGGGAGGGTCACCAGGAGGATGCTGCCGCACGTCCCGCGAACAGGCGTGGTGCATGGCCGGCATCCGCCTCTCGAGCAGGGCCCCGAGCCGATTCCCGGTCCGGCCGACAGCTCGGTTCACGGTGGACAGCCTCAGCCACCCACGACGGACAGCTGCTCCGCACCGCGGAGACCGGCCAAGGCGTCCGCGACGGCCAGCGGCGACCACGTCAGCCCGGCGTCGGGCAGCGACCGCAGCGCGGAGGTGTAGCGCGCGAAGACGGCGAAGTCGGCCGGGAACGCCCGCGGGTCGACGCCGAGCAACCGACCGCGGCGGCGGGCCAGCTCGGCGATGCGCTGCCAGGTCCGGGCGTCGGCCAGTCCCCGGGATTCGACCCCGTGGCTGAACAGCAGGACGTCGACGTCGTCGTACGTCGTCGAGACCAGGTAGTCGGACAGATCGCGGGCGGCCGACTGGACCGGGAAGAAGGTCCAGAACGGCACGGACCCCGTGGCGATCGTCCGCCACGGGTCGTGCACGACGAACGAGCTCACCAGCAGTCGCTGGGCAGCGCCACCGCGGCGTCGTGTCCACGACCGGAGCACGTCGGCGACAGCGGCGGCGGGATCCTGCGGGTGGCCGTACCGCACCTCGACGACCGGGTGGCCGGTGCGGTGCGCTGCCTTCCGGAGCCCGTCCAGCAGTGGGTCGGCGAACCCCCACTCGGCCTCGGCGGCGGTTCCGTCGGGTGTCGGGACGCCGGGTGCGTGGTGATACTCCTCGGCAGACATGCCGCCCTGCGCACCGACCTGGAAGACGTGCCGGTCGCCGACGCGGGTGACGGGCCAGGTCGACATGTCCCGTACGACGACGACCGGCGCCCCCGGCTCGAGCCGCTCATCGAGGAAGCGCTGGTACGCCGGTGGCAGGCTGGTCCACTTCACCCGGAAGTACGCCATCTGGGAGCCACTGAGCGCGTCCTGGTTGGCGTCCTGCATCTGGTGCAACGCCACCCGTGGGTTGTGCGCCAGGAGGGACGGGCCGTGGCGCGCGCCGAAGTCGAGCGCCGCCGGCATGTCCGCCGGGTCGGCGCCGCGGCGGCGCACCGGCACGAGCAGCGTCTGGGGCAGCCACGGGACGCCGCAGGCGGCCGCCAGATGGGTCAGCGCGCCGTTCGACGAGCCGATCAGCACGGCCGGATAGCGCCGTTCCGGATAGGTCCGCGCGACCCAGGAGGCGGCCTCGTCCAGGTCGATGTCGCCGAGCCGGTCGACCGCGACCCCTTCCCGCCCGCTCGCGACCGCGTACGCACGGCAGCGAAGGGGCCGCGGAAGCAGCGCGCTGGCCCGCACGGGCAGGGCCTTCCACCGCGACTGACCCAGATAGGGGAAGTCGCGGCCCTCGATCGCACGGGCCAGGGCCATGAAGAAGGCGCTGGCCGAGTCGAACGACGCGACCGCCTCCTCGGGCGGCACGTGGCGGCTCCGGCGGGCCAACTCAGCGCGCCTCGGCCGACAGCCCGCGCAACGGCGCCGACCAGACCCCCGGATCCAGCCACAGGAACGCGTGGGCACCGGGGACCGTCACGACGTCGCCGTCGGCCGACTCGGCGAGCCCGCGCACCCAGGAGTCGGTGGTCAGCCGGTCGTCCTCGGCACGGATGACCAGCACGGGCACCCGGAGGCGGGCGACCTGCTCCTCGATCCGGTCGGCGAGATGGACCCTGACCAGGTGGGCAGCCCCCGCGATGCCGGCGCGCCGCCACTCCGGCACGTGGTTCTCCACGAGGCCGGGCGAGGGGGAGCGGGCGTCCAGCCGCCAGCGGTAGAGCAGCTTGGGCAGCGGGCGGGCGATCGGGTCGATCGTCGGGCTGGCGAGGCCCACCGCCGCCACCCGCTCCGGCGCCAGCACCCCCGCCCACGCGGCCACCTGCGTGCCGCTGGAGTGGCCGACCACCACGGCCCGGTCCAGGCCGCTCGCCTCCAGCCAGTGCACCACCGCCTCCCCGTAGCTGCGGACGTCGAGCCGCCGTGTCGGCCGGCCGCTGCCACCGAAACCGGGGACGTCGAAGAGGTGCGCCTCCGTCCACGAGCCGAGTGCTGCACACGCAGGCAGCAGGTAGTCCGAGACGGCCATCCCCTGGACCACCACCACCGGAAGGGCGTCCGGCCGACGCTGGCCGAGCACGCGGGTGCGGATGCGCCCCTCCGGCACGTCCGTGTAGCGGAGGAGCATCTCGACGGGCAGGCGCGGTGGCTCCGGCATGGGCGAGCCCTACCCGCCTGCGGCTGCGCTACCCGGCCCGGCCGGGCGACGGCCTGCCCCACGGTCCTCGGCTCGATGCCCATCGGCGACCGGATCGGGAGGCTGGAGCCAGAGCTCGAACTGGATGCCGTCGGGATCCTCGAACGACACGAATCGCCCCAGGTCCAGTACGCGCACCGGTGAGTGCGCCACGCCGAGTTCGTCGAGGTGGGCGATCCACCGGTCGAGCTCGGCGTCGTCGGTCACCTTGAAGGCGAAATGATCGAGCCCGGTGTGACGGTGGTCGAACGCCGCGGACGAGCCGTCGTCGGGCTGACACAGCCCGACGACGAAGAAGCTCGCCGGGTCGAGCAACAGGATCCGCGGCGTGCCGGCCCCGTCCGAGCCGTAGCGGCGCAGCTCCTGCAGCCCGAGGACGCGCTGGTACCACTCGGCGCTGGCGTCCATGTCGCGAACGGTGAGAGCGATGTGCGAAGCACCTTGGAGGGAGGGCATGGCGCGATCCTGGCAGCCGGCGCGCGAGAAGCCGGGGGGCCACTACTCACGTCCGCCGAGCCGACCGAACACGGGGTCTCCACCACGTTCCCGCTGGAACGTGGTGGGCTCGTCGCAACGAACGACACCACTCCACGGTCGGTGACCGTGGAGGTTCTCTGCTGTGTCCGGGGGGGGGGGGGCGACACGGTACTTCCGCACACGCGCGGGCCGGCCCTGACGTGGCGGTCACCCGTAGGCGTCGGCGCGGTGCGAGATGCGCACGGCACGCACGAGCACCTCGTCGTCCTGGATGGAGTAGATGACGCGGTACTGGCCTCGTCGTGCGGACCGGTAGCCCTCGAGCTGGAACCGCAGGGGCTTGCCCACGCGGTGGGGGTCTGCGGCGAGCGGCCCGTACAGGAAGTCGACGACCGCGACGGCCACCGGTTCGGGAAGGTCGCACTCGATGGCCCGCTTGGCGGCTGCCGACAGGACGACGGTGTAGGCCCGGGGGCCGGTCACCGGCGGCGGGCCGCGAGTGCGGCCCGCACCTGGGCCTCGTCGTAGACCTCGCCGCCGGCCATCTCGGTCTCGGCCTGCCGGATCTCAGATCTGGCCCGGGGATCGGAGAGGATCTCGAGGGTCTCCATCAGGGACTCGTAGTCCTCGACGGCGAGGATGACGGCGACCGGGCTGCCGTTCCTCGTGACCGTGACCCGCTCGTGCGTGCTGGCGACCTCGTCGATGACGTGACTGAAGTGCGCCTTCACCGCTGCCAAGGACTGCGTCGTCATGACCATGATCCTGGTCAGGTAGCCAGTCGCGGTCGAGGAAGTCCATCGGCGGACGCCGATGAACCCGGCGCGCGTCGAACCTCTTCGGACACCGGATTGAACCCCCACGGCCTCCGGTCCGTGGGGGTTCTGCAGCCCCTGGACCAGTCGGACCCGGTGGCACGGCTACGGCACCTAGTGCCGTGTCAGGCAGGGTTTGCCCCGGTGGGGCGGTGCCTGATCCTCGCGGCGGGTGCCGGCGAGCGACTTCCCGGAACCGGGCTGGTTCTCGGGGCGGGCCACGGCGGGCCAGGTGGATCCGCCGCCACGGGCCACCGGATGGGTGGAGGTCGACCGGCCCGGGGGCCGGCTGAGGAGTCCGCGGCGGGGATCACGCCGGGACCGGCCGGCACCGGGCAGGTGCCGGCCGGCTCGACGGTGCGTGGTCACCGGCGGCGATCCGGTGACGAGGGAGCCACCGCTCGCGGTCCCGACCGGAGCCGGGGCGCGGGCGGCGATGTTGGCGGCACCGACCAGGTCGCGGTGCCCGGTGAAGCCGCACCCGGGGTGCGGACAACGGAAGACCCGGCCGCGCGGCTTGGCGACGCGGCGGGTGCAGACGGGGCAGGTGGAGGAGGTGCCGCGCTCGTCGACCGGGTGCACGGCGATCCCGGCGGCCTCGGCCTTGTCGGCCAGTTTGTGCAGCAGGTCGCCGACGGCCCAGTCGCGGACGGCCTTGTTCTGGCGCCGCCCGGCATCGCGGGCCAGCAGGCCGCGCGGGTCGCCGACGGCCAGGGTGCCGATCCGCCGCGCCACAGCCCAGCGCACGACCTCGGTCGCGGCCTCGTGGCGGGCCTGGGTCAGCCGGCGCCGGTGCCGGCCCTCCAGCCGGCGGCCGCGGGCCCGGTAGCGGCGCCACCGCCGGGAGCCGCGCTGGCCCGGTCGGGGGGCGCGGGCGGCGGTGGCGCGGGCGCGGGCCTTGCCTTCGGCCAGATGCAGTCGGTGCTCGGCGCGCAGCGCCCGCCCCGACACCAGCAGCCCGGCATCCCGCTTCCCGTCGGCGCCGCGTGAGGCCAGGACGGCGAAGGGATGGATGATGCCCAGGTCCACTCCGGCGATCCGGGCGGGATCGGGGCCGGCGCCGGGCGGATAGGTCGCGACGGGTACCTCAACGGTGACGTCGAGGAACAACCACCGACCTTGGTGTACCAGCCGCACCGAGCGCACCCGTTCGGCCGGGTAAGGAAGCGGGCGGGCCAGCCGCACCCACAACGGCGGGCGACCGCGGGCCACCGGTAGCCGCACCCGCGGTCGCCCGCTATCGGTTTCGATGGTGAAGGTGCCGGCGTAGAAGCGCACCGGCACCAGCCCGCGCCGCCGCCGCGGAAACCGAACCGACGCCTCACCGGCCCGGCGGCGACGGGCGGCGCTGATCCACGCATCGGAGTAGCCGCGCAGCACCGACCGCGCCCCCACGCTGGACAGCTCGCCGAACGTTCCCTCACCGGCCGCGGCCAGCTCCCGGCACAGCTCCTGATAACCGGCCAACGGCCGGTCACCGCGCCGGCGACGCCAGCCGTTGAGCTCCAACACCGCCGCCCACACATCCCCGCCCGAGCGCAGCAGACCGAACAGCCGCTGCCGCTGGCCGCCGGTCACCCGCAGCTCCACCCGGGCGGTGCGGTGCACCACCGGCGCCGCGGACCGATCCCGATGACGAGGCACATCCACACCCTGCCCGACCCCACCGACAGAAACAGGCGACCACCCAACAGGGCAAACCTTCGAGGCCGCAGCACTAGCC
>NZ_JASNFN010000044.1:0-27849 GCF_030731085.1 Blastococcus carthaginiensis | reverse complement strand
CCCGCCGCGGTCGCGCTGGTGCCGCCCGCTGTCAGCCGGCGACGACGACCCGCTCGTTGGGCACGCAATGCGTCATGACCAGGCCGGTCACCTCGCGCGGGCCGTTCTTCCCGAGGTTGGCGGCGCGCTGCTGCTCCTCGTCGGTGAGGGTCTGCGACTGCAGCGGCGGCAGGCCACGGACGTCGTCCGCGGTGATGCCCAGCGCCTCACCGACGCGCTGACCCCACTCGTCCTCGCACATGAAGAAGTGCCAGACCATCCGCTCCTGGATCTCGCGGCGGCACTGCTGCAGCGCCCCGGCCAGGTTGGCCACCAGGTCGTCCTTCTCCCACTGCTCGCTCAGCAGGTAGCGCTCACCGGCCTGCTGGTAGTCGTTGGTGCGCGGGATCCGCTTGCGGGTGAGCCGGCCGTTGACGACCGGGCCCTGCTCGTCGTGCGTGGGGTAGGTGGCCTCACGCAGGCCGCCGGTGATCGACGGCTCGTAGTTGACGTGCGGGTTCCCGCCCACGTCGTCGCGGCCGTGGGACATCGGACCGCCCTGCTGGTTGGTGTTCACCGGCACCTTGGGGCGGTTCACCGGCAGCTGCAGGTAGTTCGGGCCGACGCGGTAGCGCTGGGTGTCGGAGTAGGAGAACGTCCGGCCGACGAGCATCTTGTCGTCGGAGAAGTCCAGCCCGTCGACCAGCACGCCGGTGCCGAAGGCGATCTGCTCGTTCTCGCTGAAGTTGTCCTCGGGCATCCGGTCCAGGGTCATCGTGCCGACCTTGCGGAGCGGGAAGACCTCCTCCGGCCACACCTTGGTGTCGTCGAGCGGGTCGAAGTCCAGTTCGGGGTGCTCGTCGTCGCTCATGAGCTGGACGTGCAGCTCCCACGACGGGAAGTCGCCGGCCGCGATCGAGTCGTAGAGGTCCTTGGTGTGCGCGCCGAGGGTCTGCGCCTGCACCGTGGCGCCGTCCTCGGCGGTGTAGGACTTCACCCCCTGCTTCGGCAGCCAGTGGTACTTGACCAGGACCGTCTCGCCCTGGGCGTTGACCCATTTGTAGGTGTTCACGCCGAAGCCCTGCATGTGCCGGTAGGAGGCCGGCAGGCCACGGGGGCTGAAGACGAGGGAGACCATGTGCATGGCCTCCGGGGTCTGGCTGAAGAAGTCGAACGCCCGCTCGGCGACGTTCGCCTCGAAGGTCACCGGGTCCGGCTTCTGGGAGTGGATGAAGTCGGGGAACTTGATGGCGTCCCGGATGAAGAAGACGCCCAGGTTGTTGCCGACGAGGTCCCAGTTGCCGTCCTCGGTGTAGAACTTCACGGCGAAGCCGCGCGGGTCGCGGGCCATCTCCGAGGAGTCGCGGCCACCGGCCACCGTCGAGAACCGCAGCGCGACGTCGGTGCGCGTGCCCTTCTCCTGGAACAGCCTGGCGCGGGTGTACCGGCTGATCGGCTCGTCGCCCACGGTGCCGTCGGCCTCGAACCAGCCGTAGGCGGTCACGCCGCGGGCGTGCACCACGCGCTCCGGGATCCGCTCCCGGTCGAAGTGGCTGATCTTCTCGAGGAACTGGTAGTTCTCCAGGGTGGCGGGGCCACGGGCGCCCACCGTCCGCTGGTTCTGGTTGTCGTAGACCGGGTGGCCCTGGCGGTTGGTCAGGACGGGCTTGCCGGCCTGGCTGGGCGCCGTGCCCTGCGATGCGACGTCGGTCATGCTCCTGCTCCTCCTCGGATCCCGTGCTCCTCGAGCTGCACGGGTTCGGCGGCGTCCGCGACCTGGCGGTCGCGGTCCTGACATGCCCGGCACAGCCCCCAGAACACGACCTCGGCCTCGTCGACGACGAAGCCGGCCGCGTCCGAGGGGGCCAGGCAGGGGGCCGCGCCCAGGACGCAGTCGACATCCGCGACCGCGCCGCACGAGCGGCAGACCAGGTGGTGGTGGTTGTCGCCCACCCGCAGCTCGAACAGCGCGGGCGCACCCGCGGGCTCGATGCGGCGGGCGATCCCCGCGGCGACGAACGCCTCGAGCACGCCGTAGACCGCCTGCGGGGACAGCGACGGGTGCAGCTCGCGGGCGCCGGTCAGGATCGTCCCGGCGTCCGCGTGCGGACGGTCGGCCAGCACGCTCAGCACCGACAGGCGGGGGCGCGTCACGCGCAGCCCCGCCTCCCGCAGCTGGTGCGCCCAGGTCGTCTCCACGGGTCCATCCAACGCCCTTGTCTTGAGTGAGTCAAGAAAAGGAAGGGTGCTGCCCCGCTCACGCCGCGGGCAGGGGGGCGCGCGCGGCGCCGGCGACGTCGAACAGGTCGCCGTACTCCTCCACGCGGACCAGCACCTGGTCGGTCGTGAACCGCAGCTCGGCCGGGTCGAGCGAGCCGTCGCGCACGGCGTCCACCTCGTCCCAGCCGATCGGCGTGGAGACCGTCGCCCCCGCCCGGGCCCGCAGCGAGTAGGGCGCCACCGTCGTCTTGGCCGGGTTGTTCTGGCTCCAGTCGATGAGCACCTTGCCCGGGCGCAGGGCCTTCTCCATCCGCCAGACGACGTCGCCCGGGGTCTCGGCCGACAGCTCCTGCGCCAGCTTCTTCGCGTACCGGCTGGGGTGCTCGCGGTCGGCCGGCGTCTCGATCGGCGCGTAGACCTGCATGCCCTTGGAGCCGGAGGTCTTCACCACCGGGTCCAGGCCGTCGGCCTCGAGCCGGGCGCCGAGCCGTTCGGCCACCTCGCAGCACTCGGCGATGCCGGTCTCCGGGCCCGGGTCGAGGTCGAGCACGAGCAGGTCGGGCAGCTGCGGCTCCCCCGCGTCGTCCACCCGCCACTGCGGCACGTGCACCTCCAGCGCCGCGAGGTTCGCCGCCCAGGCCAGGTCGGGGACGTCGGCCAGCAGCACCATGTCCAGCGTCTCGCGCCCCCGCGAGCTGCCGGGGCTGGGCAGCCGCACCCCGCGGACCCAGTCGGGGGCGTGCCGGGCGCTGTTCTTCTCGAAGAAGGCCTGCCCCTCCACGCCGTCGGGCCACCGGGTGAAGGTGACCGGCCGGCCGGCCACGTGCGGCAGCAGCACCGGCGCGATGCGCACGTAGTAGTCGATGACCTGCGCCTTGGTGAAGCCGACCTCGGGGAAGAGCACCTTCTCCAGGTTCGACACCGCGAGCCGCCGGCCGGCGATCTCCACGAGCTGCTTGGCGGGGCTCACGGTGCACCCGGTCCGCTGCCGCTGCGCGCTCCGGTCACGACTCCCTCACCACGTCGTCGGGCTCCAGGTCGTCGCGCACCCCGCGCCAGACCGGGTGCCGCAACCGCCCCTCCGCCGTCCACACCGCGTAGGCGACCTCCCCGACGAGGTCGGGCTCCACCCACTGCGCGTCCCGGGTGACCTCGCGGGGCAGGGCGCCGTCGAAGGGTGGGGTGCGGCGGGGGGTGAGCAGACGCTGCAGGTCGTGCAGGTCCTGGTCGCCGAAGCCGGTGCCCACGTGCCCGACGTAGACCAGCCGGCCGTCGCCGTCCGGCACGCCGACGAGCAGCGAGCCGATGGTGCCCGCGCGCCGGCCCTGGCCAGGCCGCCAGCCGCCGACGACGACCGACTGGGTGAGGAAGTTCTTGGCCTTGCGCCAGTCGGGGCTGCGGACCCCTTCCCGGTACGGGGAGCGCAGCCGCTTGGCGACGATCCCCTCGAGGCCGTTCTCCTCGCTGGCCGCCAGCACCTCCGCGCCGGAGCCGGCGAACCAGGGAGTCAGCACCCAGCGGCCGCCGGCCGGGGCGAGCTCGTCCAGGAGCTCCCGCCGCTCGGCGTAGGGGCGCCCGCGCAGGTCGACGCCGTCGAGGGCGAGCAGGTCGAACACCAGGTAGCTCACCGGCGCCGCCGCCGCCAGGCGCGGCACCTCCGGCCCGGTGCGGTGCATGCGGTTCTGCAGCGCGCCGAAGTCCGGCCTCCCCCGGGCGTCCATCAGCACCACCTCACCGTCGACGACGGCGTCGCGAGCGGCCAGCGCATCCGGGAGCCGGCCGACCTCCGGGTAGCGGACGGTGATGTCGGAGCCCTTGCGCGAGGAGAGGGTCAGCCGCCCGTCGCACACCCCGGCGACCGCCCGCACGCCGTCCCACTTGAACTCGAAGCCCCAGCCGCCGTCGTCGGCGGGCAGCTCTCCCGGCACGGCCAGCATCGGCAGCGGGAGGCCGGCCGGCTCGGGCGCCGCCACCTCAGGCGCTGCGGCGGGCCCGCTTGGCCGGTGGCTTGTCGCCGCCGGCGGCCCGCGCGGTCGTCTTCTTCGCCGGGCCGGCCACCGCCTTCTCCGGGGCCGCCTTCTTCGGGGCCGCCTTCTTCGCCGCGGCCTTCTTCGCCGGCGCCTTCTCCACCGGCTCGTCGTCGGCGGTCTTCCGCGGTGCGGCCTTCCGCGCGGACGTCGCCTTCGTCGCCGGCGCCTCCGCGGCGCCGTCGTCCGCGGCACCACCCCGGGCACGCTCGACGCTGCGGCGCAGCGCGCTCATCAGGTCGACGACGGCGGCGCCCTCGTCCGGGACCTCCGCGGGCTGGGCCACCTCGCCGCCGCTCTGCTTGGCCTCCAGCAATGCGGTCATGGCCTCGCGGTAGTCGTCGGTGAACTGCGAGGGGTCGAACCCGGTGGTCATCGAGCCGATGAGGGCCTCGGCCATCGTCAGCTCCTGCGGCCGCACCGAGATGTCCTCGTCGAGGAAGCCGAAGTCGGGACGCCGGATCTCGTCCGGCCAGCGCATGGTGTGCAGCACCAGGACGCCGTCGCGCACCCGCAGCGCCGCCAGGGACTCCCGCTGCCGCAGGGCGATCTTGGTGATCGCCACCTGGCCGGCGTTCTCCAGCGCGTCGCGCAGCAGGACGTAGGGGCGCGCCGCGGGGCCGTCGGGCTCGAGGTAGTAGGTCTTCTCGAACATGATCGGGTCGATCTCGCCCTGGTCGACGAACTCGAGCACCTCGATCTCGCGGCGGGTGCTCAGCGGCAGCTCGTCGAAGTCCGCGTCGGTGAGGATGACGACCTCGCCGCTGGGCAGTTCGTAGCCCTTGGCGATGTCGGCGTACTCCAGCTCCTCGCCGTCGATCGAGCACACCCGCCGGTACTTCACCCGGCCCCCGTCGGCCGCATGCACCTGGTGGAAGCGGATGTCCTTGTCCTCGGTGGCCGAGTACAGCTTCACGCCGATGCTGACCAGGCCGAACGACACGGCGCCGCGCCAGATCGATCGCATGCCGAGCCTCCCTCGCACCCGTTCCGCCGGGCGGTCCCCGGCCCGCAGCCGGGTCAAGATCGCAGGATAGGTCCGCAGCGCCCTCCGCGGCAGCGCGAACGACGCGCCGGGTCCCCCCGACGAGCGACCGCCGAGGCGTCAGACCGGCTCGGCCGGCCCGTCCCCCGTCGGCGCGAGCGCCCCGTTCTGGATCGAGTCGTACACGAACTGCAGGACGTCGGAGCCGGCCACGGTGGTCATCGTCAGGGCGGCCAGCCGGGTGGCGCGCGGGGCCGTCACGTACCCGAAGACGAAGGCCGTGCCCACCCACTGGGCCAGGCAGAACGGGCAAGTCAGCAGCTCCCCCACGGCATGCTTCACCCCGCCGTGCTCCCGCACCTCCTCCTCGATCTCCGCGGGGCCCGAGGCGCCCTGGAAAGCGGTGAACGGCGCCCGGATCGGGGCGGTCACCGGGTCCTTGGCCAGCCGGCGGGCGAGCCGGAAGGTCGCGATGGTGAGCAACGCGGCATCGCCGAAGGGAATCCGCTCGGGCAGCTGGCGGCCCGACGCGCGCACCGCCACAGCCCCGGCCGCCACCAGGCTCGAGTACACGCCCATCGCGCCGAGGGAGCCGCCCAGCGGCCGGGGCTCCCCATGGGTGTACTCGCGCTTCTGGGTCCGTGCCCACCGGCGGAGGGGGGCGCCGACCCGCTGCACCTCGTCTGCGATCGCCATGGCCCCCCGCTACCCGGCCGGCGCACGACCATGCCGCCCCCGTCGCCGCAGTGCGGCGACGCACACCGGCGCATGGCCGCCGGGCGCCCGGGTAGGGCGGTGGTCCGACGCCGGTCCCCCGACCGGCGCGGCGTCCCCCGTGCGACGCCGGCGAGAACCACGAGCGCACCCGCGCAGAGACGGAGGCACCGCATGACGCAGCCCGAGGGCCAGACCGCGCGCGACGTCTTCCCCGAGGACGACGGCATCCCCGAGGTGGCGCAGGACGACTCCCCCACCATGGACCGCGCCGAGGACCCGCAGTTCGAGCCGCTGCCCGGTGAGCGGCCGACCGCCACCACGGACTTCGGCACCACGGCCCGCGAGCAGTCCGACGGCGAGCCGCTGACCGAGCGGCTGGAGCGAGAGCTGCCCGACGACGCGCTCGACGTCCGGCCGGCCGAGGACCCGGACCGCGCCGACGCCCAGCTGGAGCAGGACACCTCGACCACCCCCGACAGCGACTCGGGCACCAACCGCACCGCCGACGACGTCGAGGCCACCGCGGACCTGCCCGTGGGCGGCGAGGGCCCCGAGGAGTCCGCCGTCCACGTCACCGACGGCTGAGCCGCTCCCCCCGCACGCACCGCCGACCCACCCCCCTGTGCCCCGACCGGGTGCGCTCCGGGGGGGTGGGTTGGCGCGCGCCCGGCCGGTTGTCTACGTTGGGTCAGCGGTTCAGCAGGCAGCCGCGACGTGCTGGACCAGGTGGTCCGGTGCGCGACACGTTCGACCACCGCGAGCCGGGGGCCCGGGTCCCCGGCGCCGCAGAGCGGTAGATTGTCCGGGCGGCCCGTCGCCCGGGTCCGCCGAGAGGAGCCACTGTCCGTGACCACTTCCGACCTGCCCGCCGAGGGGCAGCCCGACGTGTCGACCGAGGGCACCGAGGCACCCTTCGACGACGTGATCACGCTGTCGACCTCCACCGACGAGGACGGCGCTGTCACGGTCACGGTCGTCGGCGAGGTGGACACCTTCACCGCTCCCGTGCTCCGTTCGACCCTGGACAGCCAGCTCGAGCAGCAGCCGCGTGAACTGGTGATCGACCTGTCCGGCGTCCAGTTCCTGGGCTCGGCCGGTCTCGCCGTCCTCGTCGAGACGCAGAAGTCCGCCCGCAGCCGCGAGGTCGCCCTGCGGCTGATCGCCACCACGCGCGCCGTCACGCGGCCGCTCGAGGTGACCGGCCTGATCGACCTCTTCACCATCGCCGACGCCCGCTGACGGCCACGTTCCTCTCACCCTCGAGGTGAGCGTCGGGACCAGGTCCTCGACGAAGGCCCCGCTCCGCACCGCGGAACGGGGCCTTCGTCGTCCTCAGTCCGAGAGCAGCCGGCAGACGGCCTGCTCGAGCACCTTCTGGGTGTCCCGGTCGGCGTCCGCCTCGTCGGCCTCGACCAGAGCCTCGGCGACGGTCTCCCCGTGCTCGAACCGGTCGACGACGCGGGGGTCGACGTAGCTGGCCTTGCAGACCGCCGGCGTGTTCCCGAGCTGCTCGCTGACCCGCTTGTAGGCAGCGGTGACGATCTTTTTCCGGGCGGTCTTCGACGCCGGCGGGGGCGCCTCGGCCAGGGCGGCTGCCATCATCACCGTGGCGTTCCAGGTGCGGAAGTCCTTGGCCGTGATGTCGGCGCCGCTCAGTTCCTTGAGGAAGGCGTTGATCTCGTCGCTGGTGACGTCCTTCCAGCCGTCGTCGGTCGAGTAGGCGAGCAGGTCATCGCCGGTGTCGTCCGGCCGCTCGAGCAGCTGGCGGACCACGGTCGCCGTGGGTCGGTCGACGATCTCCACCTCGCGTTCGATGCCGCCCTTGGCGGTGTACCGGAAGAACGTCTTCTCCCCGCGCACGGTCACGTGCTCCCGGCGCAGGGTGGCCAGCCCGTAGGTGCCGTTCTCCTCCGCGTACTCCTCGCTGCCGATGCGAAAGGTGCCCAGGTCGAGCAGCCGCAGCGCGCAGGCCAGCACCCGCTCCCGGTTCGGCCCACGGGTGCGCAGGGCGGCGGTCACCGCGTCACGGACGTCCGGCAGCTGGCGGGCGATCTCCAGCACCCGCTCGTGCTTCTCCGCGTCGCGCCGGGCACGCCACTCGTCGTGGTAGCGGTACTGCCGGCGCCCGGCGGCGTCCACGCCGGTCGCCTGGATGTGCCCGTTGGGCCACGGGCAGATCCAGACGTCCTTCCAGGCGGGCGGGACCGCCAGCGCCCGGAGCCGGTCCAGCCGGTCGTCCCTGATGAGGCTGCCGTCGGTGTCGTGGTAGGCGAAGCCCCGTCCGGCCCTGCGGCGTCGGTAGCCGGGGCCGTGCACGTCGCTGCGCCGCAGTCTCACGGGCGGTCCATGGGCACCGCGGGCGTTCCGCAAACCCCGCGGTACGCAGTGTCACACCTCAGCAGAGGTCGACCAGCCCGTCGATGCCGCTGATTTCGAGCACGTGCCGGGTCACGCCGCCCTCGGGGGCGAGCACCACCAGGCGCCACGACTCGTCGCGGGCGATGCGCGCCATGGCCAGCACGACGCGGACCGCCGCGCTGCTGAACAGGCCGACCTCGCAGAGGTCGAGCTCCATCGGGGTGGCACCGCCGTGGCTGGCCTCCAGCATCCGGATGCGCAGCTGCTCCGCGGCGGTGGCGTCGATCACGCCACCGGCCCGCACGACCGGGCGCGGGCCCTCGCGGTCGACCACCACGTCGGCGCCCTCGACGACGCGGTGCGGGTCGGCCTCCTCGTCCGGGGTCCGCCGCAACCGGAAGCTCAGCGTCACCGTCGTCCCGTGGTCCTCGGCGAGGGTCACGCCGTCGACCAACTGCCGCATGATGAGCAGCCCGCGCCCCCGGTCGCCGGGATCGCGGTCCGGTGGGCGCCAGGTGCCCTCGTCGTGCACCGTCACGGTGAGGACGCCGTCGACGTCGACCTGGGCGGTCACCGACATGGATCCGGGCTCCACCCCCCGGTAGGCGTGCTCGGCGGCATTGGCGCAGGCCTCACCCACCGCGACCATCACGCCCACCCGGTCCTGCTCCCCCATGCCGAGCTCGGTCAGCCAGGCGTTGAGCCGGCGGCGCACCCCGGGCAGCGCCGCCGGCACCGCCACCAGGTCCAGCCGGAGGGCCTCGTGGGTGGTCGCCCGCCGGTGGGCGACCAGGACGGCGACGTCGTCCAGCCAGCCGTGCGGCCGGCGCACCCCCTCGGCGATCGCCCCGGCGAGCCCGGCCGCCGCCTCGACGTCGAGGGAGCCGGGCTCGTCCAGCACCGCGCGCGCGGCCGCGCCCAGCCGCTCCAGCGCCTCGGCGGGCGGCTCGTCGAGGCCGACGACCGCCCCGTTGGAGAAGAGCACGAGCGTGGCGCCCTGGGCCAGCTGAGCCTCGTGCACGGGGGCGGGCGCCCCGGGCAGGCTGCCGAGCGGGGGCCGGGGGGTCACGGCCAGGAAGGTGCTGCTCCCGTCCGCGTGCACCACGAGCGGGGCCGGGTGCCCGGCCGCGCTGTAGACCACGCGGCCGGTGGCGGCGTCGAGCACGCCGTAGAACACCGACGTGCCCTCGACGTCGTCCATCTGGGCCGCGAACGCGTCCAGCGCGCCGAGCACCGCCGCCGGCTCCGGGTCGCCGAGCAGGGTGGAGCGCAGCGCGCCGCGCAGCCGGCTCATCGCACCGGCCGCGGCCACCCCGTGCCCCACGGCGTCGCCCACCACCAGGGCGACCCTGCCCTTGCCCAGCGGCACGGCGTCGTACCAGTCGCCACCGGCCGCGGAGAGCTCGGTCGCGCGGTGGTAGCTGCCGGAGAGCGCGACGTCGGGGAGCATCGGCAGCGACGGCGGCAGCAGCGCCTGCTGCGCCCGGTGGACGTCGTCGGCGGCGAGCGCCTCGATGACGAGCAGCGCGCCCGGCCGTCCGCCGACCGCCATGGGCCGCACCGTGGCCGTCGCCATCGGCCCCTCGGTCCCGAGGGGGCCGCTGAGGGTCTCGGTCTGGCCGGCGCGCAGGGCGGCGTCGACCAGGTCGGCCAGCGGGCGGCCGGAGAGCTCGGGCAGACCGCCGCGGCGCACCTCCAGCCCGCGGGCGCGGGCGTTGGCCCACAGCGGCCGGTCCGCGTCGGCGGCGAGGCAGAACAGCGCGTCCGGCGAGGTCTCCATGGCAGCGAGCAGCACGGCGGAACCCTCGTCCAGGGCGCCGTCGGCGGGAGGTGGCAGACTGCCGGAACCGGTGCTCATCTCCGGCCAGCAAACAGCAGGGTCCAGGAGGCGGCAACCGCGTGCCCGGGGGGCGGAACCCGTGGTCCGGGCCACGTTTCGCGGTCGTCGCCGTCCGGGTAGGCAGCAGCCTTGTGCACCGACCGGGACGCCGGTCCGCGCCCCCACCGGAGGCCGGACCACCCGGCACGTAGGACCGCCGCGACTCGAGGGTCGAGCGCGCCGGGAACGAAGGAGCGGACGACGGATGGTCGACTCGAGGGGCCCCCTCGCGCAGGACGGACGGCGCGCGGAGCGACTGGAGCTGCGGGTGCCCACCACACCGACCCAGCTGCCCGCGGTGCGGGCGATGGCCGGTGACCTGGCGATGCGGATGGACTACGACCTCGACGCGGTGGAGGACCTCCGCCTGGCGGTCGACGAGGCCTGCGCCACCCTGTCGACGATCGTCGAGGGCGATGCGCCGCTGACCGTCGTCTTCGAGACCACACGGGCCGGCCTGCACATCAGCGCGTGGGTGCCGACGGCGGACGGCACCGAGGTCCCCACCGACGGCTTCGGCTGGGCGGTGCTCGCCGCCCTGGTCGACTCCGTGGAGGGCCGCCGGTCCACCGAGCGCGAGATGCCGGGCGGCGACGGCGGCGACGTGCCGGTCGCCGTCATCTCCCTCGCCAAGTACCTGCCGGGGCAGCACCCGGCCGGGGTGGGCAGCGACGACAACCTCTCGGTGGCCCGGTGAGCAGGTCGGCCGCCGCCGACTCCGTCGAGGAGGAACCACTGGACGCCACCGACGGCACACCGGTCACCCCCCCGGCGGACGAGCCGGTCGACACCCCCGAGCAGCCCGCCGCGGAGGCCTCCCCGCAGCCCGTCCCGGAGGCCTCCCCGCAGCCCGTCCCGGAGGCCTCCCAGCAGCCCGTCCCGGAGGCCTCCCAGCAGCCCGCTCCGGACGCCTCCGGCGGGCCGTCCCCCGACGCCGGTGAGCCGGCCGCCGACGCCGGTGAGCCGGACACGCCGCCGCTGTCGGAGAACCGGCGGCGGGCCGAGCGCACCGCGCCGCTGTTCGCGGAGCTCGCCACGCTGGAGAAGGACGACCCCCGCCGGGAACGGCTCCGGGAGATCCTGGTCGAGGAGCACCTGCCGCTGGTGCGCCACTTCGCGCGCCGGTTCAGCAACCGCGGGGAGCCCTTCGACGACCTCCTGCAGGTCGGCACGCTCGGCCTCATCGCCGCCATCGACCGGTTCGACCCGACCCGGGGCGTGGAGTTCCTGTCCTTCGCCGTCCCGACGATCACCGGCGAGATCAAGCGGCACTTCCGGGACCAGGGCTGGTCGGTGCGGGTGCCGCGCCGGCTGCAGGAGCTGCACCTGTCGCTGAACGCGGCGGTGGGTGAGCTGGCGCAGAAGAACGGCCGTGCGCCGACGCCGTCGGAGCTCGCCGAGCACCTGGGCATCCCGCGGGCCGAGGTGCTGGAGGGCCTGGCGGTGGCCAACGCCTACCGGAGCAGCTCGCTGGACGAGCGGCTCTCGGGCGAGGACGACTCCCCCACCCTGGCGGCGACGCTGGGCGAGGAGGACGCCGCGCTGGAGGGCGTGGAGTACCGCGAGTCGCTGCAGCCGCTGCTGGCCACCATCCCGGCCCGCGAGCGCCGCATCCTCATCCTGCGGTTCTTCGGCAACATGACGCAGTCGCAGATCGCCGCCGACATCGGCATCTCGCAGATGCACGTCTCCCGGCTGCTCAGCCAGACGCTGGCCAAGCTCCGCGAGGGCCTGCTCAAGGACTGACCCCCCGGGCCGGTGAACGGCGATGGCCCAGAACTCCACGAGTTCTGGGCCATCGGCGTTCAGCGGTCGTTACTGCGCGGGCAGCTGCGGCGGGCCGTCCGGGGCGTCCGGGTCGTCGCTGCCGACCCGGTTGCGCGGATCGGCGGCCGGGCCGCTGTCCCGCACATCCTGGGTGACCTGGGCCAGCGGCGGCGGGGTCGGCACCGCGGGCGCGGTGTCGGCGATGCTCGAGAGCTCGATCTTCGCCTCCGGCTGGTCGGCCGCCCGCGGGAGCTGCGACTCGAACCAGGTGCTGGTGTCGAGCCCGCCGTCCTTCGGGCCGCTGCCGCCGTCACCGCCACCGGACGAGGGCACGTCCATCCAGGACTTCCCCTCCGCGGCGCCGCCCAGGTTCGCCAGCCCGTCCAGCGCCTTGCTGAACTCGCTGGGCACGATCCACATCTTGTTGGCGTCGCCCTGCGCGATCTGCGGCAGCGTCTGCAGGTACTGGTAGGCCAGCAGGCCCTGGTCGGGCTTGCCGTCGTGGATGGCCTGGAAGACGGTCTCGATCGACTTCGCCTGGCCCTGCGCCTGCAGGTACAGCGCGGCGCGCTCGCCCTCGGCGCGGAGGATGCGGCTCTGCCGCTCGGCCTCCGCCTCCAGGATCGCGGCCTGCTTCTTGCCCTCGGCCGAGAGGATGGCCGCGGCCTTCTCGCCCTCGGCGGTGGTGATCGCCGACTGCCGGGCGCCCTCTGCGGTCAGGATGATGGCGCGCTTGTCCCGGTCGGCACGCATCTGCTTCTCCATCGAGTCCTGGATGGAGGGCGGCGGGTCGATCGCCTTGATCTCCACGCGCGCCACGCGCAGACCCCAGGGGCCGGTCGTGCCGTCGAGCACCGAGCGCAGCTGGCTGTTGATGCCGTCGCGCCCGGTGAGGGCGCCCTCGAGGTTCAGGCCACCGACCACGTTCCGCAGCGTCGTCGTGGTGAGCTGCTCCATGCCGGTGATGTAGTTCGCGATGCCGTACACGGCCAGCCGGGGGTCGGTGACCTGGAAGTAGACGACGGTGTCGATGCCGACCTGGAGGTTGTCGGCGGTGATGACCGGCTGGGGCGGGAACGAGATGACCTGCTCGCGCAGGTCGATCGTCGCGCGCACGCGGTCGACGAACGGCACGAGGACCGAGAGGCCGGGCGACAAGGTGCGGCTGTACCGGCCCAGTCGCTCGACGACCTTGGCCTGGGCCTGGGGGACGATCGTCACGCTCTTCGCGATCACGATGATCACGAGCACGGCGACGACGATCAGTGCGATGAGCGCCGCATCCACGGCTGGCTCCCTTCGTCGGGGGTCACCGTCGATCCTGCCCTGCCGGGTCCTCCCGGGTCAGCACCCTGGGGACAGACTTCACTCCAGGGCGTCGCCCACGACCGCCGTCGCGCCGTCGACCTGCAGGATGCGCACGGTCTCGCCGACGGCGAAGGACTCCGCGCTGTGCTGGCTGCGAGCGCTCCACTCGTCGGCGCCCAGCCGGATCCGCCCGCCCGTGCGGTCGACCTGCGCGGTGACCTGCGCCGTCCGGCCGATGAGCGTGTCGACGCCGTCGAGCTGCAGCGGTGTGCGGTCGGTCAGCTGCTTCTTCGCGATCGGGCGCACCGCCACCAGCAGCACCCCCGAGACGATGATGAAGATGGCCAGCTGCAGCCACAGCGCCCCGCCGAGGAGGGCGACCGCCATCCCGCCGAGGGCCCCGCCGGCCAGCATGAGGAGCACCAGGTCGAGCGTGAGCATCTCCCCGACGGCCAGCGCCCCCGCACCGATCAACCACAGCAACCACGCCATGCCACGAGTCTGGCAGAGCCGCGGGCCCGGGACGCCCGCCTGTGGAGCGGCCGCGCCGTCGTAGCCTCGACCGGTGCACGACTTCCCCGCCGGCCGGCTCGCGGTCTGGGCGACCGCCTGGCTCACCGGGCGCAGCTCGTACGACGAGACGCTGGAGGCGCTGACCGCCGAGCACGCCCACCTCGTCACCGGCATGCCCGGAGCCGTCGGGGCGACGCCGCTCGGCGAGGCGCTGACCGCGCTGCGCGTCCTGGGCGAGCAGCGGCTGCGGCTCGTGCTCCCGGTGCCCGGAGACGTGCGCGGGCTGCCGGCGGTGCCGGGCCTGGCCGCCGCGGCGCTGGAGGCGGGACAGGCGGCCGTCGGCGACCGGCTGGTGCTGGTGCCGCGCCCCGGCCCGGAGGTGGTCACCTGGACGGCGTTCCCCCTCGGCGCGGCGGCAGCCCCGCCACCGGTCGAGGGCACCCTGCGGGCGGCCTCCGGTGCGCTCGACCTCGCCGTCACCGACGCCGCCCGCACGCTGGCCGGCCTGGACCTGGCCCGCTGGCACCCCGAGGTGCCGGCGCTGCTGGCCGACCTGGCGCGCCCGAAGCCCGCACCGGGTCTCCCGTTCGACCACGACCCGCTGGCGCTCTCGGTGCTGGGGCGGGCGCAGCGGCTGGCGGCCGTGCTCGACCTCGCGGCCACCGACGCACCGGGTGCGGCGGTCAACCAGGCGCAGATCGCCGCCCGCGACTCCGCCCTCCGGCCGCTGTCGGACGCCGTGCGCGAGGCGATCACCGCCGCCTACAACGATGTCCCGAGGTAGCTACAACCACGTTTCCAGGTAGCCCAGGCGCGGGGACGTCGCCCCTGGGCGACTCGGGCCGAGTGGGGCCCGGAGGGTCCCGCGCAGGCGCGAAGCAGCGGCTCAGCCCGAGGGGGGACGGCCGTTGGTCGCGGTGTCGGCCGGAGGCCGACGGACGAAGCAGCACGAGGCGGGGCAGTTGGTGCCCAGCCGCGGTTCACCGCCGGCCCGCCTTTCCTCGAGCAGCTCGCGCAGCGCCGTCGCGAAGGCCGGGTGGGTGCCGGCGGTGGCGGCGCGGGCGAACACCAGCCCCAGCCGCTCGGCGGTCTCCCTGGCCTCGTTGTCGAGGTCCCAGATCACCTCGAGGTGGTCGCTGACGAAGCCGACCGGGAACAGCACGACCGCCTTCTCCCCCGCCTCGGCCAGCGCCTCCAGGTGGTCGTTGACGTCGGGCTCCAGCCACGGCACCGACGGCGGGCCGCTGCGGCTCTGCCACACCAGATCGAAGGGCCGGCCGGGGGCGGCGCGGTCGACGACCTGCTGCGCGGCGGCCTGCAACTCGGCCTCGTAGGCGTGGCCCTCCGGCCCGGCGACGGCGGCCATCGTGTCGGGGATGCTGTGCGCGGTCGCGACCAGGCGGGTCGAGTCGCGCACCTCGGCGGGGAGCGCGGCGAGCGCGGCGGCGAGGGCATCGGCGTTGGCCCGCACGAAGCCGTCGGCGTCGAAGTAGTGCGGCAGCTTCTCCGCGGTCGGCCCGCCCGGTGCGGCGGCGTCGCCGGTCAGCGCGGCGCGAGCCCGGGCGACGTCCTCGTGGTACTGCCGGCACCCCGAGAACGATGCGTAGGCCGAGGTGGCCAGCACGTAGGCGTGCTGGATGCCGTCGTCGGCCATCTGCTGCCAGACGTCCTCGACGTAGGGCGCCCAGTTCCGGTTGCCCCAGTAGACCGGCAGGTCGATGCCGGCCGAGCGGAGCTCCGCCTCCAGCGCCGCGAGCAGGGCCTTGTTCTGGTCGTTGATCGGGCTGACGCCGCCGAAGTGGTGGTAGTGCTCGGCGACCTCCTCCAGCCGCTCGCGCGGGATGCCGCGGCCGCGCGTGACGTTCTCCAGGAACGGCATGACGTCGTCGTGGCCCTCGGGGCCGCCGAAGGAGAGCAGCAGCAGCGCCTCCCGCCGTCCGAGCGGGGCGGGCTCGGCCGACGGCGGGACGCCGCCGTTGTTGCGGACGGCCAGCGACGGGTCCTCGTCGGGACGCTGGCCGGCAGGGGTGATGTCGACGATGGCGCGGGGCACGTGGTTCTTTCCTCTTGCGGGGCGTCGACGGATGCAGTCACACGCCGACGGCGTGGAAGCCCCCGTCGACGTGGACGATCTCGCCGGTGGTGGCGGGGAACCAGTCGGAGAGCAGGGCGACGACGGCCTTGCCGGCGGGCTCGGTGTCGGTGACCGACCAGCCCAGCGGGGCACGCCCCTCCCAGGCCTCCTCGAACTGCTTGCTGCCCGGGATGGATTTCATCGCCATGCTGCGCAGCGGCCCGGCGGCGACGATGTTGGACCGCACGCCGTCGGGGCCGAGCTCGCGGGCGACGTAGCGGCTGACCGACTCCAGGGCCGCCTTGGCCGCGCCCATCCAGCCGTAGACCGGCCACGCGACGGAGGCGTCGAAGGTGAGGCCGACGACCGAGGACGGGTTCGCCAGCAGCGGCCGGCAGGCCTGGGTGAGCGAGGCGTAGGACCAGGAGGACACCTGGAACGCGGTGGCGGCGTGCTCCCAGGCGACCTCGGGGAAGCCCTCGCCCATCGCCTCCTGCGGTGCGAAGCCGATGGAGTGGACGACGCCGTCGAGGCGGTCGAAGCCCTGTTCGCGCAGCCGGTCGGCCAGCGTCGACAGGTGCTCGGTGCTGGTCACGTCGAGCTCGACCACCGCCGCCTCCTGCGGCAGCCGCTTGGCGATCCGCTGGCACAGCGAGAGCGCCCGGCCGAAGTTGGAGAGGACGACGGTGGCGCCCTGCTCCTGGGCGAGCCGGGCGGTGGCGTAGGCGATCGACGCCTCGGTGAGGACCCCGGTGATCAGGACCTTCTTGCCCTCGAGGATGCCGCTCATCAGTGCCCCATTCCCAGTCCGCCGTCGACCGGGACGACCGCCCCGGTGATGTAGCCCGCCGCGTCGCTCGCCAGGAAGCGCACGACGCCGGCGATCTCGTCGGCGTCGGCGTAGCGGCCCAGCGGCACCTGCCCGAGGATCTCCTTCTGCCGGGCCTCGGGCAGCTCCGCGGTCATGTCGGTGGTGACGAAGCCGGGGGCGACGACGTTGGCCGTGATGCCGCGGCTGCCGAGCTCGCGGGCGATCGAACGGGCCAGGCCCACCAGCCCGGCCTTCGACGCCGCGTAGTTCGTCTGCCCCGCCGAGCCCAGCAGCCCGACGACGGAGGAGACGAAGATTATCCGGCCCGAGCGGGCGCGCACCATCTTGGCGGCCGCGCGCTTGGACACCCGGTAAGCGGCGGTCAGGTTCGCGTCGACGACGTCGGTGAAGTCCTCCTCCTTCATGCGCATGAGCAGCCCGTCACGGGTGATGCCGGCGTTGCTCACCAGCACCTCGACCGGGCCCTGGTGCTCCTCGATCTCGGTGAAGGCGCGGTCGACGTCCTCGGTGCTGGTGACGTCGCACCGCACGCCGAACAGCCCGTCCGGTGCGCCGCTGCCGCGGTGGGTGACGGCGACCGAGTCGCCCTGCTCGGCGAAGGATCGGGCGATGGCGAGCCCGATCCCCCGGTTCCCGCCGGTCACGAGCACCGACCTGCCCACGTCCCACTCCCCTGCGCCGACGACCTCGTTCCCGTCGAACCTAGTGCCTGGTCGCAGGTCACACCGCCTACCGGCCGGTAGGGGGCTCGCGGGGCGGCCGCGCGGCGCCCGCCTCAGTCCTCGGCCGGGCGCGCCGCGCGGTAGGCGCCGCCGCCCTGCGGCGCCCCGGCCGGGCGGTGAGCCCGGGCCCGCTCCGCGTTGTCCTCGTGCCGGGCGAAGACGACGGTGCCGAGCAGGAACAGGCCGGAGAGGATGAGGACGACGGCGGTGAACGCGTTGACGAACGGCAGGTCCACCCCGGCGAGCGTCACGGCCCCGAGCCCCACCAGGACGAGCGCCGAGAGAACGGCACCGGCCGCCCGCCAGGGGTTCCGGCCGACCTCCTCGACGCCCTCCTGGGCCTTCTCCTTGGCGTAGTCCAGGGGCTTCCTGGCCCACGGGAAGCGGGTGGCCAGCACCGCCAGCCCCGCCGCGACGAGGACGAACCCCGGCCCGGGCAGCACGAGCAGCGCGATACCGGAGAGGGTCAGCACGGCGCCGAGGACGGCGATGGCGGCGGTCTTCACCACCCGTCGGTGCCCCCGCACGACCGCGTCCATGCCCGTCACGGGCCGCGCGGTCAGGCTGCGCCCAGCTCGCGGGCGACGGCTCCGGCCGCCTCGGTCAGGTGGGCCACCCACTCCGGCAGCCGGTCGCGCGAGTACCGCACGGACGGCGCGGCCAGGGAGAGCGCCGCCTTCTCGACGCCGCCCGCGGCCGGCACGGCGACCCCGACCGCGGTCAGCCCCGCCTCGGTGGCCTGGTCGTTGAGGGCGAAGCCGCGCCGCCGCACCGTGCGCAGCTCGCGCTCCAGCCGGGCGCCGTCGGCCTCGTCCAGGGCGGCCAGGACGGCGGCGCGCCCGGCGTCGTCCATCGCCGCGAGCAGGGCCTTGCCGCCCGAGGCGAGGTGGGCCGGCAGCGTCCGGCCGGTGCGGTCGCCGACGCGCAGCACCTGCCGGCTCTCCACCGTCGCGACGAACCGGACGTCGGCACCGGCCAGCAGCACGACGTTGGCCGTCTCCCCCACCGCGTCGACCAGCCGCCGCAGGTGCGGCACGGCCACCTCCCGCAGCGTGGTGACCGACGCCTGGGGCACCGCGCCCGGGCGCAGCACCGGCCCGGGGGCGTACCGGCGGTCGGGCAGCTGCTCGGCGAAGTCGCGGTAGACGAGCATCCCCAGCAGGCGGTGGGCGGTGGACACCGAGACGCCCAGCCGGTCGGCGACGTCGGTCACCCGCATCGCACCTTCCTGCTGGAGCAGCGTCGCCAGCAGCAGCGCCGAGTCGACCGAGCCGATGGCGTACGCCGGCTTGTTCCTCACAGCAGAAAAGCCTATCCCCTCATGCGGAACCTGCGGGACCGTCTGACCGGGCCGCCGGCCGCGGCCGAACACGACGAGGGAGTCGAGCAGTGCAGTTCTACCTGGACGGTTACCGGCCCGGCGATCCGCTGGTCGAGGAGCCGCACCCGTCGGTCGCGGACCGGCCGGAGGGCCTCCCCGACGAGGCGGACGTCGTCATCGTCGGCACCGGGCCGGCCGGCCTGGTCCTCGCCGCCCAGCTGGCCGCCTTCCCCGAGATCCGCACCGTCGTCGTCGACCGGCGGGACGGGCCGCTGCTGGTCGGCCAGGCCGACGGGGTGGCCTGCCGCACCGTCGAGATGTTCGAGGCCTTCGGCCTGGCCGACCAGCTCGTCGCCGAGGCCTACTGGGTCAACGAGGTCGCCTTCTGGCGGCCCGACCCGGCCGACCGCACCCGCATCACGCGGACCGGGCGGGTGCAGGACGTCGAGGACGGCCTCTCGGAGTTCCCGCACGTCATCGTCAACCAGGCCCGGATGCAGGCCTGGCTCCGCGAGCACATGGCCCGGTCCGCCGGCCGGCTGGCCCCGCGCTACGGGTTGCACGCCACCGACGTCGCCGTGGATCCCACCGGCGGCTCCGACCACCCGGTCACCCTCACCCTGCAGCACCTCCGGGGCGGCGAGGCGACCGGCGAGGTCTCGACGATCCGGGCCCGCTACGTCGTCGGCTGCGACGGCGCGCGCAGCAGCATCCGGACGGCGATCGGCCGCGAGCTGGTCGGCGACCCGATGAACTCGTCCTGGGGCGTCATGGACGTCCTGGCGGTCACCGACTTCCCCGACATCCGGCTGAAGGCCGCCATCCACTCGGCCAACCAGGGCAACCTGCTGATCATCCCCCGCGAGGGCGGCTACCTGGTACGGCTCTACATCGAGCTCGACGCCGTCGCCGACCGCGAGCTGCACGACCGGCGCGCCGTCACGCCCGAGAAGCTGGCCGCCGTGGCCAACCGGATCCTGCACCCGTACTCGATCGACGTGAAGGACGTCGGCTGGTGGTCGGTCTACGACATCGGCCAGCGGCTGTGCGACCGGTTCGACGACGTGCCCGCCGACGAGATCGCCACCCGGCTGCCGCACGTGTTCATCGCCGGCGACGCCTGCCACACGCACAGCGCCAAGGCAGGCCAGGGCATGAACGTCTCGATGGCCGACGCGTGGAACCTCGGCTGGAAGCTGGCCGCGGTGCTGCGGGGCACCGCCCGGCCGGAACTGCTGCACACCTACTCGGCGGAGCGGCAGGCGGTCGCCCGGGAGCTCATCGACTTCGACCGCGAGTTCGCCCGGATGTTCAGCGCACCGCCGACGGAGGAGGGCGGGGACGGCGAGGGTGTGGACCCGGTGGAGTTCCAGCGCTACTTCGTCCAGCAGGGCCGGTTCACCGCCGGCGTCGCCACGCGCTACGCGCCGTCGATGATCACCGGGGGCACCGAGCACCAGCCGCTCGCCGAGGGCTACCCGGTCGGGATGCGGTTCCACTCCGCCCCGGTGATCAGGGTCGCCGATGCCAAGCCCGTGCAGCTGGGGCACGTCGCACGGGCCGACGGCGCCTGGCGGCTGTACGTCTTCGCCGACGCCGCGGACCCGACGTCGCCCGGGTCGCGGGCCCGCGCGCTGCTGGAGCACCTCGGGTCGGCGGCGTCACCGGTGGCCCGGTACACGCCCGTGGGCGCCGACCCGGACGCCGTGCTCGACGTCCGCGGGATCTTCCAGCAGGGGCACCGGGACCTCGCCGTCGACCGGCTGCCACCGGTCCTGCTGCCGCGCAAGGGCCGGTTCGGGCTGGTCGACCACGAGAAGGCCTTCTCCCCCGATCCGGTCGCCGGGGACGTCTTCGCGATGCGGGGCATCGACCGGGAGCGGGGCTGCATGGTGCTGGTCCGGCCCGACCAGCACGTGGCGGCGGTGTTCCCCCTGGACGACCACGACGGGCTGGCCGGCTTCCTGTCCGGCGTGCTGGTCGACGCCCGGTAGCGGGCCCGAGGGCCGGCCCGTCCCGGTGCCCGGGCCCGGTGCGACGCCGGGAGGTCGGGGTCGGCGGCTCAGCGGGTGAGGGCGGCGTCCTCGGCCTCGATCGCGGCGTTCCACCCCGGCTTCGCCGCCTGCCAGCCGTCCTCGGTGGCACCGCGCCGCCAGTAGCCGGAGATCGAGGTGAACTCCGGGGCCAGGCCGCGCTCGGCCTTCAGGTACCGCCGCAGCTCGCGGACGGCGCCGGCCTCGCCGTGCACGAAGACGTGCCCGGTTCCGCCCGGGAGGGGCAGGCCGCGCACCGCCTCGACCAGCAGCTCCCCCGGCGCGGCGTCCCCGCGGTGCACCCAGAGGAGATCGACGCCGTCACGGAGCACGAGGTCGTCCTGCTCCTCCGCGGCGTCCGCGACCTCGACCACCACCCAGGCGGGCTCACCGCCGGGCAGCCGTTCGAGCGCGGCGGCGATGGCCGGCAGCGCGCTCTCGTCACCGGCGAGCAGGTGCCAGTCGGCCGCGGGGCTGGGGGTGTAGGCCCCGCCGGGACCCGTCAGCTGGATCCGGTCACCGGGTCGGGCGGCCGCCGCCCAGGGACCGGCGACCCCCTCGTCGCCGTGGTGGACGAAGTCGATGGTCAGCTCACCGGCGTCGGCGTCCCAGCGGCGCACGGTGTAGGTGCGGGTCACCGGCCACAGCTCCTGCGGCTGCTCGGCCCGGACCAGGTCGCCGTCGAAGGGCACCCCGTACGAGGCGCCGGACGGGACGAACTGGAGCTTCACGTAGTGGTCGGCGAACTCCCCGACGGGGAATCCGGTCAGGCCCTCACCGCCGAGCACCACGCGGACCATGTGCGGTGACACCCGGAAGGTGCGGACGACCTCGGCCACCCGCGGCACCCGCTTCCGGCGCGGCGGCCGCGTGCTCGTGCCCTGCTCGCTCATGCGGTTCCTCCCGATGGGGCCGGGACGGTCCCGGCCGGCGTCGTCGACCCGGCTCCGTCCAGCGGGCTTAGGGTCACCTTACTCATCGCTCGCGGTCGGTCGGTGCACCTCCCGATCGCCGACCGGGTGCCGACACGGAGCCCCGCCGCCGGCGCGCTCGCGGTGGATGCCCACTCGGGCCGCCGACGCCGTCCCAGCAGCCGCCGACGCCGTCCCAGCAGCCGCCGACGGGTCATCTCCCCCTGCACGGTGCGGACCTGCTCCGTCGGTTCCCTGGCGGTCACATCCCGGAGCGCCTCGCCGTACACGCCGACCTTCTCATTGACATCGTGTAAAGCCAAGTGACATGGTGCCCAGTGAAGGGGTGACCGCGAGCACACATGGCGGCGCCACCGGGCCCGAGAAGCAGTACGCCGACCGGCAGCTGCCGCGGGCCGACCACCGCACTGCCGACAGCGACGTCCGACTCCCCGAGGTGGCCCGTGTCCGTACCGACCTCTTCCGTCGACCTCTTCTCCGACGAGGTCCTGCTCGACCCCTACCCGGCCCTCGCCGAGCTCCGGGAGCTGAACGGGGTCGTGCACCTGCCCGCCAACGACGTCTACGCCCTCACCCGGTACGACGTCGTCCGCGACGCCCTGGGCGACTGGGAGACCTTCTCCTCGGCCTCCGGCATCGGCTTCAACCCGATGGTCAACGAAGCGCTGCAGGGCACCTCGCTCGCCTCCGACCCGCCGCAGCACACGGCCCTGCGGGCTGCGCTGACCGAGAACCTCTCGCCGCGCGCCCTGCGCGGCCTCAAGGGGCAGATCGACGCCAAGGCCGACGCGCTCGTCGCGGATCTCGTCGCGTCCGGTTCCTTCGACGCGATCGACTCGATCGCGCGCGCCTTCCCCCTGGAGGTCGTCGCCGACCTCATCGGGTTCACCGGCGAGGTCCGCAGCAAGATGCTCGTCTGGGGGAAGGCGGCCAACCAGGTGATCGGCCCGCTCAACCAGCGCACCGCCGAGAGCTTCCCGATCGCCGGTGAGCTCTACGCCTGGTGCTCGACCGTCACCAAGGGCGACCTGGCCGAGGGCTCGATCGGACGCGGCGTCTTCGAGGCCGAGGAGCGCGGCGCGATCCCGCCGGGCTCGGCCGGGCCGATCATCCACCAGTACCTGGCGGCCGGCGTGGAGAACACCGTCAGCGCGATCGGCAACATCATCGCCCTGTTCGCCGCGCACCCCGACCAGCTGGCGCTCGTCCGGGAGGACCCCTCGCTCGTCCCGGCCGCCTTCAACGAGGTGCTCCGCTTCTGGGCACCGATCAACGTCTGGGGCCGGCAGGCGACGCGGGACGTCGAGATCCAGGGCGTTCCCATCCCCGCGGGTGCCCGCGTGGCCGTCTGCCTGGGCGCCGGCAACCGCGACCCGCGGCACTACGAGAACCCCGACGAATTCCGGATCGAGCGCAACCCCGTCGACCACCTCTCGCTCGGGTACGGCATCCACGGCTGCGCCGGCCAGGGGCTGGCCCGGCTCGAGGCGCACGCCGTGATCGACGCGCTCGCACGCCGCGTCGAGCGACTCGTGGTCGGCGCCGAGGTGCGGGTCCCCCACAACGCCACCCGGAGCATCGACTCGCTCCCCGTGCTGGACGTGGTGCCGGCATGAGGATCGCCGCCGACCGCGACCGGTGCGAGGGCCACGGCCTCTGCGCCGACGTCGCCCCGGAGGTCTACGAGCTCGACGACGACGCGATCGTCGTCCTGCTGCACGAGACCGTCCCGCCGGAGCTCGAGCGCAAGGCCGAGGGCGGGGCCCGGGTCTGCCCCGTCGCCGCCCTGCGCGTGGAGGGCTGAAACATGCGGCCGAGTCCTGCCGGTGACATGCGGCCGAGCCCTGCCGGTCCCGTGCGCGACGTCGTCGTCGTCGGCGGCTCCATCGCGGCGCTGACCGCGGTGGAGACGCTGCGCCTGGAGGACTTCGACGGCCGGATCACGGTGCTCAGCGACGAGGACCTGCCGCCCTACACCCGGGTGCCGCTGTCCAAGGGCGTCCTCGCCGGGCGGGAGACCGCCGACGACGTCGTCCTCGCGCCGCTGTCCGACGAGGTCGACCTGCACCTGCGGACGCCGGCCACCGGGCTGGACACCGCCAACCGGACCGTCCTGACCCCGGCCGGACCGGTGCGCTACGACGGCCTGGTTCTCGCCTCCGGCGCCCGCGCCCGGCGGATCGGCACGGCCGACCAGGCCGAGCGCGTGCTGCGCAGCTACGACGACGGCCTGCGGCTGCGCGACCACCTGGACCGCGCCGCCTCGGTGCTCGTCGTCGGCGGCGGCTTCCTCGGCATGGAGATCGCCTCCACGGCCTGCACCCTGGGCAAGGAGGTGACGGTCGTCGACCTCGCACCCCCGCTCGACCGGCTGCTCGGGACGGCGGTCGGCGGCCACGTCCGCACCGTCGCGGCGCAGGCCGGCGTCCGGTTCGTGCTCACCCACGGCGGCGTCCGGCTGCTGGGCACGCCCTTCCCGACCGCGGTCGAGACCGCCGACGGGCAGCGGCTCGAGGCCGACCTCATCGTCTCCGCCGTCGGCGACGTGCCCAACGTCGAGTGGCTGGCCGGCTCCGGCCTGCCGGTCGCCGGCGGCGTGCTGGTCGACGAGCGCTGCCGGGTGGCCCCGGGCATCGTCGCCGCCGGTGACGTCGCGGTGTCCACGACCGGGGACGGCGCCCTGACCCGGATCCCGAGCTGGACCAACGCCGTGGAGCAGGCGCGCGCGGCGGCGAAGGCGCTGCTGCACGGGGACGACGCCCCGGTCTACCGGCCGTCCCGCTACTCGTGGACCGAGCAGTTCGGGCTCGACGTGAAGATGGTCGGCCCGGGTGATCCGCAGGGCGAGCCGACCGTCCTCGACGGCTCGCTCGGCACCGGGAGCGCCCTGCTCGCCTGGCCCGACGCAAACGCACCGCAGACCGTCGTCGCGGTCAACCACCCCACCCCGCCCGCGAAGCTCAAGCGCCTGCTGGCGCGAGCCACCACAGGAGTCGCCGCGTGAAGCACGTGAACACGGTCCTCGGCCCGGTGCCGGCCGACGACCTCGGCGTCGTCGCGGTCCACGAGGCGTTGCTCTCCGTCGTCCCCGGCGCGGAGCACGGCTACGACATCTCGATGGACCGCGCCGAGATCTTCGAGGTCCTGGCCGCCAAGCTCACCGCCTTCAAGGCGGCCGGCGGCGGGACCGTCGTCGACAGCACCGGCATGTTCCACGGCCGCGACGTGAAGTTGCTCGAGGCGCTGTCCCGGTCGACCGGCGTGCACGTCGTCGCCTCGACCGGCATGGGGCCGGAGGAGAACCTCGGCGGCTACTTCCTCACCCCGCAGACCAACCCGCCGACGCCGTGGCCGGCGGAGAAATTCGCCGACCTGTTCGGCCGCGAGGTCACCGAGGGCATGGTGGTCCCGCGGGTCGAGCGTCGCGGCGCCGCCGGCCTGGTCGCCACGACCGGCACCCGCGGCGGGCTGACGCCCACCGACGAGAGCCTGTTCCGCGGCGCGGCCCGGGCGGCGCTGGCCACCGGCGTGCCGGCCTCGATCCGCTACGGGGTGGACGCCGTCGCCGAACTGCAGCTGGTGCTGGACGAGGGGCTGCCGGCCGACCGCGTCGTCGTCGGCGACCTCGACCGGACCGAGGCGGTCGCCGCCGGCTGGCCCGCCGCCGTCGCCGAGCGCGGCGCCTTCGTCGCGATCGACCACGTCGGGCTGAACGACTCCGACGAGCACGTCCGCGACGCCGAGCGGGCCGACCTGGTCGCGGAGCTCGTCGCGGCCGGGCACGCGGGCCGCGTCCTGCTGTCGGGCAACTCCGTCGGCGTCGCCAAGGGCCACCCCGCCTACGAGCTGCCCTACGCGCACGTGCTCACCGCGTTCGCGCCGCTGCTCGCCTCGCGAGGCGTCACCGAAGCCGACATCCAGCGCATCTCGGTCGCCAACCCGCGCGACCTCCTCGCGGTGCGCTGAGCCCCGGATCCAGGAGAGGCAGAACATGTCCCGCGTCAACACCGTCCTGGGCCCGATCGCGGCCGAGGAGCTCGGCCTCGTCGCCGTGCACGAGCACATCGGCTACGGCATGCCCGGCTCGGAGCTCGACACCCAGTGGTGGAAGAGCCCCGAGCAGCGCTACGAGGAGACCGTTCCCAAGCTGCGGCAGTTCGCCGAGTACAGCCAGGAGTTCGGCGGCTGCACCTTCGTCGACGCCACCGGCATCTGCAACGGCCGCGACGTCGACTACTACAAGTCCCTGTCGGCCAAGACCGGCGTGCACATCGTCGCGGCCACCGGCTTCGTCGGCGGCGACACCGCGCTGCGCTTCTTCGCCGAGGCGCCGGTCGACTACCTGATGCGCCAGTTCGTCCACGAGATCACCGTCGGCATCGGCGACACCGGCAGCCTGGCCGGGATCATCAAGGTGGGCGTCAGCCGCGGCTTAAGGATGAAGGAGCTGGACCTCCGCATCTACCGTGCCGCCGCGCGCGCCGCCCTGCTCACCGGGGTGCCGATCTTCACCCACCTCGCGGTCGACGTGGAGCCGGCGCTGGCGGTCTTCGCCGAGGAGGGGCTGCCGCTGGACCGGGTGCTGTTCGGTCACGCCGACGACGGCGTCAGCCAGGGCAAGGTCAACGAGGCGGCGATCCTCGGCAGCGGAGGCCGCATCGGCTTCGACACCTTCGGCTACGACCTCGAGCTGCCCGACCCGCCGTTCTGGGGCCGGCACCGCCGCGAGCGGCTCGAGCACTTCCTCCGGCTGATCGGCGAGGGCCACCTCGACCAGGTGCTCGCCTCCGCCGACGCCAACTGCAGCCCGCTCGGCTGGCCCGGCGTCAAGGGCCACACCGTCAACTACATCTACGAGCAGCTCATCCCCGACCTCGAGGAAGAGGGCATCGACGACGCCACGATCCACCGGATCTTCGTCGAGAACCCCGCCGACTTCCTGACCCTCACGACGAACTGAGAGAGCTAGAGCCATGGACATCAGCAACCTGAAGATCGCCGTCGTGGGTGCGGGGTACGGCGGCGCCGCCGCGGCCAAGGGCCTGAGCCTGCACGGGGCCGACGTCACCGTGTACGAGCAGGCGACCGAGATTCACGAGGTCGGCGCCGGCATCGGCCTGCGCCCCTCGACGATGGCCCTGTTCCGCCGGTGGGGCGTCTTCGACGCGATCGCGGAGGTCAGCTCCCCCAGCGACTACTTCGAGATCCTCACCGCCACCGGGGACCCGATCGCGAAGGACTCGTGGCCGGGGATGGACGACTACGAGCTGAAGACACACACCCACCTCATCCACCGCGGCGACTTCATCGACGCGCTCACCGGCGTGCTGCCCGAGGGCATGATCCGCCTCGGTCACAAGCTGGAGTCGCTCGAGGACCGCGGGGCGACGACGGCGCTGCGCTTCGCCAACGGCGAGACGGTCGAGGCCGACCTGGTCATCGGCGCCGACGGCATCAAGTCCACGGTGCGCCAGCAACTGTTCGGCGACCACGAGCCGGTCTTCGCCGGCGAGCACGCCTACCGCGTGGTCATCCCCACGGATGCCTGCCACGGCATGGTCGTCGACGACAACCTGCGCATGTACATCGGCCGCGGCACCAAGGTCTACCTGCTGCCGCTGCGCCACCGCGACGGGCTGTCCTTCGACGTCACCGCCCTGGACGCCGACGGCACCTGGGCGCCGCAGGTGACCAAGGAGGACCTGCTGGCCAAGGTCGAGGGCTTCGACGAGCGGATCGTCGCGATCGCACGCGACCTGGACCTCTCGACGGTGAACGTGCGCGCGGTCTACGACATCGACCCGGTCGCCACCTGGCACACCGGTTCGGTGACCCTGCTGGGCGACTCCGCCCACGCGATGCTCCACCACCAGGGGCAGGGCGCGAACTCCGCGATCATGGACGCCGGCGCGCTGGTCGACGCGCTGCTCGCCGCCGACTCCGTGCCGGCCGCGCTGGCCGCCTTCCAGGCCGAGCGCAAGCCGGTCACCGATGAGCTGCAGGCCATCTCCCGGCACGGCTGGACCGACGACGAGCTCGACGACGTCTTCCCCGGCCAGAAGCCCGCCGCGCAGGCCGCCCGATGACCCTGCACCCCCAGGTCGCGGCGGCGCTGGCCTCGATGCCCGCGCCGCCGCCCGGCCCGCTCGACCCGGTCGCCATGCGTGCCGGGCGGCGGCGCG
>NZ_JASNFN010000043.1:0-9065 GCF_030731085.1 Blastococcus carthaginiensis | reverse complement strand
CCCCCCGCCCCCCCGCCCCCCCCCCCCCCCCGGGGCGGGGCGGCGGGGCCCCCCCCCCCCCCCCCCCCCCCCGGCCCGCTCGACCCGGTCGCCATGCGCGCCGGCGAGGAGGCGCACGTCCCACCGCTCGCCGACCGGCTGCCGCTGCACGCCGTCGAGGACCGCACGGTGCCGACGCCGGCCGGTGACGTCCCCGTCCGGATCTACTCGCCGGTCGAGGCCGGCTCCTCCGGGGTGCTGGTGTTCTTCCACGGCGGCGCGTTCTTCCTCGGCAGCCTGGAGACGCACGACCACGTCGCGCGGAACCTGGCCGAGGAGACCGGCCTGACGATCGTCTCCGTCGGCTACCGCCGAGCGCCGGAGGCGGCGTTCCCGGCGGGCCTGCAGGACTGCTACGGCGTCGTCCGCTGGGTCGCCGAGCACGGCGACGAGCTGGGCTGGGACGGCGGCACCCTCGCGATCGCCGGCGACAGTTCCGGTGGCACCTTCGTCGCCGCGGTCGCCGCCATGGCCCACGACGACGCCATCGCCAGTGGACAGAGTGACTGCATCACCCACCAGGTGCTCTTCTACCCGTCGCTCGACCTGGACTTCGACGAGGACCGCTACCCCTCGCTGCGGGACAACGCTGTGGGCTACGGCATGGAGACCGCCGGGCTCAAGCCGTTCAACGCCTTCTACCTGGACAGCGGCGCCGACCCGGCCGATCCGCTGGTCTCGCCGATCAAGCGCGCCGACCTCTCCGGCCTGCCTCCGGCGCTGGTCGTCACCGCCGAGCACGACCCGCTGCGCGACGAGGGTGAGCTCTACGGCCGGCGGCTGGCCGAGGCCGGCGTGCCGTCCACGGTGAGCCGGTACGAGGGTGCCGGCCACGGCTTCGTGCAGCACTTCTCCTGGATCCCGGAGTTCGCCCGGGTCTACCGGGAGACCGCCATGTTTCTGAATGAGCACCGTCTGCGCGGGGTCCAGGGATGACCGTCGACATCCACCCGCTGGTCTCGCCCTGGGGCCGGTTCGGGCTGTACAGCTTCTACATCGACGCGCCGGAGCCGGCGATCGTCGACACCGGCGTCGCCTCGTCCCCGGCCGAGGGCATGGCTCCGGCGCTCGAGGGCCTGGGCCGCCGGATCGAGGACGTCCGCTGGATCCTGCTCACCCACGGGCACATCGACCACGTCGGCGGCGCCCACGCGCTGTGGGAGCTCACCGGCCGCCGGGCCCAGGTCGTGATCGCCGAGGCCGACGCCCGGTACCTGCGGTCGCGGCGCACGCACGTGCAGAACTACCTGGACGTGCGGGCGCGCTACCTCTCCGCCCCCGAGGCCGAGGCGAAGCAGACGGCGATGGCCGCCGGCGCGATCTCGGGCGAGATGGAGCCGCACGTGCTGGTCCGCGGCGGCGAGACGCTGTCGCTGGGCGGCGACGTCACCGTCTCGGTGCACGCCATCCCGGGCCACACCGCCGGGTCGGTCGCCTACGTCGTCGACGGCCAGGACGACGTCTTCGTCGGCGACGCGGTCCAGGTGCACGGCGCGGCCAACGGCTTCCCCGGCTTCGAGGACCCGCGCGCCTATCGCGCGAGCCTGCAGCACCTGCGCGATGTCGTCCGCCCACGGCACCTGTACCTCGGCCACCCGTACCGCACCGCCGAGGGTGTGCCCTACGGCGTCGAGCTCGACCGCGAGCAGGCGGCCGAAGCCCTGCAGGGCAGCCTCGACATCGAGGCCCGCGTCTCCGTGGCCGCCCGCCGGTACCTGGCGACCGGGGTCCAGGAGACCGGCTCGGCCCACTCCCCCTTCGCCCGCGTCGCCGAGGAGCTCGGCTACACCGGCGACCCCACGCTCGAGCCGTCGCCGTTCTTCACGACGCTGCACGGCTACCGCACGCTGTTCGAGAAGGAGACGCGCGCCCATGGCTGACATCCGACGGATCGACGCCGGCGGGCAGCAGATCGCCGTCCGCAAGGATCTCCGGGTCCCGATGCGCGACGGCGTCACGCTGGTCGCCGACGCCTACGCAGGCAGCGAGGACAAGCCGCGCCCCGCCCTGGTGGCGCTGAGCCCGTACGGCAAGGAGCTGCAGGCGCTCGCGCTGACCATGCCGCCGCAGCGCCGCCCGAGCCCCATGTGGGACGGCTGCATCGAGGCCGGCGACATCGCCCGCGTCGTCGCCGAGGACTACGTCCACGTCATCGGCGACCTGCGCGGGTCCGGAGCGTCCGAGGGCGAGCACGTCGGCAACTACAACGCCGGTGGCGTGTCGCTGGGCCAGGACGCCTACGACCTCATCGAGTGGGTCGCGGCGCAGCCGTGGTGCGACGGCAACGTCGGCATGATCGGCATCTCCTACTACGGCTCGATGCAGGTGCTGGCCGCCGCCGAGCGGCCGCCGTCGCTGAAGGCGATCTTCGTGTCCGGTGGGCACTTCGACTTCTACGAGACCACGTACCACGGCGGGATCATGTGGTTCATGCCGCGCGCGGCTCGCGAGGGCCGCGGCGGCGATTCCGGCTGGGCGTTCACCGACCGGATCACCTCACGGATGCTCGAGACGTACTCGGAGGAGGAGGTCGCGAAGCGGGTCGCCGAGCGACTGGCCGATCCCGACGTCGCCGCCTGGCCGAACCTCGTGCACGTCCTGAACTACCCGAAGCACCACGAGGCGTGGTTCGACATCGTGCTCAACGAGCTCGACGGCGAGTGGTACGAGGAACGCAACCCGATCAACCTGGCCCGGAACATCGACATCCCGGTCTACCTGCAGATCGACCAGGGCCGCGGGTGGACCGTCGACGGGCACATCGAGCTGTTCGAGACCCTGACCGGTCCCAAGAAGCTCGTCATCGGCTCCTACCCGCCCATGCAGTCGCGCCCCTGGGTCGAGGAGCACGACGAGATGTTCCGCTGGTACGAGTACTGGCTCAAGGGCGTCGACAACGGGGTCATGGACTCCCCTGCGGTGAGCGTGTTCGTCGAGGGCTCGCGCGAGGTCGTCACCGCCGAACAGTGGCCGCCCAAGCCGGTCGAGCACCGGCCGCTCTACCTGCGCCCGCGGGGCAAGCTCGCCGCCCGGCCGGAGCTGATGGGCCCGGAGCACGCCGCGCCGGACGGCTTCTACCAGGCGCCGCTCACGGTCACCGACGAGGTGCAGATCGTCAGCTGGAGCACCGCACCGTTCGAGGAGCCGACCGAGCTCGTCGGCACGGGTGCTGCGCACCTGTTCGTCGAGATCGACCAGCCGGACACCAACTTCATCCTCCGGCTGTGGGATACCGCCCCCAACGGGAAGCGCCAGCTGCTCACCACCGGCTACCTCAAGGCCTCGCACCGCGAGCTGGACGAGGAGCGGACCACCGAGGGCAACCCGTACCACCCGCACATCCGGGCGGTGCCGGTCGAGCCCGGGGTGATCGAGGAGTACGTGCTGCGGCTCTACCCGTTCGCCGCGACCCTGCTGCCGGGGCACCGGCTGGTGGCCGAGCTCTCCAACGACGAGCCGCTGGCCGACGACCACAACTCCCTGCTGCCGCCGGATGCCTTCCACCTCCCGGTGGGCCGGCCGGTCACCCACAAGGTCTACCGCGACGCGCAGCACCCGTCGCGGCTGGTGCTGCCCTACACCACGCGCGCGACCGAGCCGCGGTAGCACGTCCGAGCGCGCCCGCGACCGATCCCTCGACGGCCGCGGCGGCGCCGATCCGATCGCAGAGCCGAGCACTCCCCCACGAGATGGAGAACAGATGTGTGACGTCCTAGCTCGCGTGGCCGAAGATCCCTCGCTGCCCGAGTCCAACCGGCGCAACTTCCTCAAGGTCCTGGGCGCGACCGCCGCAGCGGGCGGGCTGCTCGCTGCCGGCGCGGTTCCCGCGCACGCCCAGGCGCCCGGCCCGACCGGCCGTGGTCGCAAGGGACGCACCCGCCTGGTCCTGCTGGGCACCGCGGGCGGACCCGGTTTCCTCGCGGGTGAGCGGTTCGGCATCTCCACCGCCGTCGCGTACGGGGATCGGGTGTACGTCGTGGACCTCGGCCTGGGGTCGCTCCTGCGGCTGCGGCAGAGCGGCCTGTCCGGCCCGACCGGGGCGGCCACCGCGCTGACGCAGGTCCGCGGGATCTTCTTCACCCACATGCACAGCGACCACCTGCTGGACTGGCCGGCGACCTACGCCACCGGACCGATCAACACGGCCGGCCGGGACCGGGCCGCTCCGCCCATCCGGGTCTTCGGCCCGGGTGACCGTGGCAGCCTCCCCGAGTACCGGGGTCTGGCCGGCGAGCAGCCGCCGCCGGTCTTCAACCCGGCCGAGCCCACGCCTGGCATCGCGGGCATGACCCGGCACCTGCAGCAGGCCTGGGCCGCCGACTTCAACGACCGCGCCCGGGACACCGCCTTCGCGCCGCCGCAGAACCTCTTCGACGTGCAGGACATCGACCTGACGGGGAGATGGGAGATCGATCCGGCGGGTGTTCCGCCGCGCGTCGCACCGTTCGAGGTGTGGGCCGACGAGGAGGTCAGGATCACCGCCACGCTGGTCGACCACCGGCCGACCGCGCCGTCGTTCGCCTTCCGCCTCGACACCCCGGACGGCTCCGTCACCGTGTCCGGCGACACGACCGTGAGCGAGAACCTCATCGAACTGGCGGCGGACACCGACTACCTGGTGCACGAGGTCATCGACCCGCTCTGGGTGGACCGCCTCGTGCAGACCCTGCCGGCGCAGATCGGCGTGCCCCTCGGGGCACACCTGATCGAGTCGCACACGACGATCGAGCAGGTCGGCCGGGACGTGGCCGAGCCCGCCGGCGCGAAGAACCTCGTGCTCACGCACCTGCTGCCGGAAGGCAACGCGATGGGGCGCTGGCAGCAGGCACGCACGGGCTACTCGGGCCGGCTGATCGTCGGCGAGGACCTGATGGAGCTGCGCGTGGGCTGACCCGCCCGGCACCGACCACACCATCCTCGGGCCGCGACGTCCACCCCGGCGTCGCGGCCCGAGGCATGCCTGCCGCACGGCTCCCACCAGCGCTTTCGCCGACTCGATGGAGCAACACCGAGCCGCGATGTGACGCCTCGACGTGCGTCTTGACACAGTGTCTAATGAGCTGCCAGCCTGTCACGACTGTTAGCTCCGCCACAACGACGTGCCGCAGGAGGCCGCCGTGCCCGCACCAACCCCGACGCCCGCTGCTGCGGCGCCGTCCGCACCCCCGGACGCTCCGGCTCCTCTCCGCGACCGCGGGCCCTCGTCCGCCGGGAGGTTCGCCTCGCGCTTCGCCGTCCTCGGCGTCTGGCTGGCCCTCATCGCCGTCTACGGGCTCCTCGAGCCCGACCGCTTCCTCACCACCGGCACCTTCCAGACGATCTTCAGCAGCCAGCAGACGCTGGTGTTCCTCACCGCTGCCCTGCTGTGCACGATCTGCGTGGGGGAGTTCGTCGATCTCTCGGTCGCCTCGGTCCTGGGCCTGTCGGCCACGCTGCTGCCGGTCCTGGTGGTCGACCACGACTGGAACGTGTGGGGAGCCTCGCTCGCCGCGATCGTCGCGGCCACCCTGGTCGGGGCGGTGAACGGCGTCCTCGTCGTCCGGCTGGGTGTGAACACCATCGTCGTCACCCTCGGCATGGGCACGCTCCTGCTCGGTGTGGCCCTGTGGCTGACCGACCTGACCACCACGAGCGGCCTGCCCCGTGAGTTCGGCGAGATCTCGCTGTACCGGGTCGCCGGGCTGCCGGTCTCCTTCTACTGGGGTCTGCTGCTCATGCTGGGGTTCGCCTACGTGCTCATGGTCACCCCGCTGGGCCGCAACATGCGCTTCGTCGCGGCCAACCGCGAGGTGAGCCGGCTCGCCGGCATCCGGGTCGACCGGATCCGCTTCGGCGCGTTCGTGGCGGCCGGTGTGATCGGTGGTCTCGGCGGCGTGCTCTCCGCCGCTGCGGTGGGTGGTTTCGATCCCGGCTCGTCGCAGACCTACCTGCTGCCGACCTTCGCGGCCACCTTCCTCGGCACCGCGATCCTCCTGCCGGGCCGGTTCAACCCGCTCGGCGCCTGGATCGCCGTCTACTTCCTGGCCACGGGCATCCTCGGCCTCAACCTCCTGGGCTACACCGGCTGGGTGACCAGCGTCTTCTACGGCGGCGTCCTCGTCGTCGCCGTCACCGTCTCCACGCTGCTCCACCGCCGCACCGGCTGATCCGCCGTCCGGCCCCGCTCTCCTCCACCCCCCCTGAGCACCGACCCCCACGTCGAAAGGTTCTCCCCCCATGCGCATCCGCCGCTCCACGATCGGCTCGACCGGCGCCGCCGTCCTCGCCGTCGCGCTGCTCGCCGCCTGCTCCCCCGGCACCACCGCCTCCGACTCCGAGAGCGCGTCCGGTGCGAGCGGAGCTGCCGACGGCGCCCTCGCGGACGTGCAGGCCGACGTCGAGGCGGCGATGGAGCCGCGGGACAGCTTCGAGGTGCCCACTGAGCCGGTCGACCCGTCGGCGCTGGCCGGACAGACCGTCTACTACATCCCGCTGACCGCGCAGAACCGCGTCTTCCAGCTGTACGGCGAGAAGATCGGCGAGGCGCTGGACACCGTGGGGGTCGATCTGCAGGTCTGCGACGGCGGCGCCAACCCCTCGCAGGTCGGCGGCTGCCTCGAGCAGGCCATCGGGGCCGGCGCCGCGGCGATCGTCACCGACTCCATCCCCTACGGGATGGCGGCCAACGGCATCGAGGCCGCCCGCGCGGCCGGTATCCCGGTGATCATCGGCAACCAGCTTCCCAGCGACGAGCAGCCGGCCGACGAGACGCTCGCCTACGTAAACGCCCCGACGTCGGAGATGGTGGCCACCGTCGCCGACTGGATGACCGTCGACTCCGGCGGCGACGCGACCGTCGTCCTCCAGAAGGTCACCGACAACCCCTCGACCGTCGCCTTCGCCGAGGCCGGCGAGGAGGCGTTCGCCGAGAACTGCCCCGACTGCACCGTCGTCGTCAACGAGGTCTCCGCCTCGAACTTCCCGCTCATCCCCTCCTCGACCAGCGCGGCGATCCTGAGCAACCCCGACACGGGCTACGTGCTGAGCGAGTTCGAGGTCTTCGTGCAGCCCACCATCGCCGGCATCCAGCAGACCCCGAACGCGGCCCAGATCGAGATCGGCACGGCCGCCGCCTCCCTGGACGGGCTGCAGCAGCTCGCCGACGACCAGCAGCTGCAGGCCGACGTCGCGCAGAACTTCCGCTACCAGGGCTGGGCCACCGCCGATGCCATCTTCCGGCTCGTGGCGGGCCAGGAGGTGCCCGAGTACGACGTCTCCTACCGCCTGTTCACTCCTGCGAACATCGGCGACATCGAGCTCACCGAGGAAGCCCAGGCTTCCGGCGAGTGGTTCGGCCCGACCGACTACGAGCAGCAGTTCGCCGCGCTCTGGGGCCAGAACTGAGCCCGGCCGTCGCGGAGGCCCCGGCACCCGCCACGGACGAGGAGGGCACGGGCATGGTGCGCCTCAGCGTCGAGAAGGTCGCCAAGACCTTCGGCCGGTTCCAGGCGTTGCGCGACGTGCACCTGGACGTGGCGCCCGGGGAGATCCACGGGTTGATCGGGCAGAACGGGTCCGGCAAGTCCACGCTCGCCAAGGTCCTGACCGGGTACCACGCACCGGACGCCGGCGGCCGGGTGCTGGTGGACGGGGAGCCGCTGCGGCTCCCCGTCCGCCCCCGCGAGGCCGCGGCGCGCGGGCTGGCGGTGGTCCACCAGAGCCTCGGCCTGGTCGACGACCTCACCGTGGTGGAGAACCTCCGGGTGGGCCGGTTCCGCGCGAGCCCGCTCACCCGCGCCATCCGCTGGGACGAGGAGCGCCGCGACGCCTCCGCGGTGCTCGAGCGCCTCGGCCGGCCGGTTCCGCTGGACGCCCGGGTGGGCGAGCTCTCCGAGGAGGAGCGGGCCACGGTCGCCATCGCGCGGGCGCTGCAGCACGCGACCCCCGGGCGCGGGCTCATCGTGTTCGACGAGTCCACCCGCTCGCTCAGCCGCGCCAGCCTCGAGCACTTCTACGACATGCTCGAGGACGTCGTCGCCACCGGGACGGCCGCCCTGCTGATCAGCCACCACATGGAGGAGGTGCTGGAGGCGACCGACCGGGTGACCGTGCTGCGCGACGGCGTGGTGGTCGAGGCCGGGCTGCCCACGGCCGACCTGACGGAGAACGACCTGGTCCGCGCGATCATGGGCCGCACGCTGGAGCAGGTCGTCCGCCGGGCTCCCTCCGGGCCGGCTCCCACGGGATCCGACGGCGGAGTCGCCGTCCGCGGGCTGCGCGGCGAGCTGGTGGCCGGCGTCGACCTGGAGCTGCACCCCGGCGAGGTGGTCGGGGTGACCGGCCTGGCCGGCTCCGGGCACGACGAGCTGCCCTACCTGCTGACCGGTGCCCGGCCGGCCCGGCAGGGCACCCTGCAGCTGGGCGAGGACCGCCACGACCTGGCGCGCTTCGACGTCGGGACGGCGATCGCGGCCGGCGTGGCGCTGGTGCCGGAGGGGCGCGAGCACGCGGGCCTGGCGCTGGAGCTCACCGTGGCCGACAACGTCCTGCTGCCGCGGCGCCGCACCCGCTCCGCAGTCCTCCCGGTCGAGCGGGCCGCGGAGACCGCCGTCGTCGGCGAGTGGGTGGAGCGGCTCGACGTCCGCCCCCCGGACCCGTCCCAGCTGGTCGGGAAGCTCAGCGGCGGCAACCAGCAGAAGGTGCTGCTGGCCAAGTGGCTGGCCACCGGTCCGCGGTTGCTCGTCCTGCACGAGCCCACCCAGGCGGTGGACGTCGGTGCCCGCCAGACCATCAGCGAGGCCGTCCGCCGGGCGGCCGCCGAGGGCTGCGCGGTGCTCGTCGCCGGTACGGACGAGACCGAGCTGACCATGCTCTGCGATCGGGTCCTGGTGTTCCGCGACGGCCGGCCGGTTCGCGAGCTGACCGGGGACTTCACCCCAGACGAGGTGGTCGAGTCGATCTTCTCCGGCCACATCCGCAAGCGGCTCCGGTCGGCGGCCCCGCCGGCCGCGAACGGCTGAGAGATGCCGATGTCGGACCCGGGGGGG
>NZ_JASNFN010000042.1:0-40040 GCF_030731085.1 Blastococcus carthaginiensis | reverse complement strand
TTAGTGCGGCGTTCGACGTAGGCACGGGTGCGTGGCTCCCAGCGCATCCGGCAGAGCGCGACGCGGTAGAGGGCGGCGTTGGCTTGGCGATCGCCGCCGCGGTTGAGCCGGTGGCGGTGGGTTCTGCCCGAGGACGCCGGGATGGGGGCGACGCCGCAGAGCATGGCGAAGGCCGGTTCGGAGTGCAGCCGGTCGGTGTTCTGCCCGGCGGTGACCAGCAGCTGTCCGGCGACGTCGGGGCCCACGCCGGTGCGGGTCATCAGCTCGGGGTTGATGGCGGTGACCAGCGGGCCGATGAGCTTGTCCAGGTCGTCGATCTCGGCGGTCAGGGCTGCGTGGCGGCGGGCCAGGGCGCGCAGGGCGGTCTTGGCGGCCTGCTCCGGTTCGCCGATGCGGGCCGGGTCCGGGCGCAGGCCGGCGCAGGTGGTGATCAACCGGCTGTCCTTCAGGCCGCGCAGCTGGGCTCGCAGGGGCTCGGCGGTGGTGACGATCAGCGATTTGATCCGCCGCTGGCAGTCCGCCCGCTGATCCACCGCGCTGCTGCGAGCCACGCGCAGGTTGCGCAACGCCTCCACCTGCCCGCTGCGGTCCTTGGGGGTGCCGGTGCGGGTGCGGGCCAGTGCGGTGCGGGCGGCGGCCTCGGCATCCAGCGGATCGGACTTGCCGGCCAACCGGCGCAGCTTGCGGTCGGGCCGGTCGACCTCGAGCATCGCCACGCCCTCGGCCGCCAGGTGGCGGGCCAGGCCGGCGCCGTAGGCGCCGGTGCCCTCGATCCCGACGACCAGCAGGGCGCCGAAGGTCCGCAGCCAGGCCAGCAGCTGCCGGTAGCCGGCCGCGGTGGCCGGGAACTGCCGGTGGCCCAGCAGCCGCCCGGTGGTGTCGACCGCGGCCGCGGTGTGGGTGTCGCAATGGGTGTCCACGCCACCGGCCACCTGGACCTGGCCCGGGACAGTCTCTGGTGCGATGGTGGTCATCGCCGTCCTCCTCGCTCGCAACCGACAGGGCGGCACGCACCGCCGGGCGAGCGGACAAGACAGTGATGGGTGCCTGCTGGCACAGGCTCCTATGAGGTCACACCGCCACGTCTGGTGAGTGCAGCGAGCCCCGCAGCGACCGAACCGACAAATCCGGATAAAGACCCGAGGCCAGTCACCTGAAGGGTCAGGAACGGCTGCTGCGGGGCTCGCCTACATCCTCACTGTCACCTGATCATTCCGGCAGGTCAGCGGCCGAGATGGCGGTAGCGGTGCAGCCGGGTGCGGAAGCGCTCGGTGTCGTCGCGGCCGAGCAGCCCGGCCAGCTCCTCGCCCAGCACCCGGCCCAGCCGCAGGCAGAACTCGGCCGGCTCGTCGGCCGCGTCGGGCCGCTCGGGCACCACCCGGTCGACGATCCCCGCCCGCCACAGGTCGGTGGCCCGCACGCCCTGGTGCGCGGCCATCTCGTCGGCCCGGTCGACGGTCCGGTGCACGATCGCGCTGGCCCCCTCCGGCGGCAGCGGGCCCAGCCAGCCGTTGGCCGCCGCCAGCACCCGGTCGGCCGGCACCAGCGCGAGCGCGCCACCGCCGGTGCCCTGCCCCAGCAGCACCGCGAGGGTGGGCGCCCTGAGCACGACGAGGTCGTGCAGGCAGCGGGCGATCTCCCCGGCCAGGCCGCCCTCCTCGGCCTCGCGGGAGAGCGCCGCGCCGGGGGTGTCGATGAGCGTCACCAGCGGCAGCCGCAGCTGCTCGGCCAGGTGCATGCCGCGCCGCGCCTCGCGCAGCGCCGCCGGCCCCAGCGGCGCCGACATCGACTGCCCGCGCCGGTCCTGTCCCAGCACGACGCACGGCGCCCCGCCGAAGCGGGCCAGCGCCAGCAGCAGCCCGGGGTCCTTCTCGCCGGCGCCGGTGCCGGAGAGCCCGACGACGTCGGTCGCCGCGGTCCGCAGCAGCCGGCGGACCCCGGGGCGGTCCTCGCGCCGCGACGCCGTCACGACGTCCCACGCGGTGCGCCCGTCCTCCGGATCGTCGGCGTCGGTGCCGTCCTCCGGCGTGGGGCGTTCGGCGTCCCGCACGTCGAGGTGCCAGGTCTGCCGCGCCGAGAGCACGCGCAGCGCGCGGTCGGCGACCTCCGCGATCAGCTCGGGCGGGACGACGGCGTCGATCAGGCCGTGCTCGGCCAGGTTCTCGGCGGTCTGCACGTCGGCCGGGAACGGCTCGCCGTACAGCGCCTCGAACACCCGCGGGCCGAGGAAACCGATCGAGGCGCCGGGCTCGGCGATGGTCACGTGCCCGAGCGACCCCCACGAGGCGAGCACGCCGCCGAAGGTGGGGTGGCGCAGGTAGACCAGGTACGGGAGGCCCGCCTCCTTGTGCCGCGCGATGGCGGCGGTGATGCCGATCATCTGCAGGAAGGCGACGGTGCCCTCCTGCATCCGGGTGCCGCCCGACACCGGCGCGGCCAGCAGCGGCAGGCCCTCGTCGGTGGCCCGCTCCACCGCCGCGACCAGCCGTTCCGCGGCGGCCACCCCGATCGACCCGGCGAGGAAGCCGAACTCCCCGGCGACGACGGCGACCCGGCGCCCGCGCAACCGGCCCTCGCCGGTGATCACCGACTCGTCCTGCCGCGACCTCTCCGCGGCGCGGGCGAGCTCGGCGGCGTAGTCGGCCGGGACGTCGCGGGCCGGGACGGGGGAATCCCAGGACTGCCACGAACCGGGGTCGAGGACGAGATCGCGCAGGCTGCGGGCGTCCGGGCGAGCGGTCACGCGGCCGGCCCGTTCAGCCAGGCGCGGATGGCGTCGCCGTCGGCACCCAGCACCGGGGGAGCGGTGTGCTCGCGGCGGGTCGTCTCGGTCTCGCCCTCCGGCCCGGCGGAGAAGAACCGGAGCGGCGGCCCGGGCAGCTGCACCCGGCCGAGGGTGGCGTGGTCGACGTCGACCAGCAGACCCTGGGACAGCGCCTGGTCCCAGCCGTACACCTCGTCGATCGACCGGACCTTGCCCGACGGGATGCCCACCTTCGCCAGCCGGGCCAGCAGGTCCTCGGCGGGGATGTCGGCGAACGCCGCCTCGAGCAGCGCGATCACCTCCGCGCGGTGCTCCACGCGGTCGCCGTTGGTCGCCATCCCGGGTGCCTCGGGGTCGAAGCCGAACTCGGCGCACAGCTTCCGCCAGAGCGAGTCGTTCGCACAGGCCACCTGGACGCTGCCGCCCTGGCAGTGGAACAGCCCGTAGGGGGCGATCGAGGGGTGGTGGTTGCCCTGCGCCGCGCCGACCTTCCCCGCCACCGTCCACGCCGTCCCCTGGAACGCGTGCACCCCGACGATCGCCGCGAGCAGCGAGGTGCGCACCACCTGGCCGCGGCCGGTCCGGCCCCGCTCGATCAGCGCGGCGAGCACGCCGTAGGCCCCGTACATGCCGGCCAGCAGGTCGCCGATCGGGACGCCGACGCGCTGGGGGTCCTCCGGCCCGGATCCGGTGAGCGACATCAGGCCACCCTCGCCCTGGGCGATCTGGTCGTAGCCCGCGCGGCCGCCCTCGGGGCCGTCGTGGCCGAACCCGCTGATCGCGAGGGTCACCAGCCGCGGGTTCAGCTCGGCGAGCACGTCGGTGCCGAAGCCCAGCCGGGCCAGCGTGCCGGGCCGGAAGTTCTCCAGCAGCACGTCGGCGCGCTGGAGCAGGCCGGTGAGCACCGTCTTGTCGGCCTCGTCCTTGAGGTCGAGGGTGATCGACTCCTTGTTGCGGTTCGTCGAGAGGAAGTAGGTGGACTCGCGGTCACCTCCCTCGGGGGTGACGAACGGCGGCCCCCAGCTGCGGGTGTCGTCACCGGTCCCCGGCGTCTCCACCTTGATCACCCGGGCGCCGAGGTCGCCGAGCATCATCGCGGCGTGCGGCCCGGCGAGGGCGCGGGTCAGGTCGACGACGAGGACGCCGTCCAGCGGTCCGGGCACAGCATTCTCCCTCGGTCAGGCACCGCGTCCGCGGTGGCACCGGTGCAGTCTCTCAGCGCTAAGGCATTCGGGCCAGGGCCCCCTCACAGCCAGCCGGGGACGACGAACACCAGCCACGACAGCAGCGGTCCGACGGCCACCACGATCGCCGCGTAGGCCAGGATCTGCTTGTAGAAGCGGTCCCTGTCCACGTCCTGGGCGTTGGCCAGCACCAGCGCGCCGTTGGTCGAGAACGGGCTGACGTCGACGATCGTCGAGGCCACGGACAGGGCGACCACCACGCCCACGGCGCTGATCGACCCCTCTTCCAGGAACGGCACCGCGAGCAGGATGGCGACCCCGATGATCGCCGTCGACGACGCGAACGCCGACACCACGCCGCCGATGTAGGCGAGCAGCAGCGCGATGAGCAGCGGCACCCCCAGGCCGATGACGGCGTCGCCGACGTAGTCGATCGTGCCGGCCTCCTCGAGGACGGACACGAAGGTCAGCACGCCGGCGATGAGCAGGACGGTCGACCAGCTGATCTGGCTCACCGCGCCCTTGTGCTGCGCGGCGGAGAAGAGCGCGAGGACGACGGCGACGGTGATCGCGACGAAGCCGATGTCCAGGTCGAAGGCGAGCGCGAGCACGGCGACGACGACCAGCCCGACGAGCGTGAGGACCTGCTCGAAGCGCACGGGCGCCGGTCGGTCGGGGTGGACGTGCTCGTCGTCGTCCCCGCCGACGCCGGGGCCGGGCGCCGCGCCGTGGCCGCGCACCACGGTGCCGTGGGCGTGCTCGGCGTGGGGGACCGGCTCCGCGGCCACCTTGCGGCCGAGGAGCTTCCGGCCGCCGAGGACGAAGAACAGCACGATCGCGATGGCGATGTTGAAGAACAGCGCGCCGAGGAAGACCGCCAGCGGGCTGCCGGGCAGCCCCTCGTTCTCCACGATGCCGTTGACCGTCACGCCGTAGACGCTGATGGGTGAGAAGCCGCCGCCCTGCGCGCCGTGGATGACCATCATCCCCATCAGCAGCGGGCTGATGTCGTGCCGTGCGGCGAAGGTGAGCGCGATCGGCGCGATGATCGCCACCGCGGCCGGGGACAGCGCGCCGATGGCGGTGAGCACCGCGGTGACGAAGAACATGATCCAGGGGATGGCCGCCACGTGGCCGCCGACCAACTTCACCGCGCCCCGGACCAGCAGGTCGACGGTGCCGTTGTTCTGGGCGATCGCGAACAGGTAGGTGACCCCGATCAGGGTCAGCACCAGCCCGGCGGGGAAGCCGGCGATGATGTCGTCGGTCGTGAGCCCGACCGAGAGGGTGCCCACCACGAAGGCGGCGACGAAGGCCAGCGCACCCATGTTGATCGGCAGGACGGTCGCGATCGCGAAGATCACGACGAGGGCCACGATGGTGACGATCTCGGGCGACACGGTCACTCCACGGCGTCGGGGCTGGGTGCGCCCACTGTGTCAGTGACCCGCCGGTAGCGCCTGCCGTCCGCCGGACGGCGTGACCACGGCCGCCACCGCGACCGGGCCCGCCGCCCGGCCTCGCCGCTCCGGGTGCGCCGCCTCGCTGCTGCTGGTGCGCCGGAGCCGCAGCAGCTCGGCGCCGAGCGCGGCCCTGGCGGGAACCCCGTCGGGCGAGGTGCTCACCAGTGCGGGGTCGTTAGGCTGCGCTGCATGTCGATGCCTCTCACCCGTACGGCCCGGAAGGCGGTCATCCCCGTCGCAGGCATGGGCACCCGCTTCCTGCCGGCCACCAAGGCCGTCCCGAAGGAGCTGCTCCCGGTCGTGGACCGGCCGGCCCTCCAGTACATCGTCGAGGAGGCCGCCCGCGCCGGGCTGCCCGAGGTGCTCATGGTGACCGGTCGCGGCAAGGCGGCCATCGAGGACTTCTTCGACCGCACCCCCGAGCTCGAGAGCGCCCTCGAGAAGAAGGGCGACGACGGGCGGCTCGCCGCCGTGCACGAGTCCACCGAGGTCGCGCAGGTGCACTTCGTGCGCCAGGGCGAGGCCCGCGGGCTGGGTCATGCGGTGCTGCAGGCGGCCGCCTTCGTCGGCGACGAGCCGTTCGCCGTGCTGCTGGGCGACGACCTGATCGACGCCCGCGACCACCTGCTCGAGCAGATGCTCGCCGTCCAGGCCGAGCACGGCGGCTCGGTGATCGCGCTGCTCGACGTCGGGCGGGAGAACATCGACAAGTACGGCGCCGTGGCGGTCGAGCCCACCGACGACGGCGGCGACGTCGTGGCGGTCACCGGCCTGGTGGAGAAGCCTCCCGTCGACGAGGCCCCCAGCAGCCTCGCCATCATCGGGCGGTACGTGCTCGCGCCGGAGGTCTTCGACGTCCTGCGGGAGACCGCACCCGGGCGCGGCGGGGAGATCCAGCTGACCGACGCCCTCGCCACGCTCGTCGAGCGCGGCGAGCCCGTCCACGGCGTCGTCTTCGGCGGCCGCCGGTACGACACCGGCGACAAGCTCGACTACCTGAAGGCGGTCATCCGGCTGGCCGCCGAGCGCGACGACCTGGGCCCCGCCCTGCGCGGGTGGCTGCGCGACTTCGTCACCGAGCTGCCCCCCGAGGGCGCGTCGCCGTCCTGACCGGCGCCCGCGAGGGCACGATCGGACCCGTGGCACGACGCCGGCCCCGGCCTGGGGCGGCGCTGCCGCACGGGGCGGTGCCGGCGGACGGCACGGCGGGACGACGGTGGTGAGGATGCCCGGGCAGAGCGAGGACGGCAGCAACGGCGGGGAGTTCCGGGGCCACCGGGACACCGCGCAGGTCGACATGCCCATGGCCCCGCCCCGGCGGACCGGCCCGGTCGGCGCCCCGTCCGGCCCGGTGGCGCCGCAGCGCGCGCTCACCGGCCCGGTGCCGCTGCCCGCCGACGGGCGCTCCGATGCCTCACCCCTCGTGCGCACCGTCGAGCGGCACCTCGACGAGATCCTGGCCGCCGTGCCGCAGCCGGACCCGATCGAGCTCGCCGTCCTCGACGCCCAGGGGCTGCTCTGCGCCGAGGACGTCGTCAGCCAGCGGGCGCTGCCGGCGTTCGACCAGGCCGCCCTCGACGGCTACGCCGTGCGGGCCGAGGACGTCGCGGACGCGACCGTCGCCCGGCCGGTGGAGCTGCCGGTCGTGGGGGAGAGCGTCGCGGGGGCCAGCGAGCCGTCGTCCATCGGCCCGGGGCTGGCGATGCGGGTCGCCGCGGGGGCCATGCTCCCGTCCGGGGCCGACGTCGTCGTCCCGGCCGTGTGGACCGACAACGGTGCGGCGCGGGTCGCCGTCCAGGCCGGGCCACCCGTGGGCAGCTACGTGCGCCGGACCGGTGACGACGTCACCCCGGGTGACCCGGCCGTGCACGTCGGCACCCCGATCGGGCCCGCGCAGATCAGCCTGCTGGCCGCCGTCGGGCGCGACCGCGTCCTCGTCCGGCCCCGCCCGCGCGTGGCGGTGCTCAGCGCCGGCACGGAGCTGGTGGAGATCACCTCACCCCTCGCGCCGGGGCAGGTGGTGGACGTCAACAGCTACGCGCTGGCCGCGGCCGCCCGCGACGCGGGGGCCGACGCCTACCGCTGGGGGATCCTGCCCGGCGACCAGCGGCGGCTGGCCGAGGTGCTCGAGAGCCAGCTGCTGCGCAGCGACCTGGTGCTGGTCTCCGGCACCTTCACCGGCCCCGCGTTCGACATGGTGCAGGAGGCGTTGGCCGGGCTCGGGGGCATGCGCGTCAGCCAGGTGGCCATGCACCCCGGCCCGGCCCAGGGCTTCGGCCGGCTGGGGCGCGACGAGGTGCCGGTCATCTGCGTCCCGGGGGAGCCGGTCGCGGCCCTGGTCTCCTTCGAGGTGTTCGTCCGGCCCGCCATCCGCCTGATGCTCGGCAAGCGGCAGTTGTTCCGGCGCACGGTGCAGGCGATCTCCGGTCAGCACCTGCTCTCACCCCTGGGGTACCGCCAGTACCTGCACGGCACCGTGATGCGCCACCCCGACGGCGGCTACGTCGTCGAGCCCGTGGGGGAGGCCACCGACGCCCTGCTGGCGCGGATGGCGCGCGCGAACTGCCTGATCGTCATCGACGAGGACGTCACCGAGGTGGCCGCCGGTGGGCTGGTCACCGTCATGCCGCTGCTGCTCGGCGGCTGACCCCGCGTGCCGTGACCGATCCGCTGCTGCACCCCGGCTGGCCGGCCCGGCTCGCCCGAGGACCGGTGGAGCTGCACCCGCTGCGCCGCCGGGACGCCGCCGAGTGGAGCCGGGTGCGGCTGACCAACGAGGACTGGCTGCGCCCCTGGGAACCCACGGCCCCCGTCTCCTGGCAGGCCCGGCACAGCCCCGCGGGCTACCGGGCGATGCGCCGGATCATGGCCCGGCGCGCCCGCACGGGCACCTCGCTGCCCTTCGCGATCCGCGTCGACGGCCGGCTGGCCGGTCAGGTCACCGTGGACAACATCGTCCGGGGAGCGCTCCGCGCCGGGTACCTGGGCTACTGGATCGACCGCTCGGTGGCCGGCCGGGGGATCGCCTCCCTGGCCGTGGCCCTGGTGTGCGACCACGCCTTCGGCCCGGCCGGGCTGCACCGGCTCCAGGCCGACATCCGCCCGGAGAACGGGCCCAGCCAGCGGCTGGTGGAGCGGCTCGGGTTCCAGCGCGAGGGGCTGCTGCGCCGCTACCTCGACATCGACGGCGACTGGCGCGACCACCTGAGCTACGCGCTGCTCGCCGAGGACCTGCCGCGCGGGGTGCTGGACCGCTGGGAGCGGTCGGCGCCGGGTCGACCCGTCGACTGATCGGCTCGTCGGCATAGCACGCGCGGCGGCCGGCGCCGAGGTGGTCGCGGGGGACACGCCGTCTCCTGTCACACCGGTCCCACAACACATCCTCGACACACCCGCGCGCCTCCCTCGTCCCGCCGTCCGCGGTGCTTAACCTCGCCGGGCGAGTGACTGATGTGACGGGTGGTGTCGTATGGGATCGGGTGTGCTGCTGGCCGCTCTGGTCGTGCTGTGGTTCGTCGTGCTGGTGCCCATGGTGGTGACCCGCGGCGACGGGCAGGACGGCCGGATCGAGGCTGCCGACTCGGGGCGGACCCTGCAGCGGCGTCGTGCGGTGGACCCCGCGCGGCACGCGGAGACCGAGCGGGTGTCGATCGACCGCGCGGTGCTGCGCACGTCGGGCGAGCTCGCGGTGGACGTGCACGCGGTGCGCCGCCGGGTGCTGGGCGGCCTGGTGCTGCTCACCCTCGCGTCGCTGGCCGGTGCGCTGCTGCTCACGCCGTGGCTGTGGACCCTCCAGGCGCTCGCCACCCTCGCGACCGCGGGCTACGTGCTGGTGCTGCGCAAGGTCGCCCGCCGCGAGCGGCTGGCCGCGCGCCGCGCCGCCCGCGCCGCGGCCCGCCAGTCGCTCCGTGCGCCGGCCCGCCCGGCTGCCCGGCCCGCACCGGCGCCGGCGCAGCGCACGTCGTCGGAGGTGCACGAGACCGTCGCCCAGGAGGCGCTGCCGGCCCTGGCCCACCCGAGCGTCCCGCTGGCCCCGGTGCACGCCCTGCGCCCCGGTCGCGTGGTCGCCGCGCGCACCCCGGCTCCGGCCGGGTGGCAGAACAGCGCGGTCGTCGGGCTGGACGACGACGACATCGGTTTCGCCGACATCGACGAGTACCCGGCCGCCCGGGTGGTCAACGGCTGAGAGGCGCGCCTGCCCCGCCCCCGGTGGCGGGGCCGGAGCGTGCGGGCGGTAGTCTTCGATCCGCACAAGGGGCTGTGGCGCAGACCGGTAGCGCACCTCGTTCGCATCGAGGGGGTCAGGGGTTCAAATCCCCTCAGCTCCACCACACGACGCACCGGCGCCGTCGCGGGATCGTCCCCCGGCGGCGCCGTCGTCATTGCGTCGGCGGGTCGATCGCCCCGTCCCGATCGCTAAGCTGCCCGGCGACACGGGGCACGGCGTCCCCACGGGAGGCGGTTCGATGGTTCGGTCACCGGTCGGGGCCTCCCCGGCGCCGCGGCGTGCGCGCGGAAGGGCCGGCGACAGCGCCGCCACCCGGCAGCTGATCATCGACGTCGCCGCCCGGGAGTTCGGGGAGCGCGGCTACGCGGCCACCTCGCTGAGCGACATCGTCGCGGGCACCGGCATGACCAAGGGCGCGCTCTACTGGCACTTCGAGTCCAAGGAGAGCGTCGCCGTCGCCGTCGTCCACCAGATGTTCGAGACGTGGCCGGTCCTGCTGCGCGGCGTCATGGACTCCCACGACGACGCGCTCGACGCGCTGGTCGCGGTCACCTACGTCGCGGGGCGGCAGTTCGCGACCGATCCGGTCACCCGCGCCTCCAAGCGGCTCATGGCCGAGCTGCCCCCCGAGGCGCTGGCGAAGCTGCCGCAGCCCTACGTCGGCTGGCAGCACGCGCTCTCGCAGCTGATCACCCAGGGCCAGGAGCGGGGGCAGATCAACCCCGGCGCCGACCCGGTGGGTACCGCCCAGGTCATCGTCGCGAGCTTCTTCGGCATGCAGCAGGTGTCGCAGGAGCTCAGCGCGCGGCGCGACCTGGAGGGGCGGCTGGACTCCTTCTGGGCGCTCGTCCTTCCGCAGCTGCGCCCCGTATCCCTCAGCTGAGCCCCGGCCGGCGGGGTTCAGAACCAGGAGGGGAACCACATCCGCTGCGCCCACTCGGCGTAGGAGAGGGGCTGGCCGGTCAGCACGGGCCAGAAGAAGGCGAACGTGGCTGCGACGATCGCCACGTAGCCGCAGGCCGCGGCCAGCCCCACGCGGCGGCGCCACTCGCCGGCACCCGGCCGGCCGACGACGTCCTGCAGCAGCAGAGCGACCGCGAGCACGAAGAACGGCATGACCGGCGCCATGTAGAAGAGGAACATCGTGCGCTCGAGGTTGAGGAACCAGGTGAGCCAGCCCGCCGCGATGCCCACGGCCACCGGCACCGCGGCCGGGTCCCGCCGGGCGACGATCCGCCAGACCAGCCAGATCGCGGCGGGGGCGAAGAGGAACCAGAGCGTCGGCGTGCCGACCATCAGGATGTAGCGGATGACCTGCTCGCCGTCGGCGTCGACGAGGCCCTGGGGGTTCCAGAGCAGGATCGGCCGGCCGGTGACCAGCCACGACCAGGGCCCGGACTCCCACGGGTGCGGGCTGGACAGGCCGTTGTGGAAGCGCAGCCACTCCGCGTGCTCGTGCCACAGCGACCGCAGCGCGTCCGGCACCCATGGGAACGCCGTCTCCGGGTTCCGCTGGGCCCACGCCCGGCCCTGCGACGTCTCGCCGAGGAACCAGCCGGTGAAGCTGGCCAGGTAGGTCAGCACCGGGACGGCGGCCAGCGCCCACAGCGCACCGGGCAGCCCTCGGCGGGCGGCGGTCCGCGTCGGCCGGGGGACGCCGGCCGCGCGCCAGGCCGCCCGGTCCCAGAACAGCGAGAGGACGGCGAAGAACGCGAGGAACCAGACCCCGCTCCACTTCACCGCGCAGGCGCAGCCGAACAGCACACCCGCGGCGATCCGCCAGCCGCGCGGACCGAGCCGGAAGCCGGTCGCGCCGACCTCCGCGGCCGCCCGCACCCGGGCGCGCACCACGTCCCGGTCGACGACGAGGCAGGAGACGGCGGCCAGCACGAAGACCTGCAGGAAGATGTCGAGCAGGCCGATCCGCGACAGCGTGAACTGGAGGCCGTCGACGAGCAGCAGCACCCCGGCGAACAGGCCGACCAGCGTGGAGCCGGTGAGCCGCCGGGCCAGCCGGAACAGCAGGACGACGGCGAGGGACCCCGCCACGGCGGAGGGGAAGCGCCAGCCGAAGGAGTCGTAGCCGAACACCTGCTCGCCGAGCGCGATGAGCCACTTGCCCAGCGGCGGGTGCACGATGAACGAGTAGCCGCGGTTGTACTCGAAACCCCAAGTGAGCAGCTCGCGGGCCTCGGGCGGGTAGTACGCCTCGTCGAAGACCAGCTCCCGCGGGTAGCCGATGCCCCAGAGCCGGAGGGTGAGCGCCAGGGCGCCCAGCACCGCGGCGATCGTCCAGGCCGTCCGCCGGTCGTCGGGCAGCGGCGGGACGACGTCGCGGCGCCGTGCGGGGGACGGCGGGCGGCGCAGCCGGGGGACCGGTCGCCGCGGGGGCCCCTGCGGGTCGTGCTCCGCCCGCCCGGGTGCCAGCACCGCCATGCGGCCAGGGTAGTGAACGGACCCGCCCGTCCCCGGTACTCGCGCCGGGACCCTGCGGGCGAGCCCGCCGCTCCGGTCGTGACAGGCTCGGCGGGTGAGCGGACGGCTGGTGCTGGGCGGGGCGCCCCTCGGGCAGCCCGGGGACGTCGGCCCGCGGCTGCGCGCGGCGATGGCCGGCGCCGACGTCCTGGCGTGCGAGGACACCCGCCGCCTGCACCGCCTGGCCGCCGACCTGGAGGTCACGCTGACCGGCCGGGTGGTCACCTTCCACGAGTCGGTGGAGCGGGCGCGGCTGCCCGGGCTGCTCGACGCGCTCACCTCGGGCGCCACGGTGCTGCTGCTAACCGACGCCGGCATGCCCTCGGTCTCCGATCCCGGGTACACGCTGGTGCGGGCGGCGATCGACGCGGGGATCGACGTCACCTCGGTGCCCGGGCCCTCGGCGGTGACGACGGCGCTGGCGGTCTCCGGACTGCCGGTGGACCGCTTCTGCTTCGAGGGCTTCCTCCCGCGCAAGGCGGGGGAGCGGCGCTCGACCTTCACCGCGCTGGCCGACGAGCGGCGGACGATGGTCTTCTTCGAGTCGCCGCACCGGCTGGCCGACGCGCTGGCCGACGCCGCCGCGGTGCTGGGCGGGGACCGGCCGGCCGCGGTGTGCCGTGAGCTGACCAAGACCTACGAGGAGGTCCGGCGCGGCGGGCTGGGCGAGCTGGCCGCCTGGGCGGCCGGCGGCGTGAAGGGCGAGATCACGCTGGTCGTGGCCGGTGCGCCGCAGCGGACCGTGGAGCTCAGCGGGCCGGAGCTCGCCGCCGCCGTCGCCGAGGAGGAGGCCGCCGGCGCCACCCGCAAGGACGCCATCCGGGCGGTCGTGGAGCGCACCGGGCTGCCCAAGCGCACCGTGTTCGACGCCGTCGTCGCCGCCAAGGGCACCTGACCCCCTTGTGGCATAGGAAGCTTTACGTGCGTCTGGAGCTGGAAAACGCATGTAAAGCTTCCTATGCCCCCGGGGTCAGCTGACTCGTAGCTGCGCCATCCGGGTCCGGTAGGCCGCCAGCACCCGCGCCCGGACGGCATCCGGATCGCGCAGCACGTCGGCGTAGGTGAACCGGAGGACCACCCAACCCAGTGCGGCGAGCGCGCTGTCGCGGGCCAGATCCCGGCGCCGGTCCTCGGGGGAGGTGTGGTGCTGGGCTCCGTCGAGTTCCACGGCGAGCTTGACCTCCGGCCAGGCGCGGTCGAGTCGGATGCCGCCGGTCGGCAGCTCGATGCGGTACTGGCCGACGCTCGGGGGCATGGACCGGTGCCGGAAGACGTGCAGGACCCCCATGGCCTCGAGCTCGCTCTGGCAGCCGTCCGCGATGAGGTCGATGGTCTGGCGGAGGCTGCGCCGTCCCGCGACGTTGGGGCGCTCGGACAGGGCCTCTCCCAGCTGACCGGCCGTGACCAGCCGCCGACGGGCGATGTCGAGTGCCAGCGGACGACGTTCGGCCGGAGGGAGCAGGGGCCACGAGTCGATCAGGCTGCGTGCGAGGGCGGTCACCCTCACGCCGAGCCGTTCCACGCACTGGGGGGATGCAGGGTCGAAGCGGAGTCTGCGGTGGACGCGGAGGTCCGGTGCCCCCGCTCGCCGGAGGCTCTGGTCGACCGTGGCGTGGAGCGGTCGCTCGAGCCTGCGGACGCCCCACACGGCCAGTGCGGTGGTGTGGCTGAGTGCAGCCGGCGGTCCGGCGTGCAGCAGGGCTGCCCGGAAGAGCGTCACGTCGTCCTCCGCCGCCTCGCGTAGGCGGTACACGTGGGGGAAGACGCGGACGAGGTTGCGCCGACCGATGTGCCCGTCCAGGACGACGCTCGGCACGTGCTCGAGCAGCTGCCTCCTCGTCGCCAGACCGCCGTTGAGCTGCATCGCCTCGCGGATCACCTGTCGCCAGTCCACGCGGGGAGGGTGCCGTGGGCGGCGGTGCTGGTGCGGGGTGCCTGTGGACAACCGGGCGGCCCAGGAGCGCGGCCCCTTGGAGGCATAGGAAGCTTTACCGGCGCATTGGGCCCTCGAGACGCATGTAAAGCTTCCTATGCCTCGAGGTGACCCTGGCTCGGCGTGGGCGAGCGCGGATCTAGAGCCAGCCGTTGCGCTTGAAGCCGCGGTACAGCAGCACGATGGCGCCGAGGATCACCAGCAGCACCAGCGGGTAGCCGTACCGCCACTCCAGCTCGGGCATGTGCTCGAAGTTCATCCCGTAGATGCCGGCGATCGCGGTGGGGACGGCGATGATGCCGGCGTAGGCCGAGATCTTCCGCATGTCCTCGTTGTCGGCCATCGTCGTGCGCGCCAGCGATGCCTGCAGGATCGAGGTCAGCAGCTCGTCGAGCCCGCCGACCTGGTCCCGCACGCGGATGGCGTGGTCGAGCACGTCGCGGAAGTAGGAGCGCATCGCGTCCGGGACGACGTCGACCGGCCGCTCGGCGAGCTTCTGCAGCGGGACCTCCAGCGGGGAGACCGCCCGCCGCAGCGCCATCAGCTCCCGCTTCAGCTGGTAGAGCCGCCCGATGTCGTCGGTGCGCTCCGGGCTGAACACCGACGCCTCGAGCTCCTCGACGTCCTCCTCGACGGCCGCGGCCACCTCCACGAACGTGTCGACGACGAGGTCGGCGACCGCGTAGAGCACCGCCGACGGGCCCAGGCACAGCAGGTCGCGCTGCTCCTCCAGCCGCTGCCGGAGCCCGGTGAGCCCGCCGTGCTCGCCGTGCCGCACCGTGATCACGTACCGGGGGCCGAGGAAGATCATCACCTCGCCGGTGTCCACGACCTCGCTGGTGGCGGTCAGCTCCTCGTGCTCCACGTACGTCGCCGTCTTCAGGACCATGAACAGCGCGTCGTCGTACGGCTCGAGCTTGGGGCGCTGGTGGGCGAAGACGGCGTCCTCGACGGCGAGCGGGTGCAGGTCGTAGCGCGCGGCGATCGCGCCCAGCTCCTCCTCGCTCGGCGAGTAGAGCCCCAGCCACACGAAGCCGTCGCGCTCCTCGGCGACGCGCAGCGCGTCGTCGGGGGCCACGGCCTCCTGCCGCTCCCCGCCGACGTAGACCGCGCAGTCGACGACGGCGCCGTCGGCGGGGCGGCGGGTGGTGCGGCGCTGCTGCGGGCCGGCCGGCTGCGGGCGCAGCGTCGGCGGGGTGCGCGGGCCGAGGGGCGCGGCCGGGGGCTCCTCCCGGGTGGTCATCGCGGGTGCCGCCTTCCTCGCGGGTCGTCGTCCGGGACCAGCAGCGTAGGCGCCCCCGGGTCCGCCGCGGCCGTCCCACCCCATGGGGTGAGACGGCCGGGACGGTGCTCCAGCCGCCGCGCGGACCGGCCGTCGGGACAGGAGACACCCCCGACCGGTCAGGGAGAGATGCCTCGTGGCGAGCACCGTCCTCGACGTCCGCGGCACCGTCGGGTCGTCCTCCCTCCGCCCGGAGCGGGTCGCCCCCGAGGTGCCTTCCTCCGGCGCGCTGCGCCGCATCCCGGTACCCGCCCTGGCCGCCGGTGTGCTCTCCGTGCTGGAGGCCGTCGGCCTGCTCGCCCTCGGGCTGGCCCGGGCCGACGTCGTGCTGGCGTCCCCGGTGCGCCCGCCCGGCTGGGTCGTCGCCGTCTCGCTGCTCCTGCTGGCCGGCTGGATCGTGCTCACCGCGGGTGCCGGTGCGGCGCTGCTCGACGGCTCCACCCGGACCTTCCTCGTGCTCACCTCGGTCGTCGAGCTGGCCGCCGTGTCGGTGCTGGGTGGCTCCGCCGTCCTGCTGCCGCTGCCGACCGCGCTCACCGGCGGGCTGCCGCTGCCGCTGTTGTTCGCGGCCGCCTTCGCCCTGCCGATCGGCAAGCTGCTGCTCGTGGACGCGCCGTCCGTCCGCGCCTGGGTGCTGCAGGGACCGCGGGTCCGCGAGCACCGCCCCGACCCGGTGGTCGTGCACCGCTCGCTGTGCGCCCTCACCCTCGGGTGCATCGCCCTCCTCCTGGGCGGCTTCGCCGTGCTGAACCCGGTCGGGGGCGATCCGGTCGGCCCGGTCGCGGGCGTCGTCTCCCAGCCGTAGGCGGGTTGCCGGAGGACCGGTCCGGACCGTCGGCCTAGTCTCTCCACGTGAGTGATCGGCACATCCTGACCGCCGTCGCGTGGCCCTACGCCAACGGCCCGCGGCACATCGGCCACGTCTCCGGCTTCGGCGTCCCCTCCGACGTCTTCAGCCGTTACCACCGGATGGCCGGTGACCGGGTGCTCATGGTGAGCGGCACGGACGAGCACGGCACCCCGATCACGGTCGCGGCCGACGCCGAGGGGATCACGCCCCGGCAGATCGCCGACCGGAACAACCGGATCATCGTGGGCGACCTGCAGTCCCTCGGGCTCTCCTACGACCTGTTCACCCGGACGACGACGGCGAACCACGCGCAGATCAGCCAGGAGATCTTCCTCGGGCTGCTCAAGAACGGGTACGTCTTCCCGAAGACGACGCTCGGCGCGATCAGCCCGTCGACCGGCCGCACCCTGCCCGACCGCTACATCGAGGGCACCTGCCCGATCTGCGGCTACGACGGCGCCCGCGGCGACCAGTGCGACAACTGCGGCAACCAGCTGGACCCGGTCGACCTGATCAACCCGGTCAGCAAGATCAACGGCGAGATCCCGAAGTTCGTCGAGGAGGAGCACTACTTCCTCGACCTGCCCGCCTTCACCCGCGCCCTGGGCGACTGGCTGGCCACCCGCAGGAGCTGGCGGCCCAACGTCCTGAACTTCAGCGTCAACCTGCTCGAGGACCTCAAGCCGCGCAGCTACACCCGCGACATCGACTGGGGCGTGCCGGTGCCGCTCGACGGCTGGCGGGACCGGCCCGACAAGCGCATCTACGTCTGGTTCGACGCCGTCGTGGGGTACCTGTCGGCCTCGATCGAGTGGGCCCGCCGCTCCGGGGACCCGGACGCGTGGCGGCAGTGGTGGCAGACGCCGGATGCCGACGCCTACTACTTCATGGGCAAGGACAACATCGTCTTCCACTCCGAGATCTGGCCGGCCCAGCTGCTCGGCTACGACGGCGAGGGCGACAAGGGCGGGACGCCCGGCTCGCTCGGCCGGCTCAACCTGCCGACCGAGGTGGTCTCCAGCGAGTTCCTGACGATGGAGGGGCGGAAGTTCTCCTCCTCGCGCAATGTGGTCATCTACGTGCGGGACTTCCTGGCCCGCTACGACGCCGACGCGCTGCGTTACTTCATCGCCGTCGCCGGGCCGGAGAACCAGGACACCGACTTCACCTGGGCGGAGTTCCTGCGCCGCAACAACGACGAGCTGGTCGCCGGCTGGGGCAACCTGGTCAACCGGACGGTGTCCATGGCGGCGAAGAACGTGGGCGCCGTCCCGACCGCCGGCGAGCTCACCGACGCCGACCGCGCGCTGCTGGCCACGACGGCCGGCGCCTTCGCGCCGGTCGGGGAGCTGCTCTCGCGCAACCGGCAGAAGGCGGCCATCGGCGAGGCGATGCGGGTCGTCGCCGAGGCGAACAAGTACCTGTCGGACCAGGCGCCGTGGAAGCTCAAGGAGGACCCGGCCCGCCGGGACACCGTGCTGCACACCGCCCTGCAGGCGATCAAGGACTGCAACGCCCTGCTCACCCCGTTCCTGCCGCACTCGGCGCAGCAGGTGCACGAGCTCCTGGGCGGCACCGGCGTCTGGTCGGTCGCCCCGCGGGTCGAGGAGGTCACCGACCTCGACGACGGCTCGCCGTACCCGATCATCACCGGCGACTACGACCAGGGGCAGGCCGGCTGGGGCTCGACGCCGCTCCCGCCGTCGGGCACGCCGCTGGCCCCGCCGACGCCGATCTTCAAGAAGCTCGACGACTCGGTGGTCGAGGAGGAGCTCCGGCGGCTGGAAGAAGAGGAATGAGCCGGAGCGCCGCATCCCGCGCGAACCGGCGGGGCGATCCGCCGCCGTCCCCGGAGCCGCTGCCGGCGCCGGCGGTCGACAGCCACACCCACCTCGACATCGTGCTCGACGGCTTCCGGCCCGACGGCGGTCCGACGTCGTCGGCGGAGGACGTCGACGCCGAGATCGCCGCCGCGGTGGCCGTGAACGTGCCGCGGCTGGTGCAGGTCGGTGTCGACGTCGTCTCCTCCCGGTGGTCCGCGGAGCTGGCCGCCCGGCACCCGAACGTCCTCGCCGCGGTGGCCGTGCACCCGAACGAGGCCGGCGCCGGGGAGGCCGGCGACGACGCCCTGGCCGAGATCGACCGGCTGGCGGCGCTGCCGCGGGTGCGGGCGGTGGGGGAGACGGGGCTGGACCGGTACCGCACGGGGCCTGAGGGCTGGGCGGCGCAGGAGGCCTCGTTCCGCGAGCACATCCGCATCGCAAAACGGCACGGGGTGGCGCTGGTCATCCACGACCGGGATGCGCACGCCGACGTGCTGCGGGTCGTCGACGACGAGGGGGCGCCCGAGCACGTCGTCATGCACTGCTTCTCCGGTGACGCGGCGTTCGCGCGGGCCTGCGTGCAGCGGGGGTTCGTGCTCTCGTTCGCCGGCACGGTGACGTTCGGCAACGCCGGCTACCTGCGGGAGGCCGCGGCGCTGACCCCGCTGGACCAGCTGCTCGTGGAGACCGACTCGCCCTTCCTCACCCCGGCCCCGCTGCGGGGCCGGCCGAACGCCTCGCGGCTGGTACCGCACACCGTGCGCGCCCTCGCCGAGGTCACCGGGACGGAGCTCGCGCAGCTCTGCGACGCGCTCACCACCACCGCCGAGCGCGTCTTCGGCCCCTGGCGCTGACGCCCGCCGCCGCGACAGCGGCGTTACAGGAGCGTGACCGGCACCTGCCCCACGCCGGGCATTCAGGGGGACACTGGCACTCGTGGGTCGTCTCATCGCCGTCGTGGTGTTCATCGCCCTGCTCGTGCCCGGTGTGCTGCTGGCTCGCGCGTGGGCGCTGGCGAGCGGGCGTCGCGCCGTCGCCGGTGGTGCCGTCGAACTGGCCGACCCCACCCGGGAGGGGGCGGCGACGCTGCAGCGCCAGGCGGCGCACGGTCGCCGCTGGCGGTGGCTCGGCCTGCTCCTGGGCATCGCCGGGGTGGTGGCGAGCGTCGTCGTGCTCGCCGAGGCGTCGGTCTTCCTGTGGGTGCCGATCCTCGTCGTCGGCTCGCTGGCGGGCGTCCTGCTCGCCGAGGCGACCCGGCCGCGACCGCGCTGGCAGCTGAGCGCGCCGGCGCGCCGCCCGCGTCAGGGCGAGCAGATCTCCGGCTGGCTGGTGTGGACGATGCGCGCGGTGGTCGCCGCCGAGCTCGTGCTCGCCGGGTGGTCGTGGTCCTCGGGTGACCTGGGCGGACCGGTGGCCTGGGCGCTGGTCGCGGTACCGGCGGTGGCCTGGCTGCTGGCCGAGGTGGCGCTGCTGCGGGCCCTGGTCCGTCCCCTGCCCGCCGACGGCGCGGACGTGCCCGTCGACGAGGCGCTGCGCACGTGGTCGGCGCACCTCGTCGTCGCCGCCGCGAGCGTGAGCGCCCTCCTCCCGCTCGGCTCGCTGCTGCTGCGGGTGGGGCTCGACCTCGGCGAACGGGTCGGCGAGGGCTTCGACGTGCTGCCGGTCGCCTTCGTGGCCGGGGGGTTCTCGGCGCTGGCCGCCGGCGTCGCGGTCGCCGCGTTCCTGCTGAGCTGGCTGCGGCCGGTGCCCTCCAGCACCCCCGCGTTGGCGGGCTGAGCGTCCCGCTCCAGCCCGTCCGCGCGCCGTCCACGCCGTGCGCTTGGTCACGACCGTCCGGGTGGATCGGTGCTCCGGCCGGCCCGAGCCTCCGCGTGGCCATGACTCCACGTGTCGGCGAGTCGACACTGTGCAGCGGGCGGGCTCTGCTTCACTCGTTCGTGCACCATTGCACGCGCAGAGTGTTCGTTATCGTGTCGTGACCGACAGCCGGGGTGGAGCGACGACCCGGGTGAGGCCGCGCCGGGGGGACCTGGCCGCAGCCGCCCGAGCCGCCGACGCGACCGGGCCGCTCCGGCGGTCCCGCCGCTCTCCTGCCCGGGTTCTGTGACCCCTGGAAGTGTCGTGCGCCGCTCCCTGCAGCTCAGCCTCTTCGCCCTCGTCCTGCTCGGACTGGTGGGCGGGACGCTGGCCTTCTTCCTCGCCCAGAAGTCCGTCTCGCTGACCGTGGACGGTCAGACCCGGGACGTCGGCACCTACGCCGGCACGGTGGCCGAGGTGCTCGAGGACGAGGGCCTCACCCTCACCGCGCACGACGTCGTCCTGCCCGCGCCCGACCAGGCGGTGGCCGACGGCGACGCCGTCGTCCTCACCCGGGCGCGGCCGCTGGAGCTGGTCGTCGACGGCGTCGCGCGCGAGGTGCAGGTGACGGCGCTGTCGGTGGAGGAGGCGCTGGAGCAGCTCGGCTTCCGCACCGACGGGCTGGTCGTCTCGGCCAGCCGCAGCGAGCGCCTGCCGCTGGAGGGGATGCGGCTGAGCATCACCACACCCAAGGAGGTCGTGCTGGTCGCCGATGGCCAGGAGCGGGTGGTCACCACGACCGCCGCCACGGCCGGCGACCTGCTCGCCGAGCAGGGCATCGCCCTCAGCGGGACCGACCGCACCAGCCTGCGGCTGTCCCAGGCGCTGCTGAACCGGATGCGCCTGCAGGTGTACCGCGTGCAGGTCTCCGAGGTCACCGAGGCCACCCCGGTGGCGCACGGCCGGGTCGAGACCCAGGATGCGGAGGCGTTCCAGGGTGACGAGACGGTCACCGTGCCCGGTGTCGACGGCGAGCAGACGACCACCTACCGCGTGACCGTCGTCGACGGGGTCGAGACGAGCCGCGAGACGCTGTCCAGCACGGTCACCCGCGAGCCGGTCGACGAGCAGGTCACGGTGGGCACCAAGGCGCGCCCGACGAACAGCCCGTCCGCCGACGGCCTCAACTGGGCCGCCCTGGCGGCGTGCGAGTCCGGCGGCCGCCCGAACGCGGTCAGCGGAACCGGCAAGTACCGTGGCATGTACCAGTTCTCGCAGGCCACCTGGAACTCCGTCGGCGGCACCGGTGACCCCGCCGCCGCCTCGGCCGACGAGCAGACCTACCGCGCGCAGCTGCTCTACCAGCGCTCCGGTGCCGGCCAGTGGCCGCACTGCGGCCCGCGCCTGTTCAACTGATCCGCTGAGCACCGAACCCGAGCAGGCCGACGGGCTGCTGGGCCCGGCCGCGATCCGCGAGCTGGCCCAGCAGCTGGACCTGCGACCCACCAAGACGCTCGGGCAGAACTTCCTGCACGACGCGAACACCATCCGGCGGATCGTGCGCACCGCCGACCTGCGGCCCGACGACGTCGTGCTCGAGGTGGGGCCCGGGCTGGGCTCGCTCACCCTCGGGCTGCTGCCGGCCGTCGCCCACGTGACGGCGGTGGAGATCGACCCGCGGCTGGCCGAGCTGCTGCCCGCCACCGTCGCCGCCCGCCGATCCGACCTCGCCGGCCGGCTCACCGTGGTGCGGGACGACGCGCTGCGGATCCGCGAGCTGCCGGGCCCGCCGCCCACCGCGCTCGTGGCCAACCTGCCCTACAACGTCGCCGTCCCGGTGCTTCTGCACCTGCTCGAGCTGCTGCCCACGCTGGACCGGGCGCTGGTGCTCGTGCAGGCCGAGGTCGCCGAGCGGCTGGCCGCCGCGCCGGGGGCCCCCGCCTACGGGGTGCCCTCGGTCAAGGCCGCCTGGTACGGCGAGGTGCGCCGGGCCGGCAACGTCGGGCGCCGGGTCTTCTGGCCGGAGCCGAACGTCGACTCCGGCCTGGTCGCCCTCGTCCGCCGGCCGCCGCCACCGGGGGACCGGCTCGCGACCTTCGCCGCCGTGGACGCCGCCTTCGGCATGCGCCGCAAGGGGCTGCGGGCCGCGCTGGCGCGCTGGGCGGGCAGCCCCGCCGCCGCGGAGCAGCGCTTGCGCGCCGCCGGCATCGAGCCCACCGCCCGCGGCGAGCAGCTCTCCGTCACCGACTTCGCCCGCCTGGCCGCCACCGAGGAGGTGCAGCCGTGAGCGGCGCTGTGGTCGTCCGGGCGCCGGCGAAGGTCAACGTGCACCTCGGCGTCGGCCCGCTGCGCGAGGACGGGTTCCACGCGTTGCACACCGTCTACCTCGCGGTGTCGCTGCACGACACCGTCATGGCGCGACCGGGCGAGGGCCTCTCGCTGCGGATGAGCGGCGAGGGCGCCGACGGCCCCGGGCTGGTGCCGGCCGACCGGACCAACCTCGTCTGGCGGGCGGCGGAGCTGCTCGCCGAGCACGCGGGCGTCCGCGCCGACGCCGACCTCGAGGTGGCCAAGAGCATCCCGGTCGCCGCCGGGCTGGCCGGGGGGAGCGCCGACGCCGCGGCGACGCTGGTCGCGCTGGACGCGCTCTGGGACACCCGGGCCGGACGGGAGGACCTGCTGGAGCTGGCCGCCCAGCTCGGCAGCGACGTGCCCTTCAGCCTGGTCGGTGGGGTCGCCCTGGGCACCGGCCGGGGGGAGCAGGTCTCCCCGGTGCTGGCGGCCGGGCGGTGGCACTGGGTGCTCGGCATCGCCGGCGAGGGGCTCTCCACGCCCGCCGTCTACGGCGAGCTGGACCGGATGCGGGCCGACGGCCGGGTGCCGGACGTGACCGGGCCGACCCCGGCCGAGCCGGTGCTGGCCGCCCTGCGCACCGGCTCCACCACGGAGCTCGCCGCCGCCCTCGCCAACGACCTGCAGCCGGCTGCGCTGGCCCTCCGGCCCGATCTGCGCCGGGCGCTGCGCGCGGCCGAGGACGCCGGTGCCCGCGCCGCCCTGGTGAGCGGCTCGGGGCCCACGGTGGCCGCGCTCGCGGCCGACGAGGAGTCCGCCGTCCGGCTCGCCGCGGAGCTGGCCGGCGCCGGGGTCTTCCGCACCGTGCGGGCGGTCAGCGGCCCCGTCCCGGGGGCCCGGCCGGTCAGCTGACGGTGCCGGGAGCGCAGGGGCCCGGTGCGGCAGCAGCCGGATGCTCCGGTGGGACAGCACCACCGGAGGCGACGCCTTCACGCACCGGCTCCCTCACGGACCCCGGTGGGACGAATCTGCCCGTCCGGCGGTGGAGGTTCGTGGACGCGAGCCCGCACCCTCCCGATGGTGTGCGCGGGCGCCCGTGAAAGGGGCTGTCAGCGCACACCGTCCGGGCGCCCGGGGTGCTGAGCGGGCGCGCCGATCGGGCGGCTGGTCCGAGCGTCGGCTCGATCCGGCTGTCCCACATCCCTGCCCGCGTGGTGCTGCACGGGCAGGGGCGGGGGGTCAGCTGCCGGTGGTCGCCGGCACGCGGCGCTTGGCCGCCAGCCGCACCGGGTCGGGCCACTTGACGTTCCAGGCCCAGCCCAGCTTCTCGAACGCCCAGATCACCCGGGCGCTGATGTCGATCTGACCGCGCAGCACACCGTGGCGGGCGCAGGTCGGGTCGGCGTGGTGCAGGTTGTGCCACGACTCGCCCGCGCTGAGGATCGCCAGGGGCCAGAAGTTCGTGGCGCGGTCGCGGCCGGGGGAGACGAACGGGCGGTCGCCGACCACGTGGCAGACCGAGTTGATCGACCAGGTGACGTGGTGCAGCAGCGCGATGCGCACCAGGCCCGCCCAGAAGAAGGCCGACCAGGCCCCGGCCCAGGTGCCGGTGACCACGCCGCCGATGAGCGCGGGCAGGAACACGCTGACCGCCGCCCAGACGACGAACAGCCGGCCGGTCATGACCAGCGCGGGGTCCTTGAGCAGGTCGGGCGCGTAGCGCTCGGCGTTGGTCTTGCGGCGCTCGAACAGCCAGCCCAGGTGGGCGTGGAACATGCCCTTGAGCAACGCGCCGGCGCCGGTGCCGTAGCGCCACGGCGAGTGCGGGTCGCCCTCGCGGTCGGAGAAGGCGTGGTGGCGCCGGTGATCGGCCACCCACTGCACCACTGGTCCCTGGATGGCCATGGAGCCGGCCACGGCGAGCGCGAGCCGCAGCGGCCGCTTCGCCTTGAACGAGCCGTGCGTGAAGTAGCGGTGGTAGCCCACCGTCACGCCGAGGAGGGTGGCGAAGTAGAAGCCGACCGCCAGGCCCACGTCGAGCCAGGAGAGACCCCAGCCCCACACGGCCGGGACGACCGCGGCCAGGGCGAGGAAGGGCACCACCACGAAGACGTAGAGGGTGACGATCTCCAGGACGCTCTTGCGCCGGCCGATCGCGTTGGCCGGGAGCCCGGCGTGCGGATCCGCGGGACGCGGGGGAGCCATGGGCCGGGTGCGGGCAGGAGCGGACAAGGGGCCTCCGAGGGGCGACCGGTGGGGGAGCTGGCCGGTGGGCGCTGGGCCCCGGCTGCGTTGCCGTAACGTACGCCACCGCGGTGAACCCGGCGACCGGAGTGCGGGTGACCGCGGCTCGCGCACGTGCTCCCGGCACCGGCGGGGCCCTAGGCTCGCCCTCGGGCGCCGGTCCACCGGCGCCTCCCGGGCCCGCACCGGCCCGGGGATGGGGGATGGGGTAATCGGCAGCCCGCCGGCCTTTGGAGCCGGGAAGTCTCGGTTCGAGTCCGAGTCCCCCAGCGCAACCCGCCGACGCCCGAGGAGTTCCGTGACCCACCCGCAGCCGGTCCCCGCCCCCGACGCGCCGACGGTGGCGGCCGTCGTGGTCCTGGCCGCCGGGCAGGGCACCCGCATGCGCTCGTCCACCCCCAAGGTGCTGCACCCGCTGGGCGGGCGCAGCATGCTCGGGCACGTCCTCGCCGCGGCCGCGCCGCTGGCGGCGGGCCGGACCGTCGTCGTCGTCGGCTCCGGCCGCGACCAGGTGGCGGCCCACCTGGCGCAGGTCGCGCCCGAGGCCCTGGCGGTCGTGCAGGAGGAGCAGCTCGGTTCCGGCCACGCGGCCGAGGTCGCCCTGGCCGCCGTGCCGGACCTCGAGGGCTCGGTGCTCGTCGTCAACGGGGACTCGCCGCTGCTGACCAGTCGGACGCTGACCGGGCTCGTGGCCGCCCACGACGCCGCCGGCAGCGTCTTCACCGTCCTCACCGCCGAGGTCGAGGACCCCACGGGCCTGGGCCGGATCGTCCGCGACGACCGCGGCGCCCCGCAGGCCATCGTCGAGGAGCGGGACGCGACCGACGAGCAGCGCGCCCTCCGCGAGGTCAACGCCGGCGTCTACGTCGCGGACGCCGGCACCCTGCGCCGGGTGCTGGCCGGTCTCGGGAGGTCGAACGCGCAGGGCGAGCAGTACCTGACCGACGCGCTCGCGCCGCTCGTCGCCGGCGGGGCGCCGACGGCCGCGGTCCGCGCCGAGGACCCCGACGACGTGCTGGGCTGCAACGACCGCGTGGAGCTCGCCGCCCGCCGCCGCGCCCTCAACGACCGCGTGCTCGACGGGCTGATGCGCAGCGGTGTCACCGTCGTCGACCCGCTCACCACGTGGGTCGACGTCACTGCGACGGTGGGGCGGGACGCCGTCCTGGAGCCCGGCACCCATCTCCGCGGGGTGACCGCGGTGGGTGACGCTGCCCACGTGGGCCCGGACACCACGCTGGAGGACACCGAGGTGGGGGAGGGGGCCACCGTGGTGCGGGCGCACGCGGTGGGTGCGCGGATCGGGGTGCGGGTCTCCGTCGGCCCGTTCGCCTACCTGCGCCCGGGCACCGACCTCGGCGCCGGGGCGAAGGTCGGCACCTTCGTGGAGACCAAGAACGCGCAGGTCGGAGAGGGAGCGAAGATCCCGCACCTGTCCTACGTGGGCGACGCGACGATCGGCCGCGGCACCAACATCGGCGCCGCCACGGTGTTCGTGAACTACGACGGCGTGGCCAAGCACCGCACCACGATCGGGGAGCACGCGCGCACCGGGGCCGACAACATGTTCGTGGCGCCGGTCACCGTGGGGGACGGCGCCTACACCGCGGCGGGGTCGGTGATCACCTCCGACGTGCCCCCCGGGGCCATGGCCGTCGCGCGGGCGCCCCAGCGGAATGTGGCAGGCTGGGTGCGTCGCCGACGGTCCGGAACGCCCGCTGCGGAGGCCGCGGCAGCGGCCGAGGGCCGGACCGAGGCACCCGGGGCGGACCCGTCCGAGTCCTCCCGTGCGGCCCACGACAGCTAGGGACACCGAGCCGATGAGTGCGATCCGGCAGACGACGAACAAGAGCATGATGCTCTTCTCCGGTCGGGCCTACCCGGCGCTGGCCGACGAGATCGCCGGTCACCTGGGCGTGACGCCGACCCCGACGGCGGCCTACGAGTTCGCCAACGGCGAGCTCTTCGTGCGGTTCGAGGAGTCGGTGCGCGGCTGCGATGCCTTCGTGGTGCAGAGCCACACCGCGCCGATCAACACCTGGCTCATGGAGCAGCTGATCATGGTCGACGCGCTGAAGCGCGCCTCGGCCAAGCGGATCACCGTCGTCGCGCCGTTCTTCCCCTACGCCCGGCAGGACAAGAAGCACCGCGGCCGGGAGCCGATCTCGGCCCGTCTGGTCGCCGACATGTTCAAGACCGCGGGCGCCGACCGGCTGATGACCGTCGACCTGCACACCGCCCAGATCCAGGGCTTCTTCGACGGCCCGGTCGACCACCTCTTCGCGCTCGACCTGCTGGTCAAGCACGTCTGCGAGCGCTGGGGCGACCGCGACATCACCGTCGTCTCGCCCGACTCCGGACGGGTCCGCGTCTCCGAGCGGTGGAGCGACAAGCTCGGCGGCACCCCGCTGGCCTTCATCCACAAGACCCGTGACCCGCTGGTGGCCAACGAGGTCGTCGCCAACCGCGTCGTCGGCGAGGTCGAGGGCCGGGTCTGCATCCTGGTCGACGACATGATCGACACCGGCGGCACGATCGTGAAGGCCGCCGAGACGCTCTTCGACGCCGGTGCTGCGGACGTCATCGTCACCGCCACGCACGGTGTGCTGTCCGGAGCCGCCGTCGAGCGGCTGTCCAACAGCAAGATCAGCGAGGTCATCGTGACCAACACGCTGCCCATCGAGCCGGCCCGCCAGTTCGACAAGCTCACCGTCCTCTCGATCGCCCCGCTGCTCGCGCGGGCGATCAAGGAGGTCTTCGAGGACGGCTCGGTCACCAGCCTCTTCGACGGCGCCAGCTGACGCACCGGCCCGCGCCGCCGGGCCGTCCTCCTGCGAGGATGACCGGCGTGCCGGCTCGCTGCAGACTCGGTGACGCGCAGGTCGCCGCCGTCGCCCGTTTCCACCACGGCCTCGTCGACGCCGCGCCGGAGCTGCCCCCGGCCGAGGAGTACGAGGACGCCCAGGGCGTGCTCGTGGGCACCTCCGACGGCGAGGACCTGACCATCGTGGAGGTGCCGCGCTGGGAGGCCCCGTCGGCGGTGGCCGCCCGGCTGCGCGAGCGGGGCTGGGAGTCCCCGGCCGCCTGGATCGGGGCACCCCCGGCGGACGTCTCGGCGCTGCCCCCGCGGCTGCTCGTGCTGCTGCCCGCGGCCGGGTTGCCGGCGGACTCGGCCGCGCTGGCGCAGCGCGCCGCCGCCTGGGGTGTCGCGCGGGCCGGGGGCCGGGAGGTCGTCGTCCTGCCGGTCCCGGTGACGCCGGGCTCGCCCGAGCTCCCCCCCGGCGACCTCGCCGCCGCCTACGGCGCGGAGCTGCTCGGCGACGAGCCCGGTGCCGCCCCGCTCGGCACCGGGGGGCGCGTCGTCCTCTGCACCGGGCTGTCCGGTGCCGGGAAGTCGACGATCGCCGCCCGGGTGGTCGAGCTGCTCGTGGAGGCCGGCCGGACCGTCACCCTGCTCGACGGCGACGAGGTGCGCCACCACCTGTCGGCCGGGCTGGGCTTCTCCCGGGCCGACCGCGACACCAACGTGCTGCGGATCGGCTGGGTCGCCGCGCAGATCGCCAAGCACGGGGGCACCGCGGTGTGCGCGCCCATCGCTCCCTACGCCGAGGTGCGCAGCGAGGTGCGCCGGGAGGTCGAGCGGCAGGCCGGGCCGGGCAGCTTCGTGCTGGTGCACGTGGCCACGTCGCTGACCGAGTGCGAGGCGCGGGACCGCAAGGGGCTCTACGCGCGGGCCCGGCGCGGGGAGATCCCCGCCTTCACCGGCATCAGCGACCCCTACGAGGTCCCGGTGGACGCCGAGGTCACCGTGGAGACCGCGGGGCGGACGGTGGACGAGTGCGCCCGGCAGGTGCTCGACGGGGTGCTCGGCGGCTGACCGGGCTGGGGTAACCTGTTCCCCGTTGCCCGGCGAGGGAGACGGTCCACCCGTACTCCGTGATCGACGTGCGTGTGCCCCGTGGGGTGTGCTGCGCCCGGTCGCCGGCCCGCAGACCGATCCACCTTCCGAGGAGCACATCACCGTGGCTGACTTCCGTCTCGAGGCCGAGACCCGTACCGAGTTCGGCAAGGGCAGCGCCCGCCGCACCCGGCGCGCCGGCCGCGTCCCCGCCGTCCTGTACGGGCACGGCCAGGACGTCGTCCACCTGTCCCTGCCGGCCCGCGAGTTCGCCGCGGCGCTGCGTAACGGCGGCAGCAACGTCCTGCTGACCGTCGTGCTGGAGGGCAAGGAGCAGCTGGCGCTGACCAAGGCCGTGCAGCGCGACCCGCTGACCCGCGTGCACGAGCACGTCGACCTGCTGGTCGTCCGCCGCGGCGAGAAGACCACCGTCGACGTGCCGATCGTGATCGTCGGGCAGCCCGCGCCGGACTCGATCCCGAACCACCAGCTGAACACCGTCTCGATCGAGGCGGACGCGACCAAGCTGCCCGAGAGCATCGAGGTCGACGTCACCGGCCGCCAGGCCGGGCAGGGCATCACCGCCGGTGACCTCGTGCTGCCCACGGGCTCCACGCTGATCACCGACCCCGAGGCCCTCGTCATCGGCTTCCTGGGCGCGCCCACGGCCGAGGCCCTGGAGGCCGAGCTCGCCGAGGCCGAGGCCGAGGCCGGCATCGAGCGCGAGGAGTCCGACGAGGCCGCCGAGGGTGCCGGCGAGGGCGACGTCGTGCCCGAGCCGCTCGACCAGGGCAGCGGCGAGTCGATGGACGCCGCCGAGAACAGCACGGACGACTGAGGCATCCGCTGACCGAGAGCACGGACCGCAGGGGCGCCGGCACCGCCGGCGCCCCTGCGGCGTCCCCGCCGCCCGACGGGCCCTACCTGGTCGCCGGCCTGGGCAACCCCGGTCCGGCGTACGCCGGCAACCGGCACAACGTGGGCGCGATGGTCCTCGAGGAGCTGGCGCGGCGGGCCGGGATCCGGCTCGCCCCCGGCAAGGGCGCCCGGGCCCGCGCCCTCGCCGGTGAGGGCCGGCTGGCGGGCCGCCGGGTCGTGCTCGCCCAGCCGCTGACCTACATGAACGAGTCCGGCGGCCCGGTGCGCGGGCTGCTCGACTACCACAAGTTGCCGGCCGAGCAGCTGGTCGTCGTGCACGACGAGCTGGACATCGACTTCGGCGTCGTGCGGCTCAAGCGCGGCGGTGGTGAGGGCGGCCACAACGGCCTGCGCTCGATCACCCGCTCGACCGGCACCAAGGACTACCTGCGGGTCCGCGTGGGGATCGGCCGGCCCCCCGGCCGGCAGGACCCCGCCGACTTCGTGCTCAAGGACTTCTCGGCGACCGAGCGCAAGGAACTCGACCTGCTGCTGGTCGAGGCCGCGGACGCCGCCGAGCTGCTGCTCACGTCCGGCCTGGAGGCTGCGCAGAACCAGGTCCACCCCCGCACCTGACGCCCTCGGACGGCCACACCGCACGGCCCTATCGGGTGACAGCGTGACGCTCCGTGTTGACGGTCCGGTCGGCCCGCTGTGAGGGTTGCAGGCGATCAGCACCGCCGTGCCCCGGTGGAGCCGCTGCCCGGCCACCGTCGCCCGGGTCGGCGGCATGTCGAGACGGATACGGTGCGTAACGTTCGGGGGAACGCATGCTGCTGGACCGCCACCAGGCGAGCTCGGGAGCGGTGATCCTGCCGGGGGCCCCCGGCGGATCCGCCGCTGCCCCGGTCGCGCGCGCCCGGCTGCTGGCCCGGCGCGCCGCCCCGGCCTGGGTGCGGACCTACAGCCGGACGCTGGTCGCGGTGGAGACCGCGCTGGCCGCCGCCGCGGGCGCCACCGTCCTGGTCGCCCGCGCCGACCCGGCCGGGCCGGGCACGGCCCTCTTCTGGGCCGCGCTCGCCCTCGTGGCGGCCTGGCCGGTCCTGCTCGCGTGCACCGGCGCCTACTCCGAGCGGGTGTACGGCACCGGGAGCGACGAGTACCGCCGCGTCGGCCGCGCCGGGCTGCTCCTCCTGGGCACCACCAGCTTCCTGTCCTACGCCGCCGCGCTCGAGCTGAGCCGCGCGCTCGTCGTCGTCGCCCTGCCCGTCCTGGTGCTCGCCACGCTGCTCGTCCGGTACGCCGCGCGCACCCGCCTCCGCGGGTTGCGGGCGCAGGGGCTCTGCACCAAGAAGGTCGTCGTCGTGGGGCGCGGCGGGGCGGTGCTGGAGCTGGTCACGCGGCTGCAGCGCGAGCGCTTCGGCGGCCTGGAGGTGGTCGCCGCCGCCGTCACCCCGGACGACCGCGCGCGGGTCGCCGAGCGGGCCGGCGTGCCCGTCGGCGGCCTCGACGACGTCCTGCTCCTGGCCGGGACCTACGACGCGGACACGATCGCCGTCACCTCCGCCAGCGAGACGGCGGCGCAGTACCTCCGCCGGCTGTCCTGGCAGCTCGAGGGCACCGGCATCGAGCTGCTCGTGGCGCCGGGCCTGATCGAGGTGGCCGGCCCGCGGCTGCACATCCGCCCCTTCGAGGGGCTGCCGCTGCTGGCCGTGGAGGAGCCCTGCTTCGAGGGCTGGCGGCGCGTCGTCAAGGGCAGCATGGACCGTGCGGTCGCGGCGCTGGCGCTGCTCGTCCTCTCGCCCCTGCTGCTGGTCGTCGCCGTCGCCGTCCGGTGCACCAGCGCCGGGCCGGTGCTCTACCGCCAGGAGCGCGTGGGTCTGGGCGGGCGCACCTTCACGATGCTGAAGTTCCGCAGCATGGTGGTCGACGCCGACCGGCAGCTCGACCGGTTGCGCGCGGAGAACATCTCCGACGGCCCGCTGTTCAAGATCCGGACCGACCCGCGGGTCACCCCCGTCGGGCGGCTGCTGCGCCGGCTCTCCCTCGACGAGCTGCCGCAGCTGCTCAACGTGCTCGGTGGCGGCATGTCGCTGGTCGGCCCGCGCCCGCCCCTGCCCGCGGAGGTCGCGCGCTACGACTCCTCGGTGAGCCGGCGCCTGCTCGTGAAGCCCGGGCTCACCGGCCTGTGGCAGATCTCCGGTCGCAGCGACCTCTCCTGGGAGGAGTCGGTGCGCCTGGACCTGCGCTACGTGGAGAACTGGTCGCTGGCGCTGGACGCCGTGATTCTCTGGAAGACCGGGCGGGCCGTCCTCTCCCGCTCCGGCGCGTACTGACCTCCCCCTCCCGAGCGTCACCCGCAGGGGTCACGCGACCCCCCGGAACGGTCCACCGCGGCCGTTCGCTCGGCGAAGCTCCTGGAAGACGGACGCCGGGACGGCACCGAGCAGGTGACCGGCCCGCGCACCAGGAGAGGGACGGAGGGACCATGCGGATCGCCATGGTCGGCACGCGCGGGGTGCCCGCTCGGTACGGCGGGTTCGAGACCGCCGTCGAGGAGGTCGGCCGCCGGCTCGCCGACCGGGGGCACCGGGTGGTCGTGTACTGCCGCACCGTCCCCGGGCGGACCGGGCGCCCGGCCGAGCACCTGGGCATGGAGCTCGTGCACCTGCCCGCCGCCCGCAAGCGGTCGCTGGAGACGCTGAGCCATTCAGCGCTCTCCGTGGCCCACCTGGTGGCGCACCGCACGGACGCCGCCTTCGTCTTCAACGCGGCCAACGCGCCGCTGCTCCCGGCGCTGCGCACCGCCCGCATCCCGGTCGCCACGCACGTCGACGGGCTCGAGTGGAAGCGGGCCAAGTGGGGTCCGATCGGGCAGCGCTACTACCGGCTGGCCGAGGCGCTGGCGGTGCGCTGGTCCGACGCCCTCATCGCCGACGCCCAGGGGATCGCCGACTACTACCGGTCGGAGTTCGGGGTGCCCACCACCCTGCTCACCTACGGCGCCCCGATCATCGAGCCGGGCACCGGCAAGCTCGCCGAGCTGGGCCTCACCCCGGGCGGCTACCACCTGGCGGTCGCCCGCTTCGAGCCGGAGAACCACGTCGACGTCATCGTCGACGGCTACCGGCGCAGCGGGGCGCGCAAGCCCCTGGTCGTCGTCGGGTCCGCCCCGTACTCCGACGCGTACACCGCCCGCGTGCACGCGCTGGCCGACGAGCGGGTGCGCTTCCTCGGCGGCGTCTGGGACCAGGAGCAGCTCGACCAGCTCTACGCCCACGCCTACACCTACCTGCACGGCCACTCGGTGGGTGGGACGAACCCCTCGCTGCTGCGCGCCATCGGTGCCGGCACCGCGGTCCTCGCCTACGACGTGGACTTCAACCGCGAGGTGGTCGAGGACTCCGGCCGGTTCTTCGCCAGCCCGGCCGACGTCGCCGCGCTCGTCGACGCCGCCGAGGCGGCTCCGGCCGCGGTCCGGCGGTCCGCAGCGAGGGCGCGGGTGCTCGCCCGCGGCTACGACTGGGACGTGGTCGCCGCCGGCTACGAGCAGCTCGCCCGCCGGCTGGCCGGGCGGCAGCTGCCGAGCCGTCGCCCCTCCGGCCGGCGGTTCCCGGCGCCGTCCTCCGGCCCCGCACCGGTGCCCTTCCCGCGCCCGGCTGCGGAGTCCGCGGCGCCGCCGCGCCACGCGATGGCCGCGGGCTCGGACGTGATCCCGTTCCGGGGGGCGCAGCAGTGACCGTCACCGACACGACCCCGCCGCCCGAGGCGCCGACCGAGAGCCTCCGTGCCACCCTCGGCCGGCTGTCGGCCGCGCAGAAGGGTGCTCAGGGTGCGCCGGCGTACTCCCGGTTCGTGAACCGGAAGGCCGGCCGGGTGTTGGCGGCGCTGGCCTTCCACGCCCGCCTGACCCCCAACGCCGTCACCGGCATCAGCGCCGCGTTCACCTTCACGGGCATCGCGCTGCTGGCCCTCGTCCCGCCGTCGTGGGCGATGGGGGTGGCGGTGAGCGTCTGCCTGGCCGTGGGCTACGCCTTCGACGCCGCCGACGGTCAGCTCGCCCGCCTCCGTGGCGGCGGATCGCCTGCGGGTGAGTGGCTGGACCACATGGTGGATGCCGTCAAGATCGCCAGTCTGCACCTGGCGCTGCTGATCGGGCTCCACCGCTCCGGAGCGTTCGACGTCGACGCCGTCCTGCTCGTGCCGCTGGGCTTCTCCGTCGTCTCGGTCGTCCTCTTCTTCGCCACGCTCCTCAACGAGGCCCTGCGAGCGCAGCACGGCGCTCGGACGCGGGCGACCCCGGCCGGGGAGCGGCCCGGCATGGTGCGCTCGCTGGCGGCGCTCCCCACCGACTACGGAGTGCTCTGCCTGGTCTTCCTGCTCCTCGGGGCTCCGACGGTGTTCCTCACCGCGTACGGCGCTCTGTTCCTCGCCACGGCCGGCTACCTGGCCCTGGCCTGCCCGAAGTGGTTCGGAGAGATGCGAGGGCTGGCGGCATGATGACCGAGGACCTGACGCCGGAGCGCGCACGCCGCACGTGGATCGCGCTGCTCGCCGTGGCGGCGGCGGTGGCGGTCGTCGCCGCGCTGGTCGCCGTGCTGGGTCCCGCGGACGCGGACGACCGCGGTCGCGCAGCCGCGGGCAGCACGTCGACACCGGCATCGCCGTCATCCACCCCCGCTGCCCCCGCTGCCCCGGCCACCCCGGCCGCCTCGGCCGCCTCGGCCGCTCAGGGGACGCCGACGCAGACGCCGCAGGTCGTCTCTCCGGCTCCTGCCGTCACCGGCCAGGTGGAGGGCGCCCCGCCGTCGCTCGAGGCGGTCGGCCTGGAGGACGCGGTCGATGCCGGGCAGGGGTTCGTCGCCGAGTTGTCGTCCATCTCGGCGATCCAGGCATCCGCGACCGGCCCGGGCAACATCGCCGGACCGGCCCTCGCCGTCACCGTCCGCATCACGAACGGCACCGGCATGTCCGTGCGGCTGGCCGACGTCGAGGTGGCGCTCACCTACACCGCGGAGGAGGTGGCCGCGTCGCCCGTCGACGACGACACCGCCTCGCCGCTGCAGGGCAGCCTGGCCAGCGGCGGCTCCGCCGAGGGCACCTACGTGTTCTCCGTCCCCGCGGACCAGCGACAGGTCGTGACCGTGACCGTCGGACTCGTGGCGGGTGCTCCGCTGCTGGTCTTCAGTGGCGCGGTGGCCTGAACCGGAAAGTCCGCGGCTACGTCCGGGCGCGACTGCTGCGCATCATGCCGGCGTACTGGTTCAGCCTGCTGGCGGTGGCGTTCGTCATCGCACCGCTGGCACTGCTGGCGTCCGGGCAGCGGGTGGCCCACTGTTCGAGGGACCCCGCAGCAGCTGGGCCTACGTGCTGGCCAACCTGGACACCCGGATCGCCTTCTTCGACATCGCCGGCACGCCCCAGGGGGTGCCCTATCCGGGTGCGTGGAACGGATCGGTGTGGACCCTGCAGTGGGAGATGGCCGCCTACGCCGGGCTGCTGCTCCTGGCGGTCCTGCGCCTCACCCGGCACCGCTGGTTCCTGCTGGCGCTGGCGGCGGTGTCCTGGATCCTGCTCCTGTTCTGCGCGCTGGACGTGGTGGACCCTGGTGGATACCGGCTCGGCGGCCTGCGTTTCGCCCTCATGTTCCTCACCGGCGCCTGCCTCTACGCCTTCGCCCGCCGGGTGCCCGTGCGCGGCTGGCTGGCAGGGCTGTCCGTGGTGGCCATCGCCGCCGGGGGGTTCCTCTCCGATTACCGGTTGATCGCGGCGCCCGCCCTGGCGTACCTCGTCTTCTGGATCGGCAGTCGGTTGCGTCATCCCCGCTGGAACCGGCGGACCGACCTGTCCTTCGGTCTGTTCCTGTTCGGATTCCCGGTGCAGCAGCTGCTGCTGACCCTCGGCTGGGACTCCCCGCACCCGCTCCTCTTCTTCGTGGTGTCGGTGCTGGCTACCCTCCCGCTCGGGCTCGCCTCCTGGTTCGCCGTGGAGCGACCGGCGATGAACTGGAGCGCGGGCTGGATCGACGTGCGGCCGACCGCGCCGCTGTGGCCGGCGGCCCGCGGGCGTGGAGGCGGCGTCGCCGTGTGGCGACCGTGCCGGCGAGCGCCGGCCCGGCCCCGGGCGTCCAGACCGACGGGATGTCGGTTCCCGCTTCCTGACCGGGCCGCCGGAGTCCCGGCGGTCGAGCGGCGCCGCGCTGGTCCGCCAGGTGCTGGCCGGGCGGACCGGCGTTCGTGCGTGGCGGGCGAGCTGGGCGCATCGGTTGCTGCCCGCCCCGTCCGTGCACGGGACGAGCGGATGCCGGGCCGCCGCCCACGCTCACGCTGAGTGACACCGTCTCCGTTCACGCAGCGTAGGTGACGCAATGCAGTTGCTTGATCACAAACGAGCCAACTCGGCTGCTGGGAGCCCATCCGATCGGGTGCTGTTGCTCCGTCCGCCGCTCGGGTTTCATTACTTTCTGTGTTCGCCGACCCGGTCCGGGGGCGAGCGGGGGAACGAGATGGGGACATGGACACACAGAGCGTGATGACGGCTCGTCGCCTGACGGCGGGCTTGATGGGTTTCCTGCTGATCGCGTTGTCCCTCGGGGCGCTGGTGCCCGGTACCGCCCGGGCGGACACCGCACCCGCCGACCCGACGAACCCGACGACGCCCGTCACGGTCAGCGCCGATGCGCTGCCGACGGTCCAGATCGACGGGGTCGCCTGGTCCCAGGTCGTGGTGGGCAACACCGTGTACGTGGCCGGCAAGTTCAGCTCGGCCCGTCCGGCGGGAGTCGCCGCGGGGACGCAGGAGACGGTCCGGAACAACCTCCTCGCCTACGACATCCGCACCGGCGCCCTCATCACGTCCTTCGCGCCCGACCTCAACGGCCAGGCGCTCATCGTCACCGCGTCGCCGGACGGGTCGCGCATCTACGTGGGCGGTGACTTCACCCGCGCCGATGGTCAGCCCCGCTACCGGATCGCCGCGTACAGCACCGTGACCGGCCAGCTGGTGCCGGACTTCAAGCCGATCATGGGCTCGCAGGTGCGCGCCATCGCCGTGACCGGGGACACCGTCTACCTGGGCGGTGGCTTCAAGTCGGTCAACGGCGAGGCGCGCAGCCGGCTGGCCGCCGTGAGCGCGTCCGACGGCAGCCTCAAAAGCTGGGCACCCGTCGCGGGCGCGGGCAAGAACTACAACGGCAGCACGGCGATCAACTACGCCGTGATGTCGATGGTGCTCACCGACGACGCGAGCAAGGTCGTGGTCGGCGGCCGGTTCGGCACGCTGAACGGCCAGGCGGCCTCCGGCATCGGTGCGCTCGACGCCACCAGCGGAGCGACCCTCCCCTTCGCGGTGGGCAGCCTGGTGACCAACCAGGGGGACCACTCCGCCGTCTACCACCTCTCCACCGACGGCGCCCGGGTCTACGCGACCGGATACGACTACTCGGGGCCGGGCAACCTCGAGGGCGCGCTGGCCGCCGACGCCTCCACCGGCGAGCTGGTCTGGATGGCCGACTGTCACGGCGACAGCTACGCGAGCACGCCCATCGGCGGCGCCCTCTACGTCGCCGGGCACCCGCACGTGTGCAGCAACATCGGCGGGTTCCCCGAGGCCAGCCCGCGGCTGTCCCAGTACGCGCTGGCGTACAGCACGGCGCCCAGCAGCACCAAGGTCGGCCCCGCCACCTTCAAGAACGCGAACTTCTACGGGAAGCCGGCGCCGGCGATCGCCGCCTGGTGGCCGACGTTCCTGCCCGGCAAGGTGACCGGTCAGGGTCAGGCCGGCTGGTCGGTCACCGGCAACAGCGAGTACGTCGCCTTCGCCGGGGAGTTCCCCGGGGTGAACAACAAGGCGCAGGCCGGCCTGGTCCGGTTCGCGGTCCCGGCTCTCGCGCCGAACGACGTCGGCCCGGACACCAGCGCCACGCTGACCCCGGAACTGGCCTCCTTCACCAAGGGAGCGGTGCGGGTCGGCTGGTCGACCACCACCGACCGCGACAACGCGGACCTCGTCTACGAGGTCTACCGCAGCGACCGGCCCACCACCCCGGTCCACCGCGTGACGGCCGCGTCGACCTACCGGCTGGCCGCCGGCCGGATGAGCTACGTGGACACGGGCCTGACGCCCGGCGCCGACTACACCTACCGGATCCGGGTCTCCGACCCCTTCGGCAACGGGTACTCCAGCGCGGCGGCCACCGTGACCGTCGCGACCACGGGCAGCTCGGCCGACAGCCCGTACGCCACGACGGTGCGGGCCGACGGCGCGGTGGACCACTGGCGGCTCGGTGAGTCGAACGGGTCGACCGGCTACGACCTCGGGTCGGCGGCGCTGGACCTCACCACCTCCAGCGGCGTCGACCGCGGGAAGACCGGGGCGCTCGCCGGCGACCCCGACACCGCCTACCAGTTCAGCGGGAACTCCACCGGCCTGGCCAGCACCCGGACCGCGATCGAGGGTCCGCAGACCTTCACCATCGAGACGTTCCTCCGGACGACGACGCGCGACGGCGGGAAGCTCGTCGGGTTCGGCAACGCGAGCACCGGCACCTCGAGCAGCTACGACCGGCACCTGTACCTGGACGGATCGGGATACCTGTTCTTCGGCGTCTACCCCGGTGCCGAGCGCACGGTCCGGACCCCTTCCCGGGTCAACGACGGCGCGTGGCACCACGTGGTGGCCACGCTGTCGTCGGAGGGCATGAACCTCTACCTCGACGGCGAGCTGGTCGCGACGAGGACGGACACGACCTCGGCGCAGCCGTACTCTGGCTACTGGCGGCTGGGCGGTGACACCTCCTGGGCCAGCAGCACGTGGGTCAACCGCTCCTGGTACAGCGGCCAGCTCGACGAGGTGGCGATCTACCCGACGGCGCTCACCGCGGCACAGGTGGCCAACCACTACACCGCCGCGCGCACCGGCGAGGCGGCGAACATCGCTCCGGCAGCTGCCTTCGTGGATACGGCCACCGACCTCGCGCTGGCCGTGGACGGCACCCCCTCGACCGACGCCGACGGCACGGTTGCGAGCTGGGCGTGGAACTTCGGGGACGGCTCGACCGGCACCGGGGCGACGACGTCGCACACCTACGCCGCGGCCGGCACCTACGCGGTGACGCTGACGGTGACCGACGACGAGGGTGCGACCAACTCGGTCACCCGCCAGGTGACGGTCACCGAGCCGGTCCCCAACGTGGCGCCGACGGCGGCGTTCACGGTGTCGGCGGATGCGCTCTCGGCGGCCTTCGACGGTTCGGCCTCGGCCGACACCGACGGTTCGGTGCAGGCATGGGCGTGGGACTTCGGTGACGGCTCCACCGGCACCGGGGCGACGACGTCGCACAGCTACGCCGCGGCCGGCACCTACGAGGTGGCGCTGACGGTGACCGACGACGACGGTGCGAGCGCCACGACGACCCGGGCGGTCGTGGTGACCACCGCGCTGGCGGCGGATGCCTTCGGTCGCGAGGTGTCCGGTGGCTGGGGTCAGGCCGACACCGGTGGCACGTGGGCGGTCAGCGGTGGGGCGGCGAACTTCGCGGTCACCGGTGGCGTCGGGCAGTGGACGGCGTCGCCGGGGCGGAGCGTCGGGGCCCGGCTGCCGGTGTCCGCGCAGGACGTCGTGGCCGAGCTGGACGTGGCGCTGCAAGACGCGCCGACCGGTGGTGGGTCGTTCGTGAACCTGGGTGTGCGCCGGATCGGCACCAGTGACTACCGGGCGCGGCTGTGGGTCGCTTCCACGGGCCTGGCGCAGCTGTCGGTGTCGCGGGTGGTGTCGGGTGCGGAGACGGTGCTGCAGACGGTGCGGCTGCCGGGCACGTACGCCGCGGGTGACGTGCTGCGGGTGCGGGTGGAGGCGGTGGGGTCGGGAACGACGACCGTGCAGGCCAAGGCGTGGCCGGTGGCCGGGATCGAGCCGGACTGGCTGGTGAGCGCGACCGACAGCAGCGTGGAGCTGCAGGGTGCCGGTGGGCTGTACCTGCAGGGGTACACCTCCGGCTCGGCCAGCCGCCCCCAGGTCATCGTCGCCGACCAGCTGTACGCGGGGGCACCGGGCACCACGCCGGCGCCAGCACCGGTGAACGTGGCGCCGACGGCGTCCTTCAGTTCGACCCCGGTCGACCTGGCAGTGCAGTTCGACGCGGCCGGCTCGGCGGACGCGGACGGTTCGCTGACCGGCCACGCCTGGGACTTCGGCGACGGCACGACGGGGACCGGTGCGACGGTGTCGCACAGCTACGCGGTGCCCGGGACCTATGCGGTGACGCTCACCGTGACCGACGAGGACGGGGCCACGGGCACCGTCACCCGCGAGATCACGGTGACGGCGCCGACGGACCCGACGGACCCGACGGACCCGACAGACCCGACAGACCCGACCGAGGAGGAGCTCGCGACCGATGCGTTCGGTCGTGAGGTGTCCGGTGGCTGGGGCGCGGCTGACCTGGGTGGAGTCTGGGGAATCGCCGGTGGGGTGGCCAACGCTGCGGTGAGCGGTGGGGTGGGCACGTTGACGGTGGCGCCTGGGCGGAGTGTGGGGGCGAACCTGCCAGTGTCGGTGCAGGAGGTGTCGGCGCAGCTGGACGTGGCGCTGCAGGACGCGCCGACCGGTGGTGGGTCGTTCGTGAACCTGGGTGTGCGCCGGATCGGCACCAGTGACTACCGGGCGCGGCTGTGGGTCGCTTCCACGGGCCTGGCGCAGCTGTCGGTGTCGCGGGTGGTGTCGGGTGCGGAGACGGTGCTGCAGACGGTGCGGCTGCCGGGCACGTACGCCGCGGGTGACGTGCTGCGGGTGCGGGTGGAGGCGGTGGGGTCGGGAACGACGACCGTGCAGGCCAAGGCGTGGCCGGTGGCCGGGATCGAGCCGGACTGGCTGGTGAGCGCGACCGACAGCAGCGTGGAGCTGCAGGGTGCCGGTGGGCTGTACCTGCAGGGGTACACCTCCGGCTCGGC
>NZ_JASNFN010000041.1:0-42475 GCF_030731085.1 Blastococcus carthaginiensis | reverse complement strand
TCCCTGCCCGGCGCGACCGGCGTCCGCGTGACGGCCCGTGACCCCGGCCGCCCCCATCCGCTGCCCCGCAGGGAGAGAGTCCGTGACCGATCGAGCCCGTTCGGCTGCCCGCTCCTGGGTGGTGCTCGCGGTCGCTCTGGCGGTGGTGGCGGTGGTGGCGCTGGGCGTCGCGCTCACCGGGCAGCAGAGCGCCCCGCAGCCACCCCTGCGCGCGGCGGCCGGGGAGCCCTCCACGTCGTCGACCAACACAACACCCCCCGCCGCGCCCGCCGCCCCGGCGGAGCCGACCACCGCGCCGGTCGAGGTGGCCGAGCCCGTCGCGCTGCGGATCCCCGCGCTGGAGGTCAGCAGCGAGGTGATGCAGCTGGGGCTGCAGCCCGACGGGACGGTGGAGGTCCCGCCCCTGGACCAGGTGGGCACGGCCGGCTGGTACCGCCAGTCCCCGGCGCCCGGCGCGGTCGGCCCGGCCGTGCTGCTGGGGCACGTCGACTCCGCCGAGCACGGCCCCGGCGTCTTCTTCGAACTCGGCGCGCTGACACCGGGTGCGGAGGTGGAGGTCGAGCGCCGGGACGGCACCGTCGCCGTCTTCACCGTCGACCGGGTGGAGCGCTACACCAAGACCGGGTTCCCCACCCTGCAGGTGTACGGCAACACCCCCGACCCCCAGCTGCGGCTGATCACCTGCGGCGGCGAGTTCGACCCCGTCGCCCGCAGCTACGAGGACAACGTCGTCGCCTACGCCACCCTGGCCGGCACCCGACCCGCCTGAGTTCGCCGGCGGTGGCCTCACGCCCGGCTGTCGGTGGGCCTGGGCAGCGACGCCACGAGTTCGAGGTTGATGTCGTCGGGATCCTGGACGGACAGGATCGCGATACCGAGGTGACGCAGCTCGACGACCTCGCCGTGCTCGACCCCGGCCGCGCCCAGCCGATCGGCGGCCTGCCGGAGGGCAGCCGGTGAACCGACCGACAGGCTCACGTGGTCCAGTCCGACCCGCGTCGGGTCGAAACGGTCGCCGGGCAATGCAGTCGGTCGCAGGCCCAGGAGCTGGTCGCCGAGCGCGAAGGTGCAGCCGCCGAAGAACCGCTGTGGGTCCTGACGTGCCGACGGGTCGTCGGACTGGTCGCTGAAGTCGATCGCCGGCTCGACGCCGAGCAGGCTGGTGTAGAAGGCCTTCGAGCGGGCGATGTCCGTCACCGTCAGCCGGACGTGGTGCAGCCCGGTCGGGTGCCCTGGAGCCATGGAGGTCTCTGACATGCGCTCACCCTCGCGCACGGCACGGACGCTCGCGCGGTGCCTTCCTCGCCGACTCGTCCTGAACGATCCCCCGATGCCGCGTCGGTGACTCGCGGGGCAGGGTCTGAGAGCCGCCGGTCACCCCTCCATGGCGGCGTCGTCCCGGCCGCGCCGACATCAGAGTGACTGCTGTGATCGGGCTCACTGACGGTGCGTAGCCGACGTGCCGCCGGAGAACATTTGATGGGCCACCACCGGATGCCGTAGGACCCGATCTCCTTCTACGTTCGCCCTGCTCGCAGCGGGCAAGCCGGAATCTGACGAACCACGGCGCAGCAGGACCGTGCCAGCTCCGGCCGGTGACCTTTCCTCACCCGTTTGCTGCCGCGTCCTGTCCGAGGACCCGCCGTGCGGCGGGGAGGGAGCTCCACATGCCAGGTTCAGTACGAGGTCGATCCGGACCCAGAGTCGCCACCGCGTGCTTCGCGGCCGGTGGCGTGTTCGCCACCTCCGCGGTGATCGGCCTGCTGCCCAACGTCGCGGGGGCGTCCAGCCACCGCGAAGCACCGCTGATCCTCAACGACCCGGCGGTGGACAACACCGACGTGTACGCGTTCTCCAGTCCGGAGAACGAGGACAACGTCACCCTCATCGCGAATTTCCGGCCGTTCCAGGAGCCCCTGCAGGGCCCCAACTTCCACCCGTGGGCCGAGGACGCCGAGTACCTGATCAACATCGACAACAACGGTGACGCGGTCGCCGACCTGATCTACCGGTGGCGGTTCACCACGGAGGACCTCCGGGGTCTCGACACGTTCCTCTACAACAACGGCCCGGTCACCTCGCTCGACGACGAGAACCTGCTCTACCGGCAGTTCTTCACCCTCGACGTGAGCACCGACGGCGGCGCCACCTACGGCGAGCCGATCTCCGAGGGCCAGGCCGCTCCCTCCTACGTCGGCCCGGCGAGCATGGGGTCGGCACGGGACTACGTCGACAACCTCCGGCAGCCGGCGATCGCCGACGTCGGTGGCGGCGGCATGACGCTGGTCACCCAGACCGAGGACCCCTTCTTCCTGGACATCCGGGTCTTCGACCTGATCTACGGCGCTGACCTCTCGGAACGGGGCAACGACACGCTGGCCGGGCACAACGTCAACAGCATCGCGCTCGAGGTGCCCAAGTCCGCGGTGGCCATCAACAACGACGCAGCGGCCAACCCGGTGATCGGTGTCTGGAGCACCGCTACGCGGCCCACGCTGCGCGACGCCGACGGCACCGCAGCGGAGGGGTCGGAGGGCTTCACCCAGGTGTCCAGGCTCGGCCAGCCGCTGGTCAACGAGGTCATCGTCCCCGCTGGGTTGAAGGACGCCTTCAACTCCATCCCGCCGTCCGCGGACGCCGAGGCGGCCGACGGTGCCGTCGTCGCGCGGGTGCTCGACCCCGAGGTGCCTCGGCTGATCGAGCAGATCTACGGGATCCCGGCGCCGCCGACGCCGCGGTGGGACATCTTCGAGGTCTTCCTCACCGGCATCGTCAGCACCGAGGTGCTCGACGTGGACGGGGACCCGGCGACGCAGAACCCGATCGACATCGACCTCAACTCGCAGGCGCTCAACGCCGACGCGGCCGAGTTCCAGCCGTCGGAGATGCTGCGGCTCAACATGTCGATCACCGGCCCGACCAGCCCGGACGGCAAGCCGCTCAAGAAGGCCAGCCCGCTCGGCGTGATCGGTGGGGACATCCAGGGTTTCCCGAACGGCCGCCGGCTCGCCGACGACGTGGTGGACATCGAACTGCTCGCGCTCGAGGGCATCTACGACGTCAGGGACGTGCCGGCTGACCGGCTGCAGGCGTTCCGGGCGTTGAAGCAGGGCGACAAGGTGCCGCGCAACGACGCCGAGTTCGGGCGGAACTTCCCCTACCTCGCGCCGCCGGAGACCGATGCGTCCAACGTGCCGGACAGCAACAAGCAGTACACCACCTGGCCCGGCCGGGACGACGACAAGGACCACGGCGCAGCCGTGGCGTCGTCCGGGGGGACCGGGGCCGGATGGGACGCGCTGCCGGTGGCCACCGGAACGTTGGCGGCGTTGCTGATGGGCGCCGGCGGAGTCTCGCTGCTCCGCAGCCGGTCGGTGACGGCTCGCGCCGCGGTGGGCGCGAAGAGCTGACCGATCCGTCGCCGCGGGGTGGCCGGCGGGCCCCCCCGGCGCCGGGCCCCCCGGCCGGCGGGACCGTCGGGGCCCCCCCCCGGCCCGCGTCAGCTCCTCGCGCGGCGGCGCGGGGGGGGCGCGCCCCCCCCCCCCCCCCCCCCCCCCCCCCACGACCGAGGAGAGTTCACGCCCCATGACAGCGCACCGCATCGGCCACGCGCCTCGTTCGTCGACCGCGCCGGGCCGGTGACGTCGATGACGACCCGTCGCACCGCTCGCAACCTGCTCGCGGCCGGCGTGCTGCTGTTGATCGTCTCCGCCGCGGTCGCCGGTCGGGCGGCCTCGCCCGAGCCCGACCCATCGATCGGCGCCGTGTCCACGGCGGCGCCCGATCCGCTCGCAGTGGCCGTGTCGAACGCTGAGCAACGCTTGGACGACGTCCCCGGCGACTGGCGCACCTGGGCGGAGCTCGGCGCCGTGTACGTCGAGCAGGCGCGAGTCACGGCCGATCCCTCCTACTACGCCAGGGCCGAGGATGCGCTCGACCGCTCGCTCGAGCTGCGTCCGGAGGGCAACGACGGCGCGCTGACCGGCCTCGGTGCGCTCGCCAACGCGCGTCACGACTTCGCCGCGGCGGCCGACCTCGCCGACCGAGCCCTGGCCGTGAATCCGTACAGCGCCACCGCGTGGGGCGTCCTTACCGATGCCCGCACCCAGCTGGGCGACTACGACGGCGCCGGCGCCGCGCTGTCCCGCATGCTCGAGCTGCGGCCGGGCGTCGCCTCGTTCACGCGCGCGTCCTACGACGCGGAGCTCCGCGGGGACACCGGCACCGCGGTCGCGGCGCTGGAGCAGGCGCTCGAGCTGGCGGCCACTCCCGCCGACGAGGCGTTCTGCAGGACGTACCTGGGTGGGCTCGCGTGGGCCGACGGCGACGTGGACGAGGCGTCGCGCCACTACGCGGCCGGCGCCGAGGCCGCGCCGGGGAACCCGCCGCTGCTCCTGGGGCAGGCACGCGTCGCCGCGGCCCGGGGCGAGGTGGAGGAGGCCACCCGGAAGTACCGGCAGGTGGTGCAGGCGCAGCCGTTGCCGGCGCACCTGGTGGAGTTCGGCGAGTTCCTGCTCGCCGTCGGCGAGGAGGACGAAGCCGCCGAGCAGTTCGCCGTGCTGGCGACCGTGTGGAAGCTCTTCGAGGTCAACGGCGTCGCCGACGACCTCGAGGTCGCGCTCTTCGAGGCCGACCACGGTGATCCGGCGGCCGCAGTCGCGGCGGCGGAGGCGGAGTTCGCGCGCCGGCAGAGCATCGACGCCCATGACGCGCTCGGCTGGGCGTTGCACCGGGCGGGGCGGGACGTCGAGGCGCTGGAGCACGCCCGCGCGGCCACCGCGCTGGGTGGTGAGGATGCCCGTTTCCTGTACCACCGTGGGGCGATCGAGGCCGCGCTCGGCCGGGTCGACGAGGCCCGCGCCACGCTGACCGCAGCCCTGGACCGCAACCCGTACTTCTCGCCGCTGCACGCCCCACGGGCCGAGCAATTGCTGACTGCGCTCGGCGGGCGCCCGTGAGGCGTCTGGTCGTCCTCGTCCTCGCGACGACTGCCCTCGCGCTGGCCCCGGTCGGCATCGCGGCGGCGCACCCGCTCGGCAACTTCACCGTCAACCACGCGAACGCGTTGCTGTTCACCCCGGACGGCGTGGAACTCGCCGCGGTGGTGGACCGGGCCGAGATCCCGGCCGCCCAGGCCCTGCTGGACCTGGCGCCCGACGGCACTCCGGGCGCCGGCGTCCTCGCGGCGGCCGCGGACGCACAGTGCGCCGCCCTCGGCGACGACGCCGTGCTGACGGTGGACGGCCGGACGGTGCCCTGGACCGTCGAGCGCACGTCCCTGGAGGTCCTACCGGGCACGGCCGGGCTCCCCACGTTGCGGCTGGAGTGCGACCTCCGGGCGGCGGCCGACCTGACCGCACCCCGTCAGGTCTCCTTCCGGGACGACCACCTCGACGGGGTTCTGGGATGGAGGGAGATCACCGCGGACGGCGACGGCGTCCGGCTGCTCGACCCGTCGGTGCCTGCCGAGAGCCCGACCGACGCCTTGCGCGACTACCCGGAGGAACTGCTCGAGACACCGCTGGACGTGCGCAGCCTCGAGGTGGCGGTCGAACCGGGCCAGAACCGCGGGGCAGGGGCGCCCGCCGCCATGGGGTCGTCCGGTGATCCGTTCGGCTCCGCACTGGCTGCGCTCGACCGCCGGCTCTCGCAGCTGATCGGCGACGACGCGCTCTCGCCGCTGGTCGGTGCCCTCGCCCTCGGGCTGGCGGCCCTGCTCGGGTGCGGGCACGCGCTGCTCCCCGGCCACGGGAAGACCGTCATGGCCGCCTACCTCGCCGGCCGCCGGGGCCGCCCCCGGGACGCCGTCCTCGTCGGGGTGACCGTCACGGCAACCCACACGGTCGGCGTGCTCGCGCTCGGACTGGCGGTCTCCCTCTCGAGCGCGTTCGCCGGCGACCAGGTGCTCCGCTGGCTGGGGGTGATCAGCGGCATCCTCGTCGCCGGCATCGGCGCCTTCATGCTGCGCGGAGCGTTGCGCGACCGCCGGGCCGCGCTCGAGGTCGACGTGGTCCGTCGCCTGCCCGAGCCGGCGCTGGCGGCCGGCGTGCCTGCACTCGCCTCCGTGAGCAGCGTCGGTCCGGTGACCGAGGTGGTCCCGCACCGTCACGGCCACGGTCATGACCACCACCACGATCACGATCACGATCACGATCACGATCACGATCACGACCACCACGATCACGATCACGATCACGATCACGATCACGATCACGATCACGATCACGATCACGACCACGACCACGATCACGACCACCACGGCCACGGCCACGGCCACGACGACCACCACGGTCACGGTCACGACCACGGTCACGGCCACGGTGCACCCGGCGGCTGGTGGGCCGGTGCGCACACGCACGGGCCGGGCACGCACACGCACGGGCCGGGCCGCGGCGGGCTGGTCGGTATGGGCATCGCGGGGGGCCTGGTCCCCAGCCCGTCGGCGCTGCTGGTGCTGCTCGCCTCGGTGGGCCTGGGGAGGACGGTGTTCGGCGTCCTGCTCGTGGTGGCCTACGGGTTCGGCATGGCCGCCACGCTGACGGCCGTCGGCCTGGCACTCGTGCGGCTGCGCAACCGGCTGGCCCGGCGGCTGGCGTCGATCGGGCCGTCCTCGGTGCTCCGAAGGCTGGCGGGCGCGGCTCCGCTGGTGACGGCGCTCCTCGTGGTCACGGTCGGGGTGGCGCTCGTCGTTCGCGGCGCATTGCTCGGTGCCGCCTGACACCGATCGAGCACGCGGTCCCTGCGTTCAGGAGGAACGGCCACCGCCGTCGAACTCGGCGAGCAGGCGCCGGGGCGCACGTGCGCGCCACGCGTCCTCCACCAGTTCGGCGAGCTCCTCGACCGGGATCCGCCCGAGCCGCACCAGGACGACGGCGTACCCGTCGAAGTGCGGGGTGGTGAGGAAGACGTCGGGCGCCGCAGCGATGAGCGAGGCCTTCACACCCTCGTCGGCCACGCGCACCCCCAGCAGCGGCCCGGCCTCGTCCGGCGCCGCGCCGCACAGTGCCGCGCGTTCGGACTCCCGCAGCGGCCGCGCCCACGCGAACGCCTTGCCGCGCACCCGCCACGAGGGGTGCCCGCCGTACGAGGGGTGCTCGTCGGTGTCCGGCAGCCCGGCGACGAGCCGCCGGACGTCCTCCCAGGTGGCCACCCCCGCAGTGTGGTCCCGACGGGGCTCGGGTGGGAGGGTGCTTCGCGGTGGGGCGGCAGCCGCACCGCCGCAGGACACCCGTGGAGAGAGGGACGACCGTGCCGACCGACCCGTACGCCGCCTTCCGGGCGGCCGTCGAGAGCCGCGACGTCGACGCCGCGGTGCGGCTCTTCGCCGACGACTGCGTCTTCCTGTCGCCGATCGTGCACGAGCCCTACCGCGGCACCGGGCCGCTGCGCGCGATCCTCACCGGCGTGATGTCGCTGTTCGAGGACTTCCGCTACACCGCGTCCTACGCGGGCGACGGCGGGCACGTCCTCGCCTTCGACACCCGGGTCGGCGACCGCGCCCTCCAGGGCGTGGACATCCTGCGCAGCCGCGACGGTGTGCTCACCGAGCTGACCGTGATGGTCCGCCCGTACTCGGCCGCGACCGCGCTCCGTGAGCGGATGGCGGCGCTGCTCGCGTGAGCCTGCGAGGCGGAGGACCGGTTCGCCGTAGGGTGCGACACCGCGGTGCGGCCGGCCGGCGGCAGCCAGGAGGGAAGAGGCGATGACGATCGGTCCCGATCGGGAGACGGCTCACGAGGAGGACCGGCCGCCGGTCACGATCTTCGGCCCGGACTTCCCGTTCGCGTTCGACGACTGGATCACCCACCCCGCGGGCCTGGGCGCGATCCCGCCGGAGCGGCACGGCGAGGAGGTGGCCATCGTCGGCGCCGGGATATCCGGCCTGGTCGCGGCCTACGAGCTGATGAAGCTGGGGCTCAAGCCGGTCCTCTACGAGGCCTCGCAGATGGGCGGCCGGCTGCGGTCGGCCCGGTTCGAGGGGGCGCCGGAGGAGATCGTCGCCGAGCTGGGCGGCATGCGGTTCCCCGTGTCGTCGACCGCCTTCTACCGCTACGTCGGCCTGCTCGGCCTGGAGACGAGGCCCTTCCCGAACCCGCTCACGCCGGCGTCGGGGAGCACGGTGATCGACATCGAGGGGGAGACCCACTACGCGGAGACCTCCGAGGCGCTGCCGCCGCTGTTCCGGGAGGTGGCGGCGGCGTGGGCGGACGCCCTGGGGACCGTGCGCTTCGCCGAGATCCAGGACGCGATCCGGGCGCGCGACGTGAAGGCGCTCAAGTCGCTGTGGGACGAGCTGGTGCCGCTGTGGGACGACCGCACCTTCTACGACTTCATCGCGAGCTCCGACGCGTTCTCGCGGCTGTCGTTCCACCACCGCGAGGTCTTCGGGCAGGTGGGGTTCGGCACCGGCGGGTGGGACTCCGACTTCCCGAACTCGATGCTCGAGATCTTCCGCGTCGTGATGACCAACTGCGACGAGGACCAGCGCTTCGTCGTGGGCGGCGTCGAGCAGGTGCCGTGGGGGCTGTGGAACCACGCCCCGGATGCGCCGGCGCACTGGCCGGCCGGGACGACGCTGGCCAAGCTGCACTCCGGCGGGCCGCGGGCCGGGGTCGCCGCCATCGCCCGTGACGCCGACGGGAGCTTCGCCGTCACGGACGCCTGGGGCCACACCGCCCGCTACCCCGCGGTGCTGGTCACCTGCCAGAGCTGGCTGCTGACGACGACGATCGACTGCGACGAGGACCTCTTCGCGCAGAAGATGTGGACGGCGCTGGACCGCACCCGGTACATGCAGTCGTCCAAGACCTTCGTGATGGTCGACCGGCCCTTCTGGAAGGACAAGGACCCGGAGACCGGCCGCGACGTCATGAGCATGACCCTCACCGACCGGCTCACCCGCGGCACCTACCTGTTCGACCACGGGGAGGACAAGCCCGGCGTCATCTGCCTGACGTACTCGTGGATGAGCGACGCGCTGAAGATGCTCCCGTACCCGGTCGACCAGCGGGTGCGCCTCGCGCTCGGCGCACTGGGGAAGATCTACCCCGACCTCGACATCGCGCAGCACATCATCGGCGACCCGATCACCGTCTCCTGGGAGGCCGACGCGCACTTCCTCGGCGCCTTCAAGGGTGCTCTGCCCGGGCACTACCGCTACAACCACCGGATGTACTCGCACTTCGTGCAGGACGACTTCCCGCCCGAGCAGCGGGGGATCTTCCTGGCGGGCGACGACGTCTCGTGGACCCCGGCCTGGGTGGAGGGCGCCGTGCAGACCTCCCTCAACGCGGTGTGGGGCATCATGCGGCACTTCGGCGGCGGCACCCACCCCGAGAACCCCGGCCCCGGTGACGTGTTCGCCGAGCTCGGCCCCGTCGCGCTGCCGGACTAACCCGAGCGGCTCCACTCCGGGCGGCGCAGCGGCAGGCGGTCCTCGCCGCCCGGCCGCACCGCGAGGACCTGGTTCACGCCCACCCGGTGCCGCTCGAAGGCCAGGGCCGAGCCCGCGAGGTAGAGCCGCCACACCCGTGCCCGCCCCGGGGACGACGCCCGCACCGCCTCCTCCCAGTGCTCCTCGAGGTTGCGCACCCACGCCCGGCAGGTGAGCGCGTAGTGGCGGCGCAGCGACTCGACGTCGACGACCTCGAGCCCGGCTTCCTCCAGCACCCCCACGTGGGTGGCCAGGGGCTGCAGCTCGCCGTCGGGGAAGACGTACCGGCTGAGGAACGACCCCGGGTCGGGGCGGTCGGGCCCGGCCGCCGGACCTCGCGCGATCGCGTGGTTGAGCAGCCGGCCACCGGGGGCCAGCAGCGCGTGCAGCCGGGACGCGTAGGCCGGCAGCTGGGCGTGGCCGACGTGCTCGGCCATCCCGACCGACGCGATCGCGTCGAAGGGCCCGTCGGCGACCTCGCGGTAGTCCTGCAGCCGGATCTCGACGCGGTCGGCGAGCCCGGCGTCGGCGATGCGCCGGCGGGCCAGCTCGGCCTGCGCCGCGGAGATGGTCACGCCCACCACCGAGACGTCGTAGCGCGCGGCCGCGTGGAGGGCGAGCGACCCCCAGCCGCAGCCGACGTCGAGCAGCCGCATGCCCGGCTCCAGCCCCAGCTTGCGGCAGACCAGGTCGAGCTTGGCCTCCTGCGCCTCCTCCAGCGTGGCACCGGGCCCGGGGAAGTAGGCGCAGCTGTAGACCAGCGAGGGGCCCAGCAGCAGCCGGTAGAAGTCGTTCCCGACGTCGTAGTGGTGGCTGATCGCGCTGCGGTCGCGGCGCAGCGAGTGGTGCAGCCCGCGCAGGCGGGCCTCCTCCGGGGGCGGCGCCGGCGGTGGTCCGAGGACCCCCAGCCGCAGCAGCGGCCCGGCCAGGTGCACCAGCGTCCGCCGGTCCAGCCGCAGGGCGGGGCGGGACGGCAGGTCGTCGGGGAAGCTCAGCGCCGCGTACAGGTCGCCCTCCACGTCGAGGTCCCCGCTGACGTAGGCGCGGGCGAGCCCGAGCTCCCCGGGGGCGTGCACCAGGCGGCGCAGGGCCCGCCGGTTCCGCACGACCAGGGTGGGGGCGCCGTCGACGACGGATTCCGAGCCGTCCCAGCAGCGCACCGAGAGGGGGAGCGGGGCACCCAGCAGGGTCGTGGCCAGCTCGTCCACCAACCGGCTCGCTCCCTGGTGCGCCATGCACCCGACCCTGGCAGACCGACCGCCGTCCCCGGGAGGGGTTTCGCCGCCGGGATGCGGTCAGAAGGCGTCGAGGAGGAACCGCCCGGCCGTCCAGACGCCCAGTCCGGTCAGCGCAGCCACGAGCAGGAGGAGCAGGACGACCCATGCCACGGCGAGGTGGTCGCGCCACGTCGTCGCGTACGGCGCCGGCGGTGCCGGGTCGGGCAGGGGCCGGGCGAGCCACTGGGCGGCGTGCCCCTGGGAGCAGAAGTCGGCGTCCACGAAGTGGAGCCCGTCGGCCTCGTCCGAGCGGGTGACCTCGAGGTGGACCCAGCCCCGGCCGCCGTCCACGTCGGCCCAGGGCCGGCCGCAGGTCGCGCAGGCGGACACGTCCGCGGGGTCGGGCGGGGGCACGCCCGGCACGCTAGCGGCGGGCCGGTGCCCATCCGGCCAGGCGCACCGACCGGTGCCGAGACCGCTCCCGCGCACCGGCTTGCCCCCGGTGCGCCGCGGGACCACGCTGGGGTGCGGAACACCCCGGCCGAGCGGAGGAGGGAGCATGCGCGCCCAGCGGCGGACGCGTGCGGGCAGCGGCGTGGTCACCACCGGCGCCCGCGCGAGCGGGGTCGCGGTCGCCGCCGCTCTCGCCGTCGGGGGTCTGGCCGCCTGCGGGGACGGCGCGACCGGTGCGACGGCGCAGGAGGTGCAGGGGCTCGCCGACGAGCTCGATGCGCTGCGGGACCGGGTCGCGGAGCTGGAGGAGCGCCCGGTCCCGTCGGCCGCCCCCGCCACGCCCACGGAGGGCCCCTCCGGGACGGGGGACGGGGCGTCACCGCCGGACGACGGTCCGCAGCAGCCGTTCGACGACCCCGCCGGGCTGTTCGAGGACCCCGGGCCCCTCATCGGTCAGGACGTCACGGTGACCGCCGAGGTCGTCGGCCTGGTCTCGGTCTCGGACGTCGGCGCCGCCTTCCGGCTCGGCGACGGGAACGGGACCACCGTCGGCGTGATCACGGTGACGCCGCCCGGTGAGCTGGAGGTCGGCGACGTCCTGCGGGTGACCGGCTCGGTCGAACGGGTCGAGCGGGAGTCCTTCGAGGCGGACTTCGGCATCTCCGCCGGCGTGCTGGCGGAAGACCCCGAGGCGCTGTTCGCCGCCCTCGCCGGGGACGTCGCGGTCGCGGCCCGCGAGATCGAGGTCGTGCAGCAGTCCTCCGACTGAGCCCGGGCTACCGGACGCGCGCGTCCGGCGCCGGTTCCAGCGAGACGGGCTCCGGGACCGCGGGTGCCGGGTCGGGGCGCGCCGGCGGGTTCTCGCGCAGGTGGTCCAGCACCCGGTAGGCGACCGCCACGAGCGGCACGGCCAGCAGCGCGCCGGCCAGGCCCCAGAGCATCGAGCCGGCGGTCACCGCGACGAGGATGACCACCGGGTGCAGCCGCAGCGCCCGGCCGACGATGATCGGCTGCAGGATGTTCCCCTCGACCTGCTGCACCACCAGGACGGCGACCAGCACGATGATCGCGTCGGTCAGCCCGTTGGTCACCAGGGTGACCAGGACGGCCACCGCCCCGCTCACGGTCGCGCCGAACAGGGGGACGAAGGCGCCGAGGAAGATCAGCAGGGTGAGCGAGGGCCACAGCGGCACCCCGAGGACCAGCATCGCCGCGCCGATGCCCACCGCATCGATGAGCGCGACGATGATGACGCCGCGCACGTACAGCGACAGCGTCGTCCACGCCGTCCGGCCGGCGCCGTCGACCTGGTCACGTCGCCGGTCGGGGACCAGCCGCAGGACCCAGGCCCACATCGACGCCCCGTCCTTGAGCAGGAAGAACGTCAGGAAGGCCACCAGGACGATGGCGGCCAGCACGTAGAGCGCCATGCTCGCGGCGGCCGTCGGTTCGGGTGCGAGCCGGAAGATGCGGTCCACGAGGGCGTTGCGGGCCTCGGTCACCTGCTGCGGGTCCAGGCCCAGCGGCCCCTCGATCAGCCACACGCGGATGCGGTCGATGCCTGCGGCCAGCGGGCGGGTGAGGTTGCGCAGCTGGTCCGCGGCGCGGAATCCGACGAGGAAGCCGACGCCGACCAGGGCGCCGAACAGCAGGAGCACCGACAGCAGCGCCGCGAGCGCCCGGGGGAGCCCCTTGGACAGCCACCGGGTGAGCGGCTGGACGATCGCGGTGAGCAGCAGGGCGACGGCGATGGTCACCGTCACGAGCGGCAGCCGCAGCAGGAGGAAGAACAGCAGCCAGCCGATCCCGGCCAGCGCCAGGAGGGCGGTGCTGACCACGAGGGTCCGCACCGCCCAGGCCGGTGCGGCAGGCACCACCGGCACCGGGCGACCGTCGCGCGATGCCGGGACGGTCCTCGGCGCGGGGGCGCCGGCACCGTCCTCCGGTGCGCCCGCTCCCCGCCTCGACCACCAGCTCACCGCCGTCGTCCCGTCCGCACAGTCGCTCCTCCGGTCGTGGTGGTCCCCGTCCGTCCCCGGGCCGCGCCGCGGCCAGGTGTACGTCCGCATCCTCGGCCACTGCGGCGCGACCGGCCGGGCGAGCTGCGCACGGCGGCGGTGGAGCACCGGGAGAACCGGTGCTCCACCACGCATCGCCCGCTGGTGGGTCAGTCGTTCTGACCCTGCTCCTGCAGCACCTCGATGCTGTCGGCGGAGATGGCCACCGAGCCGTCCTCCTCCTGGAACCACGCGTCGGCGTCCTCGAACAGCTCGTCCTCGGCGATGCCGAAGTCCTGCTCGAAGCTGTCCCGCTGCACCTGGACCACGGTGCCCGTGACCTGGACGACGTCGTTGGCGTCGATCTCCGCCGGCGGGGAGGCCGAGACGACGGCGATCGGGTCGCCCGACTCGCCGGCGATCCGGAAGGCGCTGCCGACGTCGGTCGTCGTCACCATCTCCGAGATCTCCGCGCTGACGGTGACTTCCTGGCCGACGTAGGACTGGCTGTCCTCGAAGACCGCGGCGGTGTCGTCGTCGGCACCCAGCGCGTCGCCGGCGCCGGCGTCGGCGTCCGTGCCCAGCCCGTCCTCCAGGACACCGACGCGCTCGTCCAGGCCGGCCAGATCGTCCTCCACCTGCTGCAGGTCCTCGGCGGTGACGCCGCCGGCCTCAGGGCCCGCCGAGTCGTCGCTGCAGGCGGCCAGGCCGCCCATGCCGAGCACGGCGGCGGCCAGGGCGGTCGCGGTGCGACCCGCCCGCTGCCTACCGGTGGACGTGGTGCGTGCGGCGTTCGTGCTCATGCTTCTCCCCCTCTGCGTCGCGGCCGGTCGTGTCGCGGCCGTCGTCGATGTGGACGACGCATCAGGTGCCCGCCGGCGGCGGGGGGAGGCGGCCTGTGCCCGCACCGACATACAGCCGACACCGTTCCGCCACATGGTCACGGAACGGTCTCGGCCGACTGCCTGCCCGCTCTGTTGCGGTCGTCTTGCAGATCCGTGTCAGCACGGCGGGCGCCGCGCCGACCGCCGTGCGGGCGGGCACATCCGGTGGAGCGGCCGGCGTCGCCGTGGCCGCCCACGTCCAGCCCCACCCGGAGGTCGTCATGTCCCAGCCCGTCCTGTCCCGTCCGGCCGGGGCCGAGCCGCTGCCCCGGAACCTCGCCGCCGTCGACGACGACCTCCGGTCCTGCCGCCGCATCCGCCGGGACGCGGAACGAGAGCTCGCCGAGGTCCGGCGGCGCCAGGAGGAGCTCGCCGACCTGGAGGCCGCCCTGCTGGTGACCATCGACTGCCGGTCGCGCATGGTCGACCACCTCCTCGACGAGCGCTTGCGGGTCCGTGCGGCGCCGGTGCGCCGCGACGGGTGGACGCCTGCGCCGTGACGGCGCCGCGCGTTTCGCGGCGGCCTGGCTGGACACCGGACCCTGGACGGACGTGGGAGGAGAACCCGTGGCAACCGGATCCGTGGTGCAGCAGGGCCAGGGGACGTCGTCGTCCCAGGAGCGGCCGTCCCCCCGGCGGGCGCTGGAGGCGCTCGTCGGGGTGCCGTTCACCGAGGGCAACCGGCTCCAGCTGCTGCGGAACGGGGAGGAGACGTTCCCGGCGCTGCTCGACGCCATCGCGGTCGCCGAGCGGAGCGTCGACCTGGTGTGGTTCTCCTGGCGGGGCGGGGAGATCTCCCACCGGCTGGCCCGGGCCCTCGCCGACCGGGCACGGGACGGCGCCCGGGTGCGCATCCTGCTCGACGGCTACGGGGCCAGGCAGATCGACCGCGACGACCTGCGGACCATGCGGCAGGCCGGGTGCACGGTGTTCTTCTACCGGCCGCTGCACACCCTGCGCGTCGGGGTCTGGAACCTGCGCACCCACCGGCGGGTCCTGCTCTGCGACGAGGCGGTGGGCTTCACCGGCGGCACCGGGGTGGACACCACGTGGACCGGCGACGGCCGGCACCTCGGCAGCTGGCGGGACACGGCCGTCCGCGTCGAGGGGCCCGCGGTCGCCGGCCTGCGGTCGGCGTTCGAGCAGGCCTGGATGCAGGCCCAGGTCCGCCTCACCGGAGAGGTGGTGGCCGACCAGGACCGGTTCCCCGAGCTCACCCCGGTCGGGCGGACGGCGGTCCAGGTCCTGCGGCCGCCGTCCCAGCCGGGCTGGAGCGAGGCGGCGATCGCGCTGGCCGCCCTCCTGCACTCCGCACGGGAGGAGGTGCGGATCACCACGCCCTACGTGCGGCTGCCGCGCTGGCTGCGCCGGGCGGTCGCGACGACGGCGCAGCGGGGGGTGCGCGTCCGGCTGCTGGTGGCCGGCCCGCACGTGGAACGGCCGGCGGTCCACCTGCAGGGGGAACTGGACTTCCAGGAGCTGCTCGACGCCGGGGTGGAGATCTGGCGCTACCAGCCATCGCTCCTGCATGCAAAGGTCGTCACCGTCGACGGCGCTCTGGCGATGATCGGCACCGCGAACCTGGACACCCGGTCGCTGGCGCTCAACGAGCAGGTGTGCCTGCTGGCCGACGACCGCACCGTCGCCGGGGCGCTGGACGCGGACTTCGACGAGGACCTGGTCCGGAGCGTGCGGGTGGACCCGGAGCAGTGGCGTGCGCGGGGCCTCTGCCGCCGCACCCTCGAGGTCGCCTCCGACGTCGTCGGCCGGCCGCTGCGCGGCTGGGGGGCCGTCGGGCTGGCCGGCCGTCGTCCCTGACTCCCGCATGACGATCCGGGGACGAACCCGGGACGGCGGTGTGCCGTCCGCGCGCGCGGGTCATGGGTCCGACGTGGCGGAGACAAAGCATGGAGCAGGTGGACGGACGGGGCGGGCCCACCCGCTGGGCCGGGGGAGCGCGGCGCTGGCCGGGGTCGCCGCGGTGGTCGCCGCGCTCGGGCTGGCCGAGCTCGTCGCCGGCCTGATCCCCGCGGCGCCCTCCCTCGTCGTGGCCGTGGGGGACACGGTCATCGACAGCGTGCCCGGCTGGCTGGAGCAGTGGGCGATCGCGACGCTGGGCACCGCGGACAAGCCGGTCCTGATCGGGGGCGTCCTGGTCGTCTCCGTGCTGATCGGCGCCGGGCTGGGGGTGCTCGCCCGGCGCTACGTCATCCTGGCCGCCGGCGGCATCGCCCTCTTCGCGACGCTCGGTGTCGTCGCCGCGCTGGCCGACGACCGCAACCCCGTCTTCCTGACCGTGCTGGTGGGCCTGCTCGGAGCCGTCACCGGCATCGCCGTGCTGGGTCTCCTCGTCGTGGGCCTGCCACGCCGGGCGGTGCCGGCGGACGCGGGCCGCCCGGCCCCCGCCGACCCCGCCGATCCCGGGACGGTGCCCGCGCTGAGCCCGCTGGACCGGCGGCGGTTCCTGGCCGTGACCGGCGGGGCCACCGTGCTCGGCGTGCTCGCCGGGATCGGTGGGTCGCTGCTCTCCGGGCGGGAGCGCCTCGACCAGCTGCGGGCCGCCATCCGGCTGCCGGTGCCCGCGCGGCAGGCGGCGCCCGTGCCGGCCGGCGCGGACCTCGAGATCCCGGGGCTGACGCCGCTGTTCACGCCGAATGCGGAGTTCTACCGGATCGACACGGCGCTGCGCGTGCCCACCGTCGACCCCGATGGCTGGCAGCTCGAGGTGCGGGGGATGGTCGACGAGCCGTTCACCCTCACCTACGCCGAGCTGATGGAGCTGCCGCACATCGAGGCCGACGTGACGCTCGCCTGCGTGTCCAACGAGGTGGGCGGCGACCTGGTCGGCAACGCCCGGTGGCAGGGCGTCCCGCTGCGCGCGCTGCTGGACCGCGCCGGCCTGCAGGAGGGCGCCACCCAGCTCATCGGCCGCTCCGTCGACGGGTTCACCGCCGGCTTCCCGGTGCTCACCGCGCTGGACGTCGAGGAGGCGATGGTCGCCGTCGCCATGAACGGCGAGCCGCTGCCGGCCGAGCACGGCTTCCCGGCCCGCCTCGTGGTGCCGGGCCTCTACGGCTACGTTTCGGCGACCAAGTGGCTCTCGGCCATCGAGCTCACCGGCTGGGACGTCGACGGCTACTGGATCCCCCGCGGCTGGGCCAAGGAGGGGCCGATCAAGACGCAGGCACGCATCGACGTGCCCGGCGGGGCGGTGGCCGCGGGACGGCGGCCCATCGCCGGGGTCGCCTGGGCGCCGACCCGGGGCATCGAGCGGGTCGAGGTGCGCATCGACGACGGCCCGTGGCAGGAGGCCGAGCTCGCCGAGCCGCTCGACGTCGACTGCTGGCGGCAGTGGTACCTGCCCTGGGAGGCGACGCCCGGCCGGCACCGCATCGCCGCCCGGGCGACCGACGGCCGCGGCGAGGTGCAGACCGACGAGCGGACCCCGGTGGCGCCCGACGGGGCGTCGGGCTACCCCGTCATCGAGGTCGTCGTCTCCTGAGCGACGTGGCCGCCGCCGGTCAGGCGGCGGCCTCCTCCTCGCGGGCGACCCGGGCGACCCAGCGGGCGACCTGCTCCACCACCACGTCGGGGGCGGTCAGCGGCAGCATGTGACCGGCTCCGGGCACCTGCACCAGCTCCCCGTCGGGCAGCGCGGCCATGAGCCGGTGGATCTCCGCGTTCGGCACCTCCGGGTCGCGGTCGCCGTGCACGAGCAGCGTGGGGACGGCGAGGGCGTGCGCGCGCGCGACGCCGTCATCGGACAGGCCGGCCAGGGCGGTACCGGCCATGGCCAGCGGCCGGGTGGTGAGGAAGTCGTCCCGCATCCGCGCCACGGCCTCCTGCGGCTCGCCGGGGGCGAAGGCGAAGTACCGGATGCCGCGGTCGGAGACCGCGCGCAGCGGCCGGAGCCGCCGCCCCCACCGGGCGCCGGTGCGCAGCAGGGCGAACCAGACCGAGCTCAGCCGGACCCGTGCCCAGGGCGGCAGGTGGCGCCCCGGGAACCCCGGCGCCGTCACCCCGGCGCCACCGGAGCCGACGAAGACCGCGCCCGTGATGCGGTCGTCGGCGCCGCCGTCGACGTGCCGGAGCAGGACCGCCCCACCGAGGCTGTGGCCCACCACGACCGCGGACCCGCGCCGGGGGACGACGGCGCCCAGCACGGCCGCCAGGTCGGCGGCGTGCGCGGCCAGCCCGTAGCCGCCGGAGCGGGCGTCCCCGGACTGGGCGTGCCCGCGCAGGTCGTAGGCGACCACCCGGTGCCCCTCGGCGAGCCGCCGCGGGACCTCGCCCCAGGAATCTGCGGACATCCCCAGCCCGTGCACGAGGACGACGAGCGGGGCGTCGTCGGCCCCCCACGAGTAGAGGGCCAGGCGGGTGCCGTCGAAGGAGGTCACGTCGGTCATGCCAGGCCCCTACCCAGCCGCCCGGCCGCTGCTGCGTCGATGTGGTGACGGTCGCACCGCTCCGCGCGCGGGCACCGCCTGCCGGGGGCGTGCCGTTGCCGGGTGGCGGAGCGCGGCGACCCCCGGCAGCAGGTACCGGGCGCAGACCAGGACCCACACGGTGCCCAGGACCGCTCCGGCGAGGACGTCGGTCGGGTAGTGCGCCGCGGTGTAGATGCGGGACAGGGCCGCCGCCGGGACGACCAGGACGGGTACGGCGAGGACCGCCCACCGCCACCGGCTCCGGGCCAGGGTGAGGACGAGCGCGGCCAGGGCGCCGTAGAGGGCGGCGGCCGCCGCGACGTGACCCGACGGCCAGCTCGCGGCCGTGGGCAGGCCCGAGGTGAGGTCCGCGATCGTCGGCCGGGCGCGGTCGACGGTGCGCGAGACGACGAAGTAGATGCCGAGCTCACCGGCGACGGTGACCAGCACGAAGACCACCGGCCGCCAGCTCCCGGTGATCGCCAGGGCCAGCACCGCGAGGGTCAGCGGCAGCGCGATGACCATCGCGGTGCCCGAGAGCCGCTCCACGGCGGCGGTGACGTCGGTGAGCGCCGGGGTGCGCGCCTCGACGAACGCGTCGACGACGGCCCGGTCGAAGCGGCCGAGCGCGGTGCCGCCCAGCACGCCGGTGACCAGCAGCCCCAGCGCGATCAGCACGACCGACAGCGCGGCGGCGGCGACCAGCAGCCGGGCCGCGGTGCGGCGCCCGTCGGGCAGCGCGGGCTGCTCCCTCGGCGCGGCGTGGGTCATGAGGTCCGGCTCGACCTCGAGCGGGTCCAGCGGCTCGTCGGGCCGGTGGTGGTGGGCGTGCTGCCAGGCCCGGAACGCCGCCGTCGTCACGGCGAGGATCCCGGCGCCGAGGGCGTAGCCGGCGAGCACATCGGTGACGAAGTGGACGCCGAGCGCCAGCCGGGTGAACCCGACGGCCAGGGCGAGGAGCAGGGCCGCGGCGACCACCCAGGGCCGCAGCCCGCGGCGCACCGCCGGGAGCACCAGCAGCGCCAGCGTCCCGAAGGTGACCAGGGAGACGGTGGCGTGCCCGCTGGGGAAGCTCGCGTTCGACGGGAGCTCGGAGACCGGATCGGCCACCACCGGGCGGGCGCGGTCGACGAGCGCCTTGGTGAGCGGGACCAGCACGGGCAGCGAGAGGCCGGTGACGGCGGCGAACGCGGCCAGCCGGCGCTGCCCCCGGATCAGCAGGAACACCGTGGTCAGCGTGAAGACCAGGATCGAGGCGGGCGCGCCGCCCAGGTCGGTGACGGCGCGCAGGACGCGGACCGTCGTGGGGGAGCCGGCCACCGCCGTGTTGAGCCCCGCCGCCACCTCGCCGTCCAGCGCGGCCAGCGGTGACCACTCCACCTGGACCAGCAGGAGGAGCAGCAGGAAGGGAACCGCCCCGGCGAGCAGGGCGACCAGGCCCAGGACGGCCCGCAGCCCGAAGCGGCCCAGCCCGGTGGTGCTGCGGCCGCCCTGGACGTGGGTGTGCTCCTCGACCCGGCTCATGCCCGTTCCGGGTACCCGCGCGGCGGCGGGCACACCGGGCGGCAGCTGACGATCCGGTGACGGCTGCCCCGGGCTCAGCGGCCGGCCGCGTCGTCCGGCGTCACCGTGGCGATCCGGCGGACGTCGGCGAGCAGGTGCTGCACCCGGGTGTCGCGCAGGCAGCCCCGGAGCTCGCGCCGGTCGAACTCGTCGAGCCCGGGCCGCACCCGGAAGGCGAACACCCCCGCCTCGACCTGCCGGAAGGAGTCCTCCACCACGCCGGCGTTCACCAGCAGCCGGCAGGTGCTCACCAGCCCCCGCGTCATCTCCTCCCGCACGGACGGGTCCTCCCGCACCTGCACCGCGATGACCACGTCGGTGTAGGAGCCCTCCGGCTGCGGGATGTCGACGGTCATGAGCTCCGAGCGCAGCAGCAGGAGCCCGGCGACGACGACCGCGGCGCCGGCGACCCAGGCCAGCACCCGCCTCACGGCGACGTCCCGGTGGCGGCCGGCCCGAGCAGCACCCGCAGCGCGGGATCGTCCCCGAACTCCTCGTCGCCGGCGAGGAGCTCGGCCTCGGTGGGCACCAGCGAGGTCGCCGGGAAGGCGATCTCCTCCAGCTCGGTGGCCACCTCCTGCTCCACCCCCTCCCGGGCAGAGCTGCCCGCGACCCGCTCGATCAGCCAGGCGATCCCGGAGACGACGAAGCCACCGCCGAGCAGCACCGGGATGAAGATGTGCGTCCGGTCGGGATCCACTGGCCTGAGCCAGGGAAACGGCTTGCTCTCCACGGGTGCCGCGCGCAGCCGGTCCAGCGCTCCGGGCGGCCGCGGCGCCGCGGCGGTCGCCCGCACGGTGTCGCCCACCGCGTTGAGCCGGCGCACGACCAGGCCGGTGCACAGCCCCACCAGCGTGGCGAGGAAGAGGACGCCGACCAGCAGGGCGCGGTGCCACTCCCACCGGTAGATGTAGACGAACAGGTAGGCGCCGGATCCGAGGAGCGCGACGACCCCCACCAGCCAGCTCAGCTTCTTCACGAGCCCTCCTCCTCCACGGTGCCGCTGTCCCCGTCGACCCGGACGGTGGTGCCGGGGGCGAACTCCTCCAGCGCTCCGGCGAGGCCCACGACCGTGGGCACCCCCGACTCGCGGGCGAGGATCGCCAGGTGCGCGAGCACGCTCCCGGTCTCGGCGACCAGGCCGGCCAGCCGCGGCAGCACCGGCGCCAGCGAGGGATCGAGGGTGCGCACCACCAGCACCGCCCCCTCGGGCGGGTCGTCCCCGTGGTGGACGGGCCCGGCGCCCGAACCCCCGCCGGCGCCGGTGCCGCCGGCCGCACCGGCGACCGGCACGGGGCGGCCGGTGTCGCTCATCCGGAACCGCGCGGGGAGCGGCTCACCGGGCTCCTCCTCTTCCGGCCGCAGCACCACGGCGGGGTCGTGGACGGCGGCGGCCAGGTCGGCCAGCCGCAACCCGCGGACCTCCTCCGGGCCGCCGAGCCGGCCGGCCGCGGTGAGCCGTTCGCCGAGGGCCCAGGCGGCCCGGGCGGTCACCTCCTGGAGCCACCGCACCCGCAGCCGCAGCGCCTCACGCAGCAGCCCGGCGTCGGTCTCCTCGACCGGCGGGGCGCTGTCGGGCGGCTCGACGTCGGGCGGCAGCTGCGGGGTCCGGCAGATCTGCGGAGCGGCGAGTGCGAGCACGACCGGGTTGGCGGCGACGATCTCGGCGTCGGCCAGCCCGGCCTGCCGTGACCGCCCCAGCACGCGCAGCGCCGCGCTGACCCCGGTGAGCCGGGGGGCGTCGGGGTCGACGAGCATCCCCATGAGGACCTCGTGCGCGTGCACCGAGCGCAGCGCCGGGCCGACGCGGTGCAGCAGGGCGACCAGCTGCCGGTCGGTCAGCTCGCCCAGCGGCGGTACGCCCCCGAGGGCGTGGTCGGTCGCCCCGATCACGTCCTGGGCGAGGGCCGGCAGGGCCGAGCGCAGCCGCCCCACCCGCCAGGAGACCCGCAGCCGCCGCAGCCGGGGTCGCGGGTCGAGCCGGTCGCGCAGCCGGGGGGCCTCCGGCCGGGGCTCGAGCAGGTCGAGGTCGAGGGCGACCCAGCCGCCCAGGACGCTGACCAGGGGGGAGTCGTCCACGGCGGTCCGGTCGGCGGTGCCGGCCAGCAGCAGGGCGTGCCGCAGCGCGTCGCGCAGCGGAGGGATCCACAGGTCGGCCTCCAGCGGCTGCAGGGGCTCGGGGAAGGTCTCTGCGACCGGGCCCGGCCCGAGCACCGGTCCGTGCGGACGGCCGCGTGCCTCCGCCGTGACCGGCCGGCTCTGCAGCAGCCGCAGGTGGTTGCCCTCGTCGAAGGCCCACTCCACGTCCTGGGGACCGCCGAACACCTGCGCGGTCCGGCGCGCCAGCTCGGCCAGCGCCCGCAGCTGGGCCTTGCGCAGCCGCACCCCGCCGTCGCCGCGGGTGACGTCCGTGCGGCGACCGGAGCGGTCGAGCTCGTAGCGGTCGCCGTCCACCTCCCCGCTCACCAGGCGGTCCGGCCCCCCGGTCACCGCGGCGACGACGAGGCGGTCCTCGCGTCCGGACACCGGGTCGATGCCGAAGAGCACGCCGCCGCTGCGGGCGTCGAGCAGGGGCTGGACCAGGACGGCCAGCGGTTCGCGGCCGGTGAGCGTGTCCGACCCGGTCGCGGCGGTCTCGCGGCTGGCCACGACCGTGGCGACGGCGCGCTCGAACGCCTCGGGGCCGCGCACCCCGACCACCGACTCGAACCGGCCGGCCATCGACGAGTCGCCGAGGTCCTCCACCGTCGAGCTGCTGCGCACCACCAGGGCGTGCCGTCCCTCCGCGGAGAGCTCCCGCCAGGCAGCGCGCACGTCGTCAGGCAGGGGCGAGCCGCCGGCGAGCTGCTCCACGGCCCCGGTCGTCACGACGAAGCCGGGCACGATCGGCAGGCCGCCCCGGTGCGCCCGCGCGAGCGCGGCCGCCTTGGCCCCCGTGATCCGGTCATCGGCGGCCGCCTCGTCGTCGAGGCGCACCACGGCGGGGCCGTCGGCGACGGGCGGGCGGCCCGAGCTGTCGTCGGTCGAGGTGGCTGGCATGCCGGGAGAGTTGCCGCCCGGGGCGCCGCCAACCGCGACCGGCTCCCGACCGGCGGTTTCGTCGGGAAAACGTAACGGGCTCGATCGTGCGCGGCGGGGTAGGGGAGGCCCGTGGACCTCCTCCTCGCGTTCGCGGTGCTGCTCTTCGCCGGCGTGCTCTTCTCCGGACTGGCCCACCGCACGGTGCTGTCCACCGCAGTGCTCTTCCTGCTGGCCGGCTTCGTGCTCGGCGACGGCGTCACCGGCGTCCTCACCCTGCGGCCGGGCGACGAGATCGTCGTCGGGCTCGCCGAGCTCGCCCTCTTCTCGGTGCTCTACACCGACGGCATGCGGGTGGGCTTCGCCGACCTCCGCCGCGCCTGGCGGCTGCCGGGCCGCGCCCTGGTCCTCGGCATGCCCCTCACGTTCGGCGTCACCGCGGTGCTGGCGCACTACGTGGCCGGCCTGTCCTGGACCCAGGCGATGCTCGTCGGGGCGGTGCTCGCCCCCACCGATCCGGTCTTCGCCTCCGCCATCGTCGGCCGCCCGGAGGTGCCCGGCCGGCTGCGGTCGCTTCTCAACGTGGAGAGCGGGCTCAACGACGGCCTCGCCCTGCCGGTCGTCCTGGTGCTGCTGTCGGTGCTGTCGCAGGACGCGGTGGACTACGGCTCGCTGGCCGGCGAGCTCGCCCTGGGGATCGCGCTCGGCTTCGCCGTCCCGGCCGTGGCGGTGCTGCTCCTCCGCAGCCGGTTCACCTCCGCCACCCCGCTCTACGCATCGCTGGGCGGGCTGTCCATCGGCCTGATGGTGCTGGGGCTGGCCGAGCTCACGCACGCCAACCTGTTCCTGGCCGCCTTCACCGCCGGCATCACGATCGCGAGCTTCGCGCCCGAGGTGGAGGAATCCTTCGCCGACTTCGGGGAGCTGGTCACCGAGCTGCTCAAGCTCGCCGCGATCCTGGTGTTCGGGGCGCTCATCTCCCCGGCGTTCCTGGGCGAGATCCCGCTCAGCGGTTACCTGTTCGCCGTGCTGGCGCTGGTGCTCGCCCGCCCGGTGGCGATCGGGGTGGCGCTGGTGCGCAGCGGGCTGCCCGGCCCGCAGAAGGCGGCCGCGGCGTGGTTCGGGCCCAAGGGCTTCGCCTCGGTGGTCTACGGCCTGCTGATCCTCGACGCCGGGGTGCCCGGAGCGGACGCCATGTTCCACCTGGTGGCGCTGGTCATCGCCGCTTCGATCCTGGCGCACTCGTCGACCGACGTGCCGATCGCGCACGCCTTCGCCCGCGCCGAGGGCCGGCCGGAGCCGGACGTCCCCGGCCCGGGTGAGGACGAGCCGCCCGGCAGGACGACTGCGGCCCGGACCGGCCGCACCGAGGGGGGCGCGGGGGGATCCGGACCCGCACCGTGGAGCTGACCAAGGGCCTGGGCCGGGCCTTCGCGGGCTCGCTGCTGTTCGCGCTGCCCCTGCTCATGACGATGGAGTTCTGGCAGCTGGCGCACAGCGTGGAGCGGTACCGGCTCGCCCTGCTGGTCGTGGCGGCGGTGCTGCTGGTGATCGGGCTGTCCCGGGCCTTCGGCGCGGGGCCCGGTGGGGTCGGGGTGGGCGGGTACCTGGCCGATGCGGGGGTCGCCGTCCTGGCCGCCGTCGTCGCCGCGACGGTCGTCCTGGGGGCGCTCGGGGTGGTGGATCCGCTCATGGACTGGCGCGCCGCGGTCTCGGTGGTGGCGATCGAGACGCTGCCGGCCGCCGTCGGGGCCTCCTACGCGCGGAGCCAGCTCGGGCAGGGCAGCCGACGGCCCCGGATGTCGGGGTACGGCCACGAGGTGTTCCTGATGGCCGCCGGGGCGGTCGTCTTCGCGGCGAACATCGCGCCCACCCAGGAGATCGTGCTGCTCGCCGCCGAGGCGGGCGCGGTCAACATCGTGCTGCTCGCCGTGCTCAGCCTCCTGCTCATGCACGGCTTCGTGTACTCGCTGGGCTTCGGCGGGCAGGAGAGGTCCACCGACGGGTTCGTGCGGTCGTTCCTCACCCTGACCGTCGTGGGGTACGTCGCCGCACTCGCCATCTCGGCCTACCTGCTCTGGACCTTCGGCCGGTTCGACGGGACCGGCTTCGCCATGGTGGTCAACGAGACCGTCGTGCTCGCGCTCCCCGCGAGCATCGGCGCGGCGGCAGCCCGGCTCATCCTGTGACGGAGGACCACGTGGACGACGACCAGCACACCGACGAGCCGCAGGGTGCGCAGGAGCAGGACGGTGCCCAGGAGAGGACCACACCCGGTGAGTACGCGCTGGGCGCACTCGGGGGTCTCCTCGTCCTCCTGCTCCTCGGCTTCCTGACCTACCAGGCCGTGGCCGTCCGGGAGTCCGACCCGGCGCTCTCGGTCAGCATCGGCTCGGTCGAAGCGGCCGGGGACGGCTACGCGGTCCACTTCGAGGTCAGGAACAGCGGTGGCCGGACGGCCGAGCAGGTGCAGATCTCCGGCACGCTCACCCGCGGCGGCAGCGAGGTCGAGCAGGCCTCGACGTCCGTTCCCTACCTGCCCCCGAACAGCCGGCACAGCGGTGCCCTCCTGTTCTCCGAGGACCCGCGCGACGGCCGGCTGCAGGTCCGGCCGTCGGGCTACATCGCGCCGTGAGCCGCCGGTCCACGCCGCGGCTCGCCGACGTCGCCGACGAGCTCTACGGCGTGCCGCCCGAGGACTTCGTCGAGGTGCGGCAGACCCGGCGCAAGGAAGCCCGTGCGGCCGGCGACCGCGAGCTGGCCGGCGCGATCGGCAAGCTCCGCAAGCCCACGACCGCGGCCTGGGTGGTGAACACCCTGGTCCGCCAGGAGTCCGCGGAGCTCGCCCAGCTGGTGGAGCTCGGGGCGGGGTTGCGCGAGGCCCAGGGCGACCTGGACGGGGACGAGCTCCGGGAGCTCTCCCAGCAGCGCCGCCGCGTGGTGGTGGCGTTGACCCGGCAGGCGCGAGCGCTGGCCCAGGACCTCGGCCACCCGGTGAGCGACGCCGTCGCCGGTCAGGTGCAGGACACCCTGCGGGCGGCGATCGCCGACGAGGCCGCCGGGCAGGCGGTGCTCTCCGGCCGCCTCCTGACAGCCCTGTCGCACCGCGGCCTGGCCCGGGTCGGGGTCGAGGGCGCGGTCGCCGACGTCGGCGACGGCGGGGGCCCGCGGCCGGCGGCGTCGGGGGCCCGGACGGAGCGGCCGGCACGTCGGCGGGCGCGGCCGGACGCGCTGGAGAAGGCGCGCCGCGACCTCGAGGAGGCCGAGACGGCGGCGGCCGAGGCGGAGGAGGAGGCGCGCGCCGACCGGGAACGGGTCGAGCAGGCAGGCGCCCGCCGCGAGCGCGCCCGCGCCCGGGTCGACGAGCTGGCCGAGCTGCTCCGCGAGGCGGAGCGGGAGGCCGCGTCCTCGGGCGACGAGCTCCGCGGGGCGCAGCGGCGCCGGGACGCCGGCGAGCGACGGGCGCGACGGGCCGGCGAGGTGCGGGACCGTGCCCGCGCGCGGGTGGACCGGCTGGCCGCGGAGCTCGGCGACGACGCCCAGGCCGGCGGGAGCGCCGGACGGGGGTGACGGACGCGGGTCCGGGGGTACGCCTGCCGGAGCAGTCGGGAGGAGGAGCCGTGGCACGAGCCATCTGGACCGGCGCCCTGGCGTTCGGGCTGGTCAACGTCCCCGTGGGCCTGTACTCGGCGACCGAGGACAAGTCGGTGCACTTCAACCAGTTCGAGCGGGGCACCTCGTCGCGCATCCGCTACAAGCGGATCAACGAGGACACCGGCGAGGAGGTCGACTACGAGGACATCGTCAAGGGGGAGGACATCGGCGACGGCCGGTACGTCATCGTCACCCCGGAGGAGCTCGAGGAGATCGAACCCGGGCGGTCGCGGGTCATCGACATCTCGGACTTCGTCGACGTCTCCGAGATCGACCCGATCTACTACGACCGGACCTACTACCTCGCCCCGCAGGACGAGCAGGCGCAGCGGGCGTACGCGCTGCTGCTCCAGGCGATGGAACGGGCCGGGCGGGTCGCCGTCGCCACCTTCGTGATGCGCTCCAAGCAGTACCTGGCGGCCGTCCGCCCGCAGGGCGACGTGCTGACGCTGGAGACCATGTACTTCGCCGACGAGGTGCGGGACCCGCTGGAGGAGATCGAGCAGCTCCCCGTGCGGCACTCCTTCCCGTCGCGCGACCTGGACATGGCGGTCTCGCTGATCGACTCGATGACCACCGAGTGGGACCCGACCAACTACCGCGACACCTACCGCGACCGGGTCGAGGAGCTGGTCGAGGCCAAGCGCCGCGGTGAGGAGGTGGTCACCCAGGGGGTGCCCGAGACCGCCTCGAACGTCGTCGACCTGATGTCGGCGCTGCGCGCCAGCGTGGAAGCCGCGGGGAAGCACCGGCCCGGCAACTCCGGGGACGACGCCGGGCTGCGGACGCGGAAGGCGCACCGCCGGGGCGGGCGCGCGTCGGGGGAGGACCTGGAGGGCAGGTCGAAGAAGGAGCTGGACGACATGGCACAGGACCTCGACGTCTCCGGCCGGTCGAAGATGACCCGCGACGAGCTCGCGCGCGCCGTGGCCGACGCCCGCCAGGGGGCGAGCAAGGCCTCCTGAGCCGGGCCGCCGCCGGGTCGTGGCCCCAGGATCACGACCCGGCGGGTGCGGTCAGGCGTCCTCGCGGTCCGGGCTCTCCAGCCGGAAGAAGGTGCTCTGGTTCCCGTCCTTGCGCTCCTCCTGGTAGAGGAAGTTCAGCTTGCGGAGGTCGAAGGTGGCGAACCACTCGTCCCAGCTGACGTGGCGCAGGTTCTCGTTCTCGCCCCCGAAGTCGAAGCGCAGCACGCCGAGGTGGTCACCGTGCTCGGTGCCCTCCACGGTGGCCGGCACGCCGCCGCGCTCCTCGGCCCAGCGGCGGATCACCTCGTGGCTGGAGGTGGCGAGGCTGCGCCCCGGTCGCTGCGGGTCCTCCTCCAGTGAGGTGACCTCCTGGGAGTACTGCAGGGAGCGCGACGTCTGGTCGCCGGTGCGCAGGTGGCCGTCGTCGGGCCCGCGGTCGCCGGGGGCACCGGCCTCCCCGCCGCCCTCGTCCCCGTCGGTGGCCTCGCGGCCCTGCTTGTAGGCGTCGGAGATCGCGTCGACGAGCTCCTCCTTCTTCATCGACGACGTGCCGTCGATGCCGTCCTCCCTGGCGCGCTCGCGGAGCTCGTCGACCTTCATGTCGCGGAGCTCGGTCTCGCTCAGGCCAGGGGTGTTCGGCGTCTCGTTCGTCATCCGTCCGTCCTCCTCCGGGTCGGTGCAGGCTTCGGCACCGGCCCTACCCGCGAGTGCCCGCGGCACGCGCGGCAACCGGCCGCAGCGTGGATGCAGCAGACAGTGTGCGCAAAGGGCCAGTTCCGCGGTCTCGAACTGGCCCTTTGCGCACATCGTCGCGACCTCTGCGAGCCGGATCCTCATCCGCCGACCTCAGCGCTGGGCGAGGTAGGCCGCGGCGGTCTGCCGCAGCCGGTCGTGGACGCCGTCGGCGGCGACGACGCCCTCGCGGCCCAGGTAGGCCTTCGCCAGCTTGGCCACCATCGTGTAGTTCGTGTCCACGACGTTGCCGGCCGGGGCGAGGCCGGCCTGGCTGACCAGCTGGTAGGCGTCGAGGGTGTCCCAGCCGGTGAGCTCGGCGGCCCAGGTGACCAGGTCGTGCTGGCTCACCCGGTAGGCGTCCTCCAGCGGCCGGGCCGAGCCGGTCGACATGAGGAAGTCGTCGGTCTCCAGCCGCGGCCACGGGGTGCCGGCCCCCTTGACCAGGTCGACGACGACGACGGTGCGCATGGCTGCCTCCACGGCGGTGCCGCACACCTCGCCCTCGCCCTGGCGGCAGTGCCCGTCACCGATCGCCAGCTGGGCGCCGGGCACGTTGACGCCGAAGTACGCCGTCGTTCCGGCGCGCAGCTCCGGGGTGTCCATGTTCCCGCCGTGCGCGCCCGGCGTGATGGTCGCGAACGCCTCCCCACCGGCAGGCGCCACCCCCACGGTGCCGTGCATCGGGTCGAGCGGGAGCTCCACCTCCGGCCCGCCGCGGCGCGGGCGGAACAGGCAGGTGCCCCGCTCGCGGTCGACCTCGTACACCCACACCACCTCCTCGAGGGGGTCGTGCAGCATCGCCGTGCTGTGCGTCGCCGTCAGCGCCCCGAAGTGCGGAAACGTCGTGGAGACGGCCCAGTCGCGGGCCGGGGCGATCTCCACGAGGTGGACGGCGAGGGTGTCGCCGGGCTCGGCGCCCTCCACGTGGATCGGCCCGGTCACCGGGTTGAGCTTCGAGAAGTCGCAGACCCGGCTGGGCAGGTCGTCGGTGCTGGTCACCCGGCCGCCGAAGCAGTCCTCGGTGGTGAGCTCGACGACGGTGCCCGGCCGCACCCGCACCAGCGGCTCGGGTGCGCCGCCGAAGACGTACCGGTACTGGTCGGGCGTGGGCGTGAGCGGGACGACGTCGAAGGTCACAGGGTCTCCTCTGCGGCGGGTACCGGCCGTGGGCCGGCGGCGGCGTGCACCAGGATGGTCGAGGTTGGCCGCCGGGCGCTCCGCGAGCCGGCGCCCCGAGCGCTGACCGGGCACCCCTGCGGGGGAACCGGGGTCCGCGCGCACGTGCGGGCGTGCGAGGGTTCCCGGGAGACCCGATGGAGGAGTTGGCATGACCTGGCCCCGGCCGGTCCCGGTGATCGGTGACCAGACCCACGCCGCCGAGCGGGCCGCCGACCCCGCGGGCTGGGCCTTCGACGCCGCCACGGTCGAGGCGCTGCACGCGGTCGTCGGGGCGCGCCGCGACATCCGCCGCTACCGCCCCGACCCGGTGCCGTCGGAGCTGCTGCGGTCGGTGCTGGAGGCCGGCCACCGGGCGCCGTCGGTGGGCCACTCGCAGCCGTGGCGCTTCGTCGTCGTCACCGAGCAGGCCACCCGCGACCGCGCCGCCGTGCTGGCCGACCGCGAGCGGCTGCGCCAGGCCGAGCTGCTCACCCCCGACCGCCGCGCCCGGCTGCTGGACCTGCAGCTCGAGGGCATCCGAGAGGCGCCGCTGGGCGTCGTCGTCGCCTGCGACCGCCGCACCCACGCCACCGGGGTGCTGGGCCGGGCGACCTTCCCCGACGCCGACCTCTGGAGCTGCGCCTGCGCGATCCAAAACATGTGGCTGGCCGCCCGCGCGGCCGGTCTGGGCATGGGCTGGGTGACCCTCTTCCAGCCGGCCGACCTCGCCGCGCTGCTGCACCTGCCCGAGGGGGTGCAGACCCTCGGCTGGCTCTGCCTGGGCTGGCCCGACGAGCGCCCGCCGGAGCCCGGGCTGGTGCGCCAGGGCTGGTCGAACCGGGCCGCCCTGGACGAGGTCGTGCTGCGCGAGCGGTGGCCGGCCGACGACAGCCCCGCCGCCCCGGTCAGCCACCTCGCCGGCCCGCGGCCCGAGGCGGTGGTCGCCGCGCGCGACACCGGTGACGACCTGCTCGCCGTGCCCGGGTCCCTCGGGGTGCTCGACCGCGCCGTCGACCGCGTGCTGGCCCTGCCCGGAGGGGTGCCCGACGCCGGAACGCTGGTGGTCGTCGCCGGCGACCACCCCGTCGCCCGCGCGCACGCCGTCTCCGCGTACCCGGCGTCGGTCACCGCCGACGTGCTGGCCGCGACCCGCACCGGGGAGTCCCTCGGGGCGTCGACCGCCCGCCAGGCCGGGCTGCGGGTGCACGCCCACCACGCGGTCTCCCCGGACGCGCAGGGCGACCTGCTCACCGCCGACGCCCTGACCGCGGGGGCCGCTGCCACCCTGCTGGCGGAGGGCCGGGAGCTCGGGCGGGAGCTCGCCGCCACCGGGCTGGTGTGCCTGGGCGAGGTCGGCATCGGCAACACCACGGTGGCCGCCGCGCTCGCCTGCGGGCTGCTCGGGCTCGACCCCGACGACGCCGTCGGGCTGGGCGCGGGCTCCGACGCGGCGATGCTGGACCGCAAGCGCACCGTCGTCCGCGGCGCCGTCGGCCGGGTCAGGGAGGCGCACGGCTCCGCCGACCCGATGACCCTCCTCGCCGCACTCGGCGGGCCGGAGGTCGCGGTGCTCACCGGCATCACGCTCGGGGCCGCCGCGGCCGGCGCGCCGGTGGTCCTCGACGGCCTGGTCACCTCGGTGGCCGCCGCCGTCGCGGTGCGCCTGGAGCCGGCCGCGCAGACCGCGCTGGTCGCCGGCCAGCGCAGCCGCGAGCGCGGGCACGCCGCCGTCCTCACCGAACTCGGGCTCGAGCCGCTGCTCGACCTCCGCCTGCGCGCGGGGGAGGGCGTCGGCGCCGCGCTCGCCGCGCAGCTGCTGCTCACCGCGGTGCGCGCCCGGCGCACCGCCGGGCGGGTGCGGTGATCGGCCGCCCGCCCCACCGGGCACTGGTGCTCGGGGGTGCGCGCTCGGGGAAGTCCCGGTACGCCGAGCAGCTGCTGGCCCGCGCCCGGCGGGTCGAGTACGTCGCCTGCGGCCTGCCCGCCGACGGAGGTGACCCCGAGTGGGCCGACCGCGTGGCGCTGCACCGCGACCGCCGCCCGGCGTCCTGGCGCACGGTCGAGACCGTCGACCTGGTCGGCGTGCTCGGGCGGCCGGGCCCGCCGCTGCTGGTGGACTGCCTCTCCACCTGGCTGGCCCGGGTGATGGACAACTCCGGCGTCTGGACCGGGGCCGAGGGCGCCGACGCGTGCCTCTCCGCCGCCGTCGACGACGTCGTCGCCGCCTGGGCGGGCACCCGCCGCCGGGTGATCGCGGTGAGCAACGAGGTCGGCTCCGGCGTCGTGCCGGCGACCGCCTCCGGCCGCCGCTACCGCGACGAACTGGGCATCCTCAACGCGCGCGTCGCCGCCGCCTCGCAGCGCGTCTGGCTGCTCACCGCCGGCCTCCCGCAGCGGCTCCGGTGACGGGCGGGGGCCCGCTCGCCGCGCTCGGCGTGTTCAGCGTGCTGCCGGTCCCGGCGTCCGCGCGCGTCCCCGGCCCCGGTGTGCTGCGCTGGCTGCCGCTGGTGGGCGCGCTGATCGGTGCGCTGGCGTCCGTGCCGGCGCTGGCGGTGTGGCGGGGGAGCGGCGAGGGGGCGCCGCTGCTGGCCGCCGCGCTCGTGATCGGCTCCCTCGCCCTGCTGACCCGCGGGCTGCACCTCGACGGCACCGCGGACCTCGCCGACGGCCTGGGCAGCGGCCGGCCGGCCGAGCAGGCGCTGGCCCTCATGCGGCGCCCGGACGTCGGCGCGTTCGGGGTCGCCGCGCTGGTCTGCGTGCTGCTGGTGCAGGTGGCGGCCCTGTCGGTGGTGCTGGAGGACTCCTCGCGGGCCGCCGGCCCGGTGGGCGTCGTCCTGGCGACGACGGCCGGCCGGGTGGCGGTGCTGCACGCGGCTGCGCGGCCGGCGGCGGCCGGCTCGGCGCTGGGCGTGCTGGTGGCCGGCGCCGGCTCGCCGGCGGTGCGGTGGACGGCGACGCTGCTGCTGCTCGCCGCCGCGGCCGGGCTGCGGCTGCTGGCGGGCGGCTCCGCGGCCGACGCGGCCTGGGCCGTCGCCGCGGTGCTGGTCGCGCTGGCGGCCGGCGCGGGGCTCACCGCGCACGCGGCCCGCCGGCTGGGCGGGGTCACCGGCGACGTCTTCGGCGCGGTCGTCGAGACCGGGACGACCGCGGCCCTGGTCGTGCTCGCCGCCGGCACGGTGTGGGCCTGACCGGGCCGGCTCACTCCCGGGCGGCGGTGCGCGCCCAGCGCCGCGGGCTGGCGCCCGTCCAGCGCCGGAAGGCGTGCACGAAGGCGGAGGCCTCGGAGTAGCCGATGCGCTCGGCGACCTCCTCGACGCTGAGCCCCACGGTCACCAGCAGCTCCTCGGCCAGGTGCCGGCGGGTCTGGTCCACGACCGCGCGGAAGCTCGTCCCCTCCTCGCCGAGGCGGCGGCGGAGGGTGCGCACGCTCATGTGCAGCTCGGCGGCGACCGCCTCCTGGCCGGGCATCTGCTGCGGGTGGCGGAGCAGCAGGTCGCGCACCTGGCCGCTCAGGCCCCGGCGGGACACCCGCCGCTCGAGCAGCTCGCGGCACTGCGCCTCGCACAGGGCGGCGGTCAGCGGCGCCGCCTGGGGGAGCGGCTGGTCGAGCAGCGCGGCGTCGAAGACCACGGTCGACCGCGGCGCCCCGAACCCCGGCGGCACGCCGAACGCCGCCGCGAAGGGCGCGGGGTCGACCGGCGCGGGCAGCCGCAGCTCCACCCGCCGGGGCACGACCGGCCGGCCGAGGGACTCCCGCCAGAGCTGCAGCGCCGCCGTGGCGTCGCGCAGGAGGACGAACCGCCGCACGGGCTCGGGTAGGTCGAGGTCGTCGAAGAAGAGGTGGAGCTCGCCGTCGTCCTCGACGGCGCTGACCCGGGTGAGCGCGTAGGTCAGGTCGAGGAAGCGCATCGCGACCTCGTGCCCGGCGCGGAGGGTGCGGCTGGAGAGCAGGGCGAAGCCCCAGATCCCGTAGGTGGCCAGCCGGTAGCGGCCCCCGGCGGCCAGGCCGCCGTCCTCGGGCAGCTCCGCGGCGAGCGCGGCCACCAGCCGGACCTCCTGCTCGGCGCTGATCTCCGCTCCCGGATCGGCCAGCTGCGCCTCGGTGATGCCGGCCCCGGCGAGCAGCCGACCCCGCGGGAGGCCGTGCTCCTCGCCGAGCGCGCACAGCAGCGCCGCGCTGCCCGTGCCCCGGGCCGCGGCGTGGGCGGAGTTGGCCGAATTCATCAAGGTGCGGCCGATTGTGCCATGGCTCACACCGAGCCCCCGAGGCTACGTTCGCGCCAGTGAGCCAGATCACTGAGCGAGGGGAGCAGTCATGACCGCGACGCTGGAGCAGCCAGTCGTCTCACCCACGACCGAGCACGTCGACGTGCTCGTCGTCGGCGCCGGCATCTCCGGCATCGGGGCGGCGCACCACCTGAAGGAGCGCTTCCCCGACCGGTCCTTCGCGATCCTCGACGCCCTCGATGACCGGGGCGGCACCTGGTGGACCCACCGCTACCCGGGGGTCCGGTCCGACAGCGACCTGTTCACCTTCGGCTACCGGTTCAAGCCGTGGCGCGGCGCCTCGATCGCCACCTCGGCGGAGATCCTCTCCTACCTCGACGAGGTCATCGCCGAGGACGACCTCGCCGGGCGCATCCGCTACCGGCACCGGGTGACGACCGCGAGCTGGTCGTCGGCCGAGCGGCGGTGGACCGTGCAGGTCGCCCGGGAGGACACCGGCGAGGAGCTCACCCTCACCACCGACTTCCTGTGGATGTGCCAGGGCTACTACGACCACGGGCAGCCCTACCGGCCGGAGTGGCCCGGGCTGGACCGCTTCCGCGGGGTGGTCGTGCATCCGCAGCAGTGGCCCGACGACCTCGACCACGCCGGCAAGCGCGTCGTCGTCATCGGCTCCGGCGCCACCGCGGCGACGATCGTCCCGGCCATGGCCGAGACGGCCGCGCACGTGACGATGCTGCAGCGGTCCCCGACCTTCTTCTTCGCCCGCCCCCGCACGCACGAGCTGGCCGAGACGCTGCGCGCGCTCGACGTGCCCGACGACTGGACCCACGAGATCCTCCGCCGGGCCTACATTGCCGAGGGCGACGAGATCACCCGGCTGTCGTTCGAGTCGCCCGACGAGCTGCGCGAGATGCTCATCGAGGCGATGCGTCCCCTCCTGCCCGAGGACTTCGACATCGCGAAGCACTTCAGCCCGACCTACCGGCCCTGGCAGCAGCGCCTCGCCCTGCTGCCCGACGGCGACATGTTCGCCGCGATCCGGGAAGGCAAGGCGTCGGTCGTCACCGACACGATCGAGACCTTCACCGAGACGGGGATCCGCACCTCCTCGGGCGAGGAGCTGGCGGCCGACGTCGTCGTGACCGCGACCGGGTTCGACCTGTGCCTCTTCGGCGGTGTCGCCTTCACCGTGGACGGCGAGCCGGTCGACTTCACTTCCCGGGTCACCTGGCGCGGCACGATGATCAGCGGCGTGCCCAACATGGCCTACGTGTTCGGGTACTTCCGCGCCAGCTGGACCCTGCGCGCCGACCTGGTCAGCGAGCTCGTCTGCCGGCTGCTGGCGCACATGGACGAACGCGGCGCCACCACGGTCGTGCCGACGCTGCGCCCCGAGGACGCGGACATGCCGCTGCGGCCGTGGGCCGATCCGGAGAACTTCAACTCCGGCTACGTCATGCGCTCGGTGGACCGCATGTTCAAGCAGGGGGACCGCGAGCCCTGGACCCACCTGCTGGAGTACGCGGAGGAACGGACGGCGCTGCCCGCCGTCGACCTCGACGACAAGTCCCTCGCCTACCGCTGACCGCCCACTTCCGACAGATCAGGAGCCCACGTGCCCGTCGACCAGAACATCGCCGCGATGCTGACCATGATGGAGCAGGCCGGCCTGCCGCCGATGTACGAAGGCACCCCCGCGGCCGGGCGGGCGCTGTACCTGGCGCTGACCCACGGCGCCCGCACCCCCGAGCAGCTGGTGCCGGTGGGGTCCACCGAGGACCGCACCGTGCCCGGCGCCGTGGGGGACCTGAAGGCCCGCGTCTACCGCCCGGAGGGCGAGGGACCCTTCCCGACCGTCGTCTTCTTCCACGGCGGCGGCTGGGTGATCGGTGACCTCGACACCCACGACAACATGGCCCGCAACGTCTGCCGGGGCAGCGGCGCCGTCGTCGTCGCCGTCGACTACCGGCTGGCCCCGGAGCACCCCTTCCCGGCGGCTGCGGACGATGCCGTGGCGGCGGCGCGCTGGATCGCCGCGCACCTCGACGAGTTCGGCGGCGACCAGCGGCTCGGCGTCGCCGGGGACAGCGCCGGCGGCAACCTCTCCGCCGTGGTCGCCCAGGCCCTGCACGCCGACGGCACGTCGCTGGCGGCGCAGTTCCTGATCTACCCGGCGGTCGACGCCGAGGGGGAGTACCCGTCCCGGATCGAGAACGCCAAGGGCTACTTCCTCGAGAAGGACACCATGGACTGGTTCTACGGGCACTACGCCGAGGGCTGGGACGACGCGCTGGACCCGCGCCTGTCGCCGCTGCACGGTGCCGACCTCGCCGGTCTGCCGCCCGCGGTGGTGGTCACGGCCGAGTACGACCCGCTGCGCGACGAGGGGGAGGCCTACGGCGAGGCGCTGCGTGCCGCGGGCGTGACCGTCGACGTCCGGCGCTACGACGGCATGATCCACGGCTTCTTCGACATGGGCACCATCTCGCCGGCCGCGCAGCAGGCCATCGAGGAGACCAGCGCCCGCTTCGGCGAACTGCTGCGCGGCTGAGCCACCCGACCGGTCGCGGGTCCCGTGCCCCCGGACCCGCCCGGTCGGTCGGTCATCCCTCCGGGAAGAGCGCCCGCAGCCCGAACCGGTCGGGCCGCCGGAAGGGCCGCCAGGCGCCCCGGGGCTGGGCCAGCCGGTCTGCGACGACCCACAGCACGGCCGGGTCCACCCCCATGCCCAGGTGGCTCGCGTGCACGGCGACGTTCTCGCTGGTCGACCCCTCCTGCTGCAGGCAGCTGCGCCAGTCGACGACGCCGTCCCACCGCGAGTAGACCGAGGTGCTCGGCACCGGCAGCGCGGGGGCGGGGCGCACGTCCTCCACCGCCCGCAGCCGCCGGTACTCGCCGACCATGCCGGCGCCGGAGGCGGCGCGGCGGGGCCGGGCGGGCGCCGCGGCGAAGGGGGAGCCGAGGGAGACGACCTGGCGCACCAGCCGCGGGGAGCGCTCGGCCAGCCGGCGGGCGAAGATGCCGCCCAGGCTCTGCCCGACGACGCTCACCGGCCCGCCGTGCTCGTCGGCGAGCCGCCGCACCAGGTCGCGGACGCCGTCCACCACCTCGGGCCGGGGGCCGTGGTTGCGCCCGAGGTCCCAGCCCACCACCGGGTAGCCGAGGCGGCGCAGCCAGCCGCGCAGCGTCCGGGTGGAGACGTCGGAGGCGAGCCAGCCGGGCAGGACGACGACCGGGTGCGGCTCGCCCCGCGGTGCCCGGCGCAGCAGCGGGGCGCCGACGGCGAGCGCGCCCGCGCTGACCAGCGCGCGGGCCGGTTCGGTCAGCGCCAGCAGGTCGTCGGTGCGGGCGGGGCGGGGGCGCCCGGACGAGGTGCTCACCCGGGCTGCATGCCCGCGCGGGGGCGCGTTCAGTCGGCCGGCGGCAGCACCCGCGGGACGAACACCTCGTCGACCGGTCGCGGGCCCACGTACTGGCGGCAGGTGCAGGGCACCCAGCTGTGCCCCGACCAGCGCCCGCGCTTGTCGTAGGTGTCGCGGCGCAGCTCGGCGTAGCAGGTGTTGGTCGCCGTGTCGTGCTGGCTGAGCGTGTGGCCGCAGCCGCACAGCGGCGTCACCGGCGGGGGTGGGGCGCCGGCCCGGTTCCGGCCGAGGCGCCCGGCCAGGAAGCCGGCGCCGAGCAGCCCCGCACCCACCAGCAGGCTGATCGGATCCATCTGCGTGCACCTCCCGCGCGAGCCTCCGACGGTAGCGCGGGGACGCGGTCCCCCGGAGGTGTGGCGGTCGGCGCCGGCGCCCCGGGTGGGGCGGTGACGCAGGGTGGCGAGGGTGCGTCCGACCCGGAGCCGCATTCGCCCGATCGAGGGGGATTGAGCTCCGGTGATCCGGGGCACGTGTGACCCGTGGACACGTACGCCGTGGGATTCGCCCGTCCCGACCGTTGGTCGGGCGGGCAGCGGACCGAGCAGAGCTACCCGTGGCACGCCGTGGAGGCGCACCGCCCGCCGGCCGAGCTGGACGGCGAGGTCGAGCTGGCCGTCTGCGGGGCCATCGTCCAGATCTGGGGCACGCAGAAGTGGGCGCGCGTCGGCGTCGGCCGCACCGGCTGCCCCGAGTGCGCGCGCCTCACCGCCGTCGACAGCCGGCTGACCACCGCCCGCTGACCCCCGGGCACCGCGCCCGGGCCGGCCGGCCGCAGCCGGCCGGTCCGCTCAGCGCGTGTCGGGCTTGCGCCCGCTGATCGCCGACAGCCCGGTGACCGCACGGCCCACGATCAGCGCCTGCACCGAGTCGGTGCCCTCGAAGGTGAAGATCGCCTCCATGTCGGCGTGGTGCCGGGCGATGTGGTGGTCCAGCAGGATCCCGTCCCCGCCGAGGATGTCCCGCGCGTCGGCGACGATCGCCCGGGCCTTCGCCGCGTGGTTCATCTTCGCCAGCGACGCCATCGCCGCGGTCATCCGGCCGGCGTCGGCGAGCGTGGACAGCCGCCAGCACATCAGCTGCATCGAGGTGATCTCGGCGAGCATCCGGGCGAGCTTGTCCTGCACCAGCTGGAAGCCGGCGATCGGCTGGCCGAACTGCTCGCGGCGCAGCGCGTGGGCCAGCGCCAGCTCGTAGGACGCCGTCGCCAGCCCCAGCGCCCGCCAGGCGACGGTGTAGCGCGTGCGGTCCAGCATCTGCGAGACGTCCTTGAACGAGTGGCAGTTGGCCAGCTTGTTCTCCGCGGGCACCCGGACGTCGGTCAGCGTGATCTCCGCCTGCCACACCGCCCGCAGCGCCGTCTTGCCGGTCATGACCGTGGCCTCGTAGCCGGGGCTGCCTTTCTCGACGACATAGCCGCCGACGGCCCCGTCCTCGCCGCGGGCCCAGATGATCACGTAGTCGGCGATCGACCCGTTGCCGATCCACTTCTTCTGCCCGTTGAGCACGTAGGCGTCGCCGTCGCGGCGGGCGGAGGTCTCCAGCGCCACGGCGTCGGAGCCGTGCGCGGGCTCGGTGAGACCGAAGGCGCCGATCTTCTCCAGCCGCGCCATCGCCGGCAGCCAGCGCTCCCGCTGCTCCTCGTCCCCGAGGACCGCGATCGACTGCATCGCGAGGAAGCTGTGCACCCCGTTGAAGGTGCCGATGCTGCCGTCGGCGCGGGCCAGCTCGGCCGCGACCAGGCCTGCGGCGACGTTGCTCATCCCGGGGCAGCCGTAGCCGTCGATGGTGCCGCCGACGATGCCCAGCCCGGCCAGCTGCTTCGCCATCTCGAACGGGAAGTCGGCGCGTTCCCAGTAGTCGTTGATGTGCGGGATGACCTCTGCGTCGCAGAAGGCGCGCACCCGGTCGCGGAGCTCGATCTCGGCGGGCTCGAGGAGGTCCTCGATGGCGTAGAAGTCGGGGGTGTCGGCGGTCACGACCTCGAACGTACGGCGATCTGCGGCATGCTGCCCGGCGTGCACGTCGTCATCGCGCCCGACTCGTTCAAGGGGAGCCTCGCCGCCGACCGCGTCGCCGAGGCGGTCGCCGAGGGCGTGCTGCGGGCCCGCCCGGACGCCGAGGTGGTGCTGCGCCCGGTCGCCGACGGCGGCGAGGGCACGGTGGCCGCCGCGCTCCGCGCCGGGTACCGGCCCCGCACCGCCCGGGTCAGCGGGCCGGACGGCCGGCCGGTCGACGCCGTGTTCGCCGTCGACGGGACGACGGCGGTGCTGGAGCTCGCCTCGGCGGCCGGGCTCGGGCTGCTGGAGCGCCCGGCGCCGCTCACCGCGACCACGTACGGCGTGGGCGAGCTCGTCCGTGCGGCGCTGGACGCGGGGGCCCGGCGGGTGGTGCTCGGGGCCGGCGGCAGCGCGACGACCGACGGCGGCGCGGGGCTGCTGCAGGCGCTCGGCGTCCGGCTGCTCGACGCCGAGGGGAGCGAGGTGCCGCGCGGGGGTGCGGGGCTGGCCCGGCTCGACCGCATCGACGTCGGGGCGCGCGACCCCCGGCTGCACGGGACGGAGCTGGTCGTCGGCGTCGACGTCGACAACCCGCTGACCGGGCCGGAGGGGGCCGCGGCCGTCTTCGGCCCGCAGAAGGGGGCGACGCCCGAGCAGATCGCGGTGCTGGACGGCGCGCTGACCCGGTTCGCCGCCGTCGTGCGGCGTGACCTCGGTGTCGACCTGCTCGGCCGGCCGGCGATGGGTGCGGCCGGGGGCACGGCGGGCGGCCTGGCCGCCACGATCGCCCGGGGCGTCGGTTCCGGTGCCCGCTACGTCTGCGACTTGGTCGGGCTGGACGCCGCGCTCACCGGCGCCGCTCTGGCGATCACCGGCGAGGGGTCGCTCGACGAGCAGACGCTGCGCGGCAAGGCCCCGGCGGAGGTCGCGGCCCGGGCGGCCGCGGCGGGGGTGCCCTGCCTCGCGCTGGCCGGCGCGGTGCGGCTGGCCCCGGAGCGGCTGCGGGCGGCGGGGTTCGTGGCCGGGCACGCGCTGACCGAGGTCGAGCCCGACGTCCGGCGCTGCCTCGCCGAGGCCCCGCGGGTGCTGGCCGAGCTGGCCGCGCGGGTGGTCCGGGCCGTGCTGCCACCGGGCGCGTCGCGGTAGCTTGCGTCGTCCCGGTTCCCGCCCCTGGAGCTCCGTTGCCGTTCTTCGTCCACTTCGCCCGGTTCGTCAAGCTGCGCCTGAGCGGCTGGCGGCTGCCGCTGGCGGTCGCGGTGTTCGTCTTCCTGTCCAGCTGGCTGGCCATGGCGCTGGTGGAGCCCGGTGGCAGCGCGATCACCGCGCCGGGCACCTACTGGTGGTACTTCCTGGTCACCGCCGCGACCGTGGGCTACGGCGACGTCTTCCCGAGCTCGATCCCCGGCCGGCTGGTCGGCGCCTACGTGATCGTGGGCGGCATCGTGACCCTGACCCTGCTGTTCACCCAGCTGTCCGAGGCCCTGCAGTCGCTGCGGGGCCGGCGTCTGAGAGGTGTGGTCCCCCTGGAGCTGTCCGACCACGTGGTGCTGCTGGGCTACTGGCCCGGGCGCACCGAGCGGATCGTCGCGGAGCTGACCGCCGAGGGGCGCACCCAGGTCGCGCTCTGCGCCTGGGAGGACGTCTCGGAGAACCCGATGCCCGACGAACCCGCGGTGCACTTCGTCCGCGGCGACCTCACCCACGAGGACGTCATGCGGCGGGCGTGCGTGCGCCAGGCCCGGACGGTGGTCGTCGACGTCCGCGACGACAACGAGACGCTCGCCGTGGCGGTCGCCGTCGAGCACGCCCACCCGGGTGTGCACCTCGTCGCCGCGCTGCGCGACCTGGAGCGGCGGGACACCCTGCGCTACGTCAGCGCCGGGGTGCAGGCCGTCCAGTGGCACATGCCCTCGCTGCTCACCGAGGAGGCGAACGACCCGGGCATCACGCAGGTCTACAGCGAGCTGATGACCCACGGGGGGCGCAACACGTACTCGCTGACCGTGCCCCCGGGCTTCCCGCACGGCACGTTCGGTGAGTGCCAGCGCCACTTCGGCGCGACCTTCGGCGCCACCGTGCTGGCGGTGCGCGGCCCCGAGGGGCTCGCGGTCAGCCCCCCGTGGGACACCCCGCTGGGCGCGGGGACGACGCTGTACTACGTGGCCGACGGGCGCATCGCCGCACGTCAGCTCACCGGCGGGTCCCGCACCCAGGCCTAGGTGTACCCGGCCAGGACGTTGGTGACGGCGGTCGGGGTTGCACGCAGGAGAACCTCCGAGTGGGGTGTGGCTTGTCTAAGGCCCACATCCGCCCGGAGGTTCTCGTGTCCCACGGTAATGCCCGCACCACGTTCCATGGCCGGAAACTGATCGTCGCGCGGTGGCAGAACGGGTGGACGAAGGCGCACATCGCCGCGGCGATGGGGCTCTCCCGCAAATGCGTGCGAACCTGGATCACCCGCTACCAGGACGAGGGCGAGGCCGGGCTGGTCGACCGGTCGTCCCGCCCGCACACCAGCCCGCGGCGCACGACGGCCGAGACCGAGCAGCGCATCGTCGAACTGCGCGGTGCCGAGCGCCGGGGCCCGGCCTGGATCGGGGCGGAGCTGGGCGTGCCGGCCCGCACGGTGTCCCGTGTGCTGCGTCGCCACGGGCAGCCCCGGCTGGCCGCGCTGGACCCGATGACCGGGGAGGTGATCCGGTTCTCGAAGCAGACGGCGGTCCGCTACGAGCGGGCCCGGCCCGGCGAGCTGGTGCACATGGACGTGAAGAAGCTCGCGCGCATCCCCGACGGCGGCGGCTGGCGGGCCCACGGCCGCGTCGCGGTCACCCCCGACCGCAGCCGCGCCCAACGCTCAGAGAACCGCAGCCCCGGCTATGACTACGTCCACTCCCTGGTCGATGACCACTCCCGGCTGGCCTACTCCGAGATCCTGCCCGATGAGAAGGGCACTACCTGCGCGGCGTTCCTGACCCGGGCCGCGGCCTACTTCACCGCCCACGGCATCACCCGGATCGAGCGGGTGATGACCGACAACGCCTGGGCCTACAAGTACTCCCTACGCGAGGTCTGCGCCGCGCTCGGGGCCCGCCAGAAGTTCATCCGACCGCACTGCCCGTGGCAGAACGGCAAGGTCGAACGCCTCAACCGCACCCTGGTCACCGAGTGGGCCTACCGGCAGCCCTTCACCAGCAACGCCGAACGCGCCGCCGCCCTTGCTCCCTGGCTGGAGCACTACAACACTCGACGCCGCCACAGCGCACTCGGCGGGGAGCCCCCGATCAGCCGACTGGCACCAACCTGATGGCTCGGTACACCTAGG
>NZ_JASNFN010000003.1:0-107016 GCF_030731085.1 Blastococcus carthaginiensis | reverse complement strand
CGGCCACGGCCGGTGGTCCTGCGTCCGGTCAGGACGTCGGCGGCTCGTCCTTGCCCGACTCCTCGGCCTCGTCGGCCTCCTCCTTGGTCTTGTGCACCGCGCCGTCGGCGTGCTCAGGCGGGCCGTAGACCGTGTACAGCACCAGCGGGTTCTCCCCGGTGTTGAGGAAGTTGTGCTTCGTGCCGGCGGGGACCACGACCAGGTCGCCCTGCGCCACGTTCTTCTCGCTGCCGGAGACGACGGCCTTCCCGATGCCGCTGACGAAGGTGAGGATCTGGTCGATGTCCTCGTGCGTCTCCTCGCCGATCTCACCACCCGGCGGGATGGTCATGATGACCAGCTGGGTGTTCTTCCCGGTCCAGAGGACCCGGCGGAAGTCCGGGCTCTTCTCGGCCTCGGTCGCGATCGTGTAGTGGATGACGGACGCCATGGACGGCGCTCCTCTCGTCTCGGGGACGGACGGCTGCGGCCGGCCGGGAGTGGGTCGCCGGCCGGCGACGGCCTGCTCCTGCCCTGACCGGCACGGGAGTAGTCGTCCCGGGCAGCGGTGTCGATCACGCCCGGGCCGGTGCCACCCGGCCGGCGGTCATCGCGGGCGCGGCCCGGGCACGCCGCAGCCGCAGCGGGCCGACCCCGACCGGCAGCAGGCGGTGCCCACGGCCGGGGGTGAGCGAACTCACCGGCCGCCCGGGAAGGTGGCGGACGGCCGTGGTGTCCTCCTCAGGTGACCTCCGTCGACCGCGCCCGCCCGTCGGGCCGCGCCTACGCGATGTGGGCCGTGGGTCTGCTGGCGTACGCGGTCGCCGTCTTCCACCGCTCGTCGCTCGGCGTGGCCGCCGTCGAGGCGCAGGAACGCTTCTCGGCCGGCGCCTCCGCGGTGTCGCTGTTCCTCGTGCTGCAGCTGGCCGTCTACGCCGGCCTCCAGGTGCCGGTCGGCGTCGCGCTCGACCGCTTCGGATCCCGCCGGATGATCCTCGCCGGCGCGGTGACCATGGCGGCCGGGCAGCTGGTGCTGGCGCTCGCGGGTGACGTGCCCACCGCGGTCGCCGCACGCGTGCTCGTCGGCGCGGGCGACGCGATGACGTTCATCAGCGTGCTCCGGGTCGTCTCCTTCTGGTTCCCCGGGTCGGCCGCGCCGCTGATCACCCAGCTCACCGGGATCCTCGGGCAGGTCGGTTCGATCGTCGCGGCCTACCCGCTGGTCACCCTGCTGCACACCACCTCCTGGACGGCGACCTTCCTGGGGGCGGCGGCCACCGGTGCCCTCGTCGCGCTGCTGGTGCTCCTCGCGTTGCGGGACGCGCCCGACGGCACCGCCCGCCCGGCCGTGCCGGACCTGGCCCAGCTGCGCCGGGGGCTCGCCGACACCTGGGCCGAGCCCGGCACCCGCATCGGCCTCTACACCCACCTGGTCACCCAGTTCTCGGGCACGGTGTTCGCGCTGCTGTGGGGCTACCCCTTCCTGGTGGTCGGCCAGGGCCTCTCGCCGGGCATCGCGGCGGCCCTGCTCACGCTGCTGGTGCTGGTCGGCATGGGTGTGGGCCCGGCGCTGGGTCGGCTCTGCGCCCGGTGGCCGCTGCGCCGCTCGGTCCTGGTCTTCGGCATCCTCGCGGCGACGGCGAGCGCCTGGACCCTCGTGCTCCTGTGGCCCGGCCGTGCCCCGCTGCCGCTGCTCGTGCTGCTGGTCGTCGTCCTGGGCACCAACGGGCCCGGGTCGATGATCGGCTTCGACTACGCCCGCACCGAGAACCCGGTGGAGCGGCAGGGCAGCGCGAGCGGCGTGGTCAACGTCGGCGGCTTCGTGGCCTCGCTGCTGACCATCCTGGCCGTCGGGGCGGTGCTGGACCTGCTCACCCCGGGCGCCTCGACCGCCTACGACCTGGACGCCTTCCGGGCCGCGTTCTCCGTCCAGTACCTGTTCTGGGCGATCGGGCTGGCCGGTGTGGTGCGGCACCGCAAGCAGCTCCGAGCCCGGCTCGCCCGGGACGGCGTGGTGCTGCAGCCCCTGCACGCCGCGGTCCGGCAGCGGCTGCGCGGGGGCCCTTCGGCCGGCTGACCGGAACGGCCTGTTGCCGCTCCGCTCGTGCACGGGCACGATGCGGCCAGCGGACGAGCCGGTGAGGGGGTGCCCGTGGACGTCGTGGTCGGGCTGGACTCGGGCACCACGGCGACGAAGGCGGTCACCGCGGGCACCGACGGCCGCGTCCGCGACGTCGCCAGCGTGGCCTACCCGCTGCTCGTCCCCGCCCCCGGTCGCGCCGAGCTCGACGCCGGGCGGCTGACCGCGGCCGCCGTCGAGGCGCTGGGGGAGGTCGCCGCCCTGGCCCGCGACCGCGGTGACACCGTCGTCGCCGTCTCGCTCAGCGCGGCGATGCACGGCCTGGTGCCCATGGACGACGAGGGCAGCCCGCTGGGCCCGGTGGTGACCTGGGCCGACGACCGCGCCGCGCAGTGGGCCCAGGCGCTGGTGGCCGACGGTCGCGCCGCCGACCTGCACGCCCGCACCGGCACCCCGGTGCACGCCATGTCGCCGCTGGTGAAGCTCTCGTGGGAACGCGCGGAGGACGCCACGCGGGTGGCCGGCGTGCCCCGCTGGGGCGGGGTCAAGGAGCTGGTGGTGGCCGCCCTCTGCGGCGGCCGGCACGTGCTCGACCGGTCCTGCGCGTCGGCCACCGGCCTCTACGACATCCGCGGCGGGCGCTGGGACGAGGAGGCGATGAGCATCGCCGGCGTGCGCCCCGGCCAGCTGGGGGAGGTGCTGCCGACGACGGCGGTGCTGCCCGGCCTGCGGTCGGAGGTGGCCGCCGCGACCGGTCTGCCGCCCGGCCTGCCCGTGGTGGTCGGCGCCTCCGACGGGGTGCTGGCCAACCTCGGCGTCGGCGCGGTCAGCTCGGACGTCGCGGCCGTGTCGCTGGGCACCAGCGGGGCGATGCGCGTCGTCGTCCCCCGTCCGACGGTGGATGCGGGCCGCCGGCTCTTCTGCTACGCGCTCACCGACGACGCCTGGGTCGTCGGCGGCGCCATCAACAACGGCGGGTCGGTGGTGCGCTGGGCCGCGCAGGCGCTGGCCGCCGGTCCCGGGGATGCGGACGGCCCGGTGGGGGAGGCCGCCGACGACCTCGACGCCCGGCTGCTCGAGGAGGCCGCGGCGGTGCCGGTCGGCAGCTCCGGGCTGCTGTGCCTGCCCTACCTGCTCGGCGAGCGGGCGCCGTGGTGGCGCTCGGGGATGCGCGGCGCCTACCTCGGGCTGCGCCGCGAGCACCGCCGCCCGCACCTGGTGCGCGCCGCCGTCGAGGGCGTCTGCCAGCAGCTGGCGCTGGTGCGCGACGCCTTCGCCGCGACCGACGTGCCGGTGCGCGAGGTGCGCGCCACCGGCGGCGCGGTCGCCTCACCCCTGTGGATCCGCACGCTGGCCGCGGCCCTGGACCTGCCGGTGCGGGTGGCCGACTCCCCCGAGGGCACCGGCCTCGGCGCCTGCCTGCTCGGCTGGCACGCCCTCGGCGCGCTGCCCGACCTCACGGCCGCCACCGCGCTGGTCGCCGTCCACGAGCCGGTGCTGCCCGACCCGGACGCGGTCGCGGTGTACCGGCAGCTGCGCCCCCTCGTCGACCGGTCCACCACGGCCCTGGCCGACGTCCTGACCACGCTCGACGCCCTGGACGACGTGCCGCCCACACCCACCTGACCCTGCGGAGGACCCATGACCGACGTCGAACCGGCACTCAGCGCCGGCCCGCTGCTGCTGATCGCCGCGGCCGCGGTCGCGGTCCTGCTCTTCCTGATCATGAAGGTGAAGCTGCACGCCTTCCTGGCGCTCGTCCTGGTCAGCTTCGCGGTGGCGCTCGCCGCACGGGTGCCGCTCGAGGACGTGGTGACCACCATGACCACGGGCTTCGGGTCCACGCTGGCCAGCGTCGCGCTGCTGGTGGGCATCGGGGCGATGCTCGGGCGGTTGTTCGAGCACAGCGGCGGCGCGAAGGTGCTGGCCGACAGCCTGATCCAGCGCTTCGGTGAACAGCGGGCGCCGCTGGCCCTGGGCGTCGCGGCGCTGCTGTTCGGCTTCCCGATCTTCTTCGACGCCGGCCTGGTCGTCTTCCTGCCCATCGTGTTCAGCGTGGCCCGCCGGCTGGGCAGTTCGTTGCTCACCTACGGGCTCCCGGTGGCCGGCGCCTTCGCCGTCATGCACGCGTTCGTGCCGCCGCACCCCGGGCCGGTCGCCGCGGCCGAGCTGGTGGGCGCCGACATCGGCCTGGTCCTGGTGTTCGGCCTGCTGATCGGCGTCCCGACGTGGTTCCTCGGCAGCTACCTGTTCGGGCTCTGGGCCGGGAAGAAGTTCGTGCTCCCCGTCCCCGACATCCTGTCCACCGGGGCGGGCACCGCCGACAACGCGCCCGACCCCTCGGTCGAGGGCAGCTCCCCGGGCATCGCCTCCACCGGTCCCGACCGGGTGGCGACGGCGACCCGGCCGGCGCCCCCGAGCTTCGGCACGGTGGTCTCGCTGCTGCTCCTGCCGATGGTGCTGATCTTCCTCAACACCGGGCTGACCACGCTGGCCACCAACGGCACCGTGGACGAGGAGTCGCTGGTGGTCCGCTGGGGGCAGCTGATCGGGGCCACCCCGATCGCGCTGCTGATCACGGTGCTCGTGGCGATGTGGGTGCTGGGGCGCCGCCGGGGCGACAGCGGCGCCGAGGTGGAGTCGGTGCTCAACAGCGCCCTGGGCCCGGTCTGCGCGATCATCCTGATCACCGGCGCCGGCGGCATGTTCGGCGGCGTGCTGCGGGCCAGCGGCATCGGTGCGGCGCTGGCCGACGTCCTGGGTGACATCGGCCTGCCGGTGATCGTGGCGGCCTTCGTCATCTCCGCCCTGATCCGCGTGGCCCAGGGCTCGGCCACGGTGGCCCTGACGACGGCGGCCGGCCTGATCGCCCCCGTGGTGGAGGCCAGCGAGGGCCTCAGCACGGTGGACCTCGCGCTGGTCGTCATCGCCATCGCCGGCGGCGCCACGGTGCTCTCGCACGTCAACGACTCGGGCTTCTGGCTGGTGAGCCGGTTCTTCCAGATGGACGAGAAGACGACGCTGAAGACCTGGACGGTGATGGAGACGCTGCTGGGCACGATCGGCTTCCTCCTGGCCCTGGTGCTCAGCCTCTTCCTCTGACGGCGGCCGGCGGGGGGCACCTCCTGCGCGGGGGTCCCGGGCGCGCCATAGTGGGGCATGCCGCTCCTCCCACGTGCCGCGGCCGCCGGCCTCGGCGCGCTCGCCGCCGTCGCCGTCCGTGACCTGCTGCAGCGGGAGCACACGCTGCTGCGCAACTACCCGCTGGTGGGGCACGCCCGCTACCTGCTGGAGTCGATCGGGCCGGAGCTGCGCCAGTACCTGGTCGCCGGCAACAACGAGGAGCGCCCGTTCACCCGCGACCAGCGGCGCTGGGTCTACGCCTCGAGCAAGCGGGCCAACAACTACTTCTCCTTCGGCACCGACAACGACCTGGAGTTCACCGCCGGTTACCCGGTGATCAACCACCGCACCTTCGGGCCGGCCGTGCCGGCGACCGACGTGCACGCGGGGCAGGACGTCGACCTGCCCTGCGCCAAGGTGCTCGGGGCCGCCCGCGGCCGGGCCGCCCCCTTCCGGCCGTCGTCGGTGGTGAACATCAGCGCGATGAGCTTCGGCTCCCTGTCGGCGCAGGCGGTGGAGGCGCTCAACCGGGGAGCGGCGCTGGCCGGCTGCCTGCACAACACGGGGGAGGGGGGCGTCTCCCGCCACCACCGCCACGGCGGCGACCTGGTCTTCCAGATCGGCACCGCCTACTTCGGCTGCCGCGACGAGCACGGCCGCTTCGACCTGGACCGGCTGAAGGACCTCGTCGCCGGGGCGCCGGTGCGGGCGCTGGAGATCAAGCTCAGCCAGGGCGCGAAACCGGGCCTCGGCGGCGTGCTCCCCGCGGCCAAGGTGTCGGCGGAGATCGCGGCGGCGCGCGGGGTGCCCGAGGGCGTGGACTGCATCAGCCCCTCGCGGCACGCCGAGTTCTCCGACGCCGACAGCCTGCTGGACTGGGTGGAGCTGCTGGCCGCGGAGACCGGGCTGCCGGTCGGCATCAAGTCCGCCGTCGGGGACATGGCGTTCTGGGAGGAGCTGACCGACCTGATGGCGGCCGGCGACCGCGGGGTCGACTTCGTGACCGTCGACGGCGGGGAGGGCGGCACCGGCGCCGCACCGCTGATCTTCACCGACTCGGTGTCGCTGCCGTTCCAGCTCGGCTTCGCCCGGGTCTACGCGACGTTCGCGCGCAAGGGGCTGGCCGAGGACGTGGTGTTCGTCGGTGCCGGCAAGCTCGGGCTGCCCGACAACGCGGTGGTGGCCTTCGCGCTGGGCTGCGACATGGTGAACGTGGGCCGGGAGGCGATGCTCGCGATCGGCTGCATCCAGGCGCAGAAGTGCCACACCGACACCTGCCCGACCGGGGTGGCGACCCAGAACGCGTGGCTGACCCGCGGCCTGGACCCGGAGCTGAAGTCGGTGCGCGCGGCCAACTACATCAGCACCCTGCGCCGCGACCTGGTGAAGGTGTCCGAGGCGTGCGGCGTCGCGCACCCCGGCCTCATCGACACCGGGTCGGTGGAGGTGCTCACCGGGCGCACCACGTCCTCGCCGCTGCGCGAGGTGTACGACTACGAGCCGGAGTGGGGCCTGCCCTCGCCCGCGGACCGCGCGGCGATCACCGCGCTCATGACGGGGGAGGCCCCCGAGGGCGGCAGCGCGCCGCCGTCGCCGGACGCCGTCGGCTGATTCGCCGGACCCCTCGGGGCCGTATTACGGATCCATGAACGTCGGTGCGGGGCGGGGATGGGGCGAAGGGGTCGCGGACACAGGTCCCGTGGCACCACCCCGTTGCCGGTTGCGGCCGGCCGACCTGGAGGAGAACCCCATGAGCCGTACCTCTCTGCCCAACCGTCGCTGGCGCTCGGCCGCCGCCGGGGTGGCCATCGCGGCCGCCTCGTTCACCATGACCGCCTGTGGTGGTGAGGAGCCGCTCGACGAGGGCGGCATCGTGGAGGAGGAAGGCGGCGGCGAGGAGGGCGTCCTCGAGGAGGAACAGGACTGACCCGCCGCGGGGGGGGGGGGGGGGGGGGGGGCGGGCGGGCCCCCGCCCCCCCCCCGCCGCCCGGCGCGGGTGCCGAATCTGGTCTCCCGCGGGCGGGGGGGGGGGGGGGGGGCCCCCCCCCCGGCCGGCAGCTCAGCTCCCGCGGAGCAGGTCCTCGAAGGAGGTCGCGGGGTCGGCGAACGGATCGGCCGGGGCGGCCGGGGGGCGGCCGGCCACCAGGTCGGCGAGCTCGCCGGCCGCGCGGCGCACCCGGCCGGTCAGCCCCGGCGTCGCGGTGTCCCCACCCGCCCAGTCCTCCGGGGCGGCGAAGACGGCCGTGGGGACCACCATCGCCCGCAGGTGGGCGAACAGCGGCCGCATGGCGTGCTCCAGCGCCAGCGAGTGCCGGGCGGTGCCGGCGGTGGCGCCCAGGAGCACCGGCTTCCCGGTCAGCGCGTCTTTCTCCAGGACGTCGACGAAGGTCTTGAACAGCCCGCTGTAGGACGCCGAGAAGATCGGCGTGACGGCGATCAGCCCGTCGGCGCCGACGACGGTGTCCACCGCGCCGCGCAGCGCCTGGTTGGCGAACCCGGTGGTCAGGTTGTCGGCGAGGTCGCGGGCGTGCTGCCGCAGCTCGACGACCTCGACGGTGACCGCGACGCCGCGCTCGGGCAGCGCCTCGACCGTCGCCGTCGTGAGCCGGTCGGCCAGCAGCCGGGTGGACGACGGCGTCGACAGCCCGGCGCTGACCACTGCGAGGGTGCGGGTGCTCATCGGACCTCGTCCCGCACCCGGCCGGTCACGTCGTCGGCCGGGGCGTGCACCGTGCGGTCCGCAGCGCCGCCGGCGGCGGCGACCCGCGAGGCGTGGGTCGGCGCGTCGGGGACGTGCGCGGGCTTCAGCGCGGCGAACTCGCGGCGGAGCACCGGGACGACCTCCTCGCCCAGGAGGTCCAGCTGCTCGAGGACGGTCTTCAGCGGCAGCCCGGCGTGGTCGATGAGGAACAGCTGCCGCTGGTAGTCACCGACGTAGTCGCGGAAGCCCAGCGTCCGCTCGATCACCTGCTGCGGGCTGCCCACGGTCAGCGGGGTCTCCCGGCTGAAGTCCTCCAGCGAGGGGCCGTGGCCGTAGACGGGCGCGTTGTCGAAGTACGGCCGGAACTCGGCGACGGCGTCCTGGCTGTTCTTCCGCATGAACACCTGCCCGCCGAGCCCGACGATCGCCTGGTCGGCGGCGCCGTGGCCGTAGTGCTCGTACCGGCGGCGGTAGAACTCGACCATCCGCCGGGTGTGCTCGGCCGGCCAGAAGATGTGGTTGTGGAAGAAGCCGTCGCCGTAGTACGCGGCCTGCTCGGCGATCTGCGGGGAGCGGATCGAGCCGTGCCACACGAACGGCGGGACGCCGTCGAGCGGGCGAGGCGTGGAGGTGAAGCCCTGCAGGGGCGTGCGGAACCGGCCGGACCAGTCGACGACGTCCTCGGTCCAGAGCCGGCGCAGCAGCGCGTAGTTCTCCACCGCCAGCTCGATGCCGTTGCGGATGTCCTGCCCGAACCACGGGTAGACGGGGCCGGTGTTGCCGCGACCCATCATCAGGTCGACCCGGCCCTCGGCCAGGTGCTGCAGCATCGCGTAGTCCTCGGCGATCTTCACCGGGTCGTTGGTGGTGATCAACGTCGTCGACGTCGACAGCTGCAGGGTCCGCGTCCGCGCCGCGATCCAGGCCAGCGTCGTCGTGGGGGAGGAGGAGAAGAACGGCGGGTTGTGGTGCTCGCCCAGGGCGAAGACGTCGAGCCCCACCTCCTCGGCCTTCTGCGCGATCGCCAGCACCGCCTTCAGCCGCTCGGCCTCGGTGGGGGTGCGGCCGGTCGTGGGGTCGGTGGTGATGTCGCTGACGGTGAAGACGCCGAACTGCATCTCGAGCTCCAAATCTGGTTGAGAGTGCAATCATCTCTGCCGGGTCAACACCCGTCCCCGACCGGCTATGCCCGCTCGCCCCGACGGGGGGTGCGGAGGCGCGGTAGAAGCGATCCGTAACCGGTCCGGTACACCCCGCCGTGGCACCACCGGGCCCACCGCGACACGGGTCACGGAGCCGTCACGGTGAGCCGCGCGCCCGGTGGCTCTCTGGCAGATTCCGCTCCACCTACTTCCCAGGGGGGCCATCCGGATGCTCCGGCGTGTCGAATTCGTCGCCAACCGTGCCCAGGACGAGGAGGTGCCGCCGGACGGGGCCGCCGCCCCGCCCGCGTGGGCGACCGGCGGCCTGGGGGTGCTGCTGGACCACGGGCCGTCGTTCCGCGGATCGGTGCGCGGCTACGACCGGGTGCAGGTCGACAACTACGTCGCCTGGGCCGAGAACGAGCTCGCCGCCGCACAGCGCGAGCGCGAGCACCTGCTCGACCGCGTCGTCGCCTGCGGGACCGAGCTGGAGATCTCCCGCCGGCTCCTCGCCGAGCAGCCGGTCGGCCGGGAGCGCCCGGCGGTCAGCGCCCGCGTGGGGGAGGTGCTGCGCCTGGCCGAGGACCAGGCCGCGCAGGTGCTGGACGCCGCGGAGGCCGAGGCCGCGCAGCTGCGCGCCGACGCGCGCCTGGAGGCCGATGCCCGGCTGCGCAAGGCGCACGAGATCAAGGAGCTGGCGATCGACGTCGCCGACCAGCTGCGGGTCAACGCGCAGCGGGACCGGGCCGAGGGCGCCGCCGCCCTGGAGCAGGCGCAGGTCGAGGCCGCGGAGCTGCTGCGCATCGCGTCGGCCGAGCGGGACCGGCTGGCCGAGGAGGGCGCCGGCGAGCGGGACCGGCTGGCCGCCGAGGCCGCCGCGGAGCGGGACCGGCTGGCCGCGGAGGCCGCCGCCGAGCGCGAGGCCGCGGCGGAGCAGGCGCGCCGGGACCGCGCCGCCGCCGACGACGCCGCTGGCGCCCACCTGGCCACCGTCCGCGCCGAGGTCGAGGACCTGTGCCGCCAGCGCGACCAGGCCCGGGAGTCGCTGCGGTGCCTGACCGACCGGATCGGTGCGGCGCTGCAGGCCGTCGGCGTCCCGCCGGCCGAGGAGCTGGCTCTGCTGGGCGGACGCGCCGAGCCCGTCGGCTGACGGCGCGCCGCGCCGGGGACGTGCACGGCCGCGGGTGGTGAGAGGCTGGCCGGGCCGGTGATCGCGCCGGCGCACAGCGACGAGGAGGTCAGCGGTGGACGAGGTCCGTGAGGTCGTTCAGGTCGAGGGCGGCGTCGTGGTCGGGCACGACGGCTCGAAGTGCGCGCAGGAGGCGCTGCGCTGGGCCGGGCGGCTCGCCCGCCGCGCCGACGTGGAGCTGCACGTCGTCCGCGCCTGGTCGATGACGAGCGCTCCGCAGCCCGCGACCTGGGAGCCGGGCTACGTGCCGCCGCTGGCCGACTGGGAGCAGGCCGTGCGAGACGAGCTCGCCGCCCACGTGGTGGCGGCCGGCCTCGACCCCGCCTGCCGGGTCACCACCCACGTCGTCCACCGCGCCCCAGTGCCCGGCCTGCTCGCCGCCGCCGAGGGAGCGAGCCTGCTCGTCGTCGGCGCGCGCGGCCGGGGCGGCTTCGCCGGTCTGCTGCTGGGGTCGGTGAGCGACCAGCTGGTGCACCACGCCGCCTGCCCGGTCACCGTGGTCCGCACGGGCGCACAGGGGCGCGACTTCACCACCGACGAGGCCGGCGCCGTCGTCGGGGAGTGACCCCCGGGACCGGGACCGCGGTCGGGCAGACTGCCGCTGACCCGCGGGGCGACCGCGGGCGGCGAGCGGAAGGGGACGGCGTGCGCGACTTCGCGGGGACGACGGTGGTGCCGGTCGGCGAGGGGCCCGAGGACGTCCTCGTCGACGGCACGGGGCGGGTGCTCACCGGCCTGGCCGACGGGCGGATCGTGCGGGTGGCCGGCCCGGAGGGACCGGTCGAGACGGTTGCCAGGGTGCCCGGCCGCCCCCTGGGGCTGGAGCTCCTGGGCGCCGACGATCTGCTCGTTTGCGCCTCCGACGCCGGGCTGCTCGCCGTCTCGCTCGCCGACGGGGCCGTGCGGACGCTCGCCGACCAGGTGGCCGGGCGCCCGCTGCGGGCGGTCAACAACGCTGCCGTCGGCGCCGACGGGACGATCTGGTTCACCGACTCCTCGCAGCGCTACCTGATCCCGCGGTGGCGGGCGGACCTGGTGCGGCGGACCGCCAGCGGGCGGCTGCTCCGGCGGGCGCCCGACGGAACGGTGACCGAGCTGCTCGGCGGCCTGGAGTTCGCCAACGGTGTCGCCCTGGCCGCCGACGAGTCGTGGGTGGCGGTCGCGGAGACCGGCGCGGCCCGGCTGCGCCGGGTGTGGCTGACCGGCGCGCGGGCCGGCACGAGCGAGGTGTTCGTCGACGACCTCCCCGGACACCCCGACAACATCGCGCTCGGCTCGGACGGTCTGGTGTGGATCACCCTGCCGAGCCCCCGGGTCGCGGCGCTGGCCGCCATCCACCGGCTGCCCGCCCCGCTGCGCGCGCTGCTCAGCATGCTCCCGCCCCGCCTGCAGCCCAGCCCCGGCCGGACGCTCGGCGTCCTCGCGGTCGACGCGAACGGGGCGACGGTGCACCGCATCAGCGGCGAGATCCCCGGCTTCGAGATGCTCACCGGCGTGCGCGAGGCCGGCGGCACGCTGTGGTTCGGCAGCCTCACCGGCAGCACGGTGGCGACCCTCCGGCTCTGACGCCGCGCCTGCAGCGGCGCCTGCGGCTCAGCCCGGCGCGGCGGTGCCGTAGACGGCGGAGAGCCAGATGCCGAGCAGGACGCCGACGACGTCCTGCTCGGCGACGGCCGGGCCGTCCCCGCTGAAGGTCGCGTAGAGCACGCGCTCGTTCATCGACGTGAGGGCGACCGCGAGGTCGCGGGCGGCCGGGCCGGGCGGGGCGGCGCCGCGCGAGCGCTCGGCGTCGATGGCCGCGGCCGACCGCTGCACCCAGCGCTCGACGACCGCGGACCAGAGCGCCCGGACCTCGTCGTTGGTGGAGCGGGCCTGCGCCCAGGCGACCGTGAGCGCCCGGTGTGCGCGGAAGGTCTCGTAGTAGGCGCCGATCGCCCGCGCCCAGCCGTCCCGTGCCCCGGACGCCGGGGTGTCGAAGACCTGGCGCATCGCCGTGTCGGCCTCGGCCACCACCCGGTCGAGCAGGGCGAGCAGGACGGCGTCCTTCGAGGAGAAGTAGAAGTAGAACGTGGGCCGGGAGATGCCGGCGCCGCGCGCGAGGTCGTCCACCGAGATGGCGGCCAGCGGCCGTTCGGCCAGCAGTCGTTCGGCGGTGGCGAGGATGGCCAGCTCGCGGTCGTCGCCGGAGGGCCGGGCCGCCCGCCGGCCGCGACCGGCGACGGACGGGTCGCTCGCGGCAGTCGGCACGGGGGCAGGATAGCCACCGGACGACGGTTGTCGACACCGTGTTGACGCACTCGACGGACCGTCGATACCGTCGGGGCCAGCCCGCGGCAGCCCGGCCGGCGGTGCGGACCGGGGAGTGCGACGTGACCACCGACCACCTGGACGTCCTGATCGTCGGCGCCGGCTTGTCCGGCATCGGCGCCGCCTGCCACCTGGAGCTCGAGCGCCCGGGCACCAGCTACGCCGTGCTGGAGTCCCGGGCTGCGCTCGGTGGCACCTGGGACCTCTTCCGCTACCCGGGCATCCGCTCGGACTCGGACATGTTCACCCTCGGCTTCTCCTTCCGGCCCTGGCAGGAGCCCGAGTCGATCGCCGACGGCCCGGCGATCCGCCGCTACCTCGAGGAGACCGCGCGCGATCACGGCGTCACGGAGAAGATCCGCTACCACCACCGGGTCGTGCAGGCGGAGTGGTCGGGCGCCGACGCCCGCTGGACGGTCACCGCCGAGCGGACCGACACCGGTGAGACGGTGACCCTCACCTGCTCCTGGCTGCAGGTCTGCTCCGGCTACTACCGCTACGACCAGGGCTTCCGGCCCGAGTTCCCCGGGGAGGAGCGCTTCCGCGGGCAGCTGGTCCACCCGCAGCACTGGCCCGAGGACCTCGACGTGACCGGCAAGCGGGTCGTCGTCGTCGGCAGCGGGGCCACCGCGGTCACGCTGGTGCCGAACCTGGCCGAGCAGGCCGCGCACGTGACCATGCTGCAGCGCACGCCCAGCTACGTGATGTCGCTGCCCGGCCGCGACCCGCTGGCGCAGCAGCTCCGCGCCCGGCTGCCCGAGAAGGCGGCCTACTCGGTCGTGCGGTGGAAGAACGTGCTCACCAGCACCGCGCTCTACCAGCTCAGCCGCAGGCGCCCGGCCCTGGTGCGCTCGCTGCTGCGGCGGATGACGCAGAAGCAGCTGCCGGGCATCGACGTCGACACGCACTTCAACCCGCCCTACGACCCGTGGGACCAGCGGCTGTGCCTCATCCCCGACGGCGACCTGTTCCGCGCCCTGCGCCGGGGCACGGCGTCGGTCGTCACCGACCGGATCGCCACCTTCACCGAGGACGGCATCGAGCTGGCCTCGGGGGAGCGGCTGGCGGCCGACGTCGTCGTCACCGCGACCGGGCTGAACCTGCTGCCCGTGGGCGGGATGCGCATCGTCGTCGACGGAGAGCCCGTCGAGCTGCCGGAGCGGGTCTCCTACAAGGGCATGATGCTCTCCGGCGTGCCCAACTTCGCCATGGTCATCGGCTACACCAACGCCTCGTGGACGCTCAAGGCCGACCTGGTCAACCGCTACGTCTGCCGTCTGCTGGACCACCTGGACGCACACGGCTACGCGTCGGCGACGCCGGTCGCCCCGCCCGAGGGCGGCGGCGCACCCTTCCTGGACCTCGCGGCCGGCTACGTGCAGCGCGGCCTCGCGGGCCTGCCGCAGCAAGGGCGTCGCGCGCCCTGGCGGCTGCACCAGAACTACCTGCGCGACGTCGCGGTGATGCGCCGCGGGCCCCTGGAGGACGAGGGCATGACCTTCCAGCCGCGCGTGCCGGCCGCCGCCGACCGGGTCGTGGCGTGATGCGCCCCTACGCGTTCGCCGGCGGGACGGCGGTCGTCACCGGCGCGGCGAGCGGGATCGGGGAGGCGCTGGCGGAGCAGCTGGCCGGCCGCGGCAGCCACCTGGTGCTCCTGGACCGGGACGCCGACCGGCTGGCGGCGGTGGCCGGCCGGATCGCGGCCGGGCACCCCGCCCTGCGCGTCGCCACCCACGTGGTCGACCTCGCCGACGACGAGGCGACCGCCCGGATGGCCGCGATGCTGGTCGCCGAGCACCCGGAGACCACGCTGCTGGTCAACAACGCCGGCGTGGCCCTGGGCGGGCGCTTCGACCAGGTGGGCCTGGAGGACGTCGAGTGGCTGCTGTCGGTCAACCTGCGCGCCGTCGTCCGCCTCACCCACACCCTGCTGCCGGTGCTGAAGGCGCACCCCGGCGCCCACGTGGTCAACGTGTCCAGCGTCTTCGGCATCTTCGCCCCCGCCGGGCAGGTCGCCTACGCGACGAGCAAGTTCGCCGTCCGGGGGTTCAGCGAGGCGCTCCGCCACGAACTGGCCGACGACGGCATCGGCGTCACCGTGGTCCACCCCGGGGGGATCCGCACCCGGATCGCCGAGAGCGCCCGCACCGGCGCCGGGGTGTCGGTGGAGGAGTACGAGGAGGGCCGCAAGCAGTTCAGCAAGCTGCTGCGCATCCCGCCGGAGGTCGCCGCCGCGCAGATCGTCGCGGCGGTCGAGCGCCGTCGCCCGCGGCTGCTCATCGGCTGGACCGCGAAGGTGCCCGACGTGCTCGTCCGCCTGCTGCCCGGCACCTACTGGCGGCTGATCGCCCGGCGGGCGGCGCCGGCGCGACCGGAGGGCTGAGGCCGGAAAAGCGGTTGCCGCGCCCGGTAGAACGGGAGCTGTGACCGACCCCTCCTGCCGGGTCGTCGAGCTCGCACCCGACGACGACCTGTTCCCCTCCTGGTGCGAGGTGTGGGCCGCCGCGGGCCGCGACGCCCGGCCGGCGACCCCGCCCCGCCCGGCGCAGGAGCACGTCGCGCTGGGCCGCGAGCTCATGGCGCAGGGCGGGTCGCGGGACGGCACCCACCGGGCGGCCCTCGTGGACGGCGCGGTCGCCGGCGCGCTGCGGCTGCTCCTCCCGCTCCGGGACAACCCGTCGCTGGCGATGGTCGACCTCGCGGTGCACCCGGCCGCCCGGCGCCGGGGGCTGGGCAGCGCCCTGCTGGCCGAGGCCCGTGCGATCGCCGCCACGCACGGCCGCTCGCTGCTGGTGAGCGAGGTGGACGAACCGGGCCCCGGGGCACCGGGGCGGGCCTTCGCCGAGCGGCACGGCTGGAGCTGCGACCTGGTGGAGACCCGCCGGGAGCTGGCGCTGCCGGTCGACGAGCACCGGCTGGCGGCGCTGGAGGCCGGGGCCGCCGCGGCGGGCGCCGGCTACGAGATCGTCACCTGGCGGGACCGCACCCCGGACCCGCTGCTGGCCGACCGCGCGCTGCTGGAGCGGCGCATGACCACCGACGCCCCGTACGGCGACCTGCCGGTGGGGGAGGAGGAGTGGGACGGCGACCGGATCCGGGAGTACGAGCAGACCCACCTCGCCCGGGGGCGCACGGTGCTCAGCGCGGGAGCGGTGACCGGTGGCCGCCTGGTCGGGTTCACCGACCTGCAGATCCCGCTGGCGCAGCCGGAGTTCGTCCACCAGGGCGGCACGCTGGTGCTGCGTGCGCACCGCGGCCACCGGCTCGGCGCCCGGATGAAGGCCGCCGTGCTGCGCGAGCTGGCCGCCGGGTTCCCCGAGGTGCGCCGCATCAGCACCTACAACTCCGACGGCAACACCCCCATGGTGGCGGTCAACGAGGAGCTCGGCTTCCGCCCCGCGGGCGCGCTCTCCTCCTGGTCGGCCCGCCTCCGGGACCCCCTGGCCGTCGGCCGCCTCGGGATGGTGGAAGTCGCCGGCGTCCTCCACAGCCGGGCGGCCCGGGCGTCCGGAGCCGGGTGCGGTTGACTGCCGGGGTGGACCGTCCCATCCCTGCGGAGTTCGTCCGCGCCCACACCCGGCCGGTGCGCCCGGAGCTGGTGCCCGAGGTGGAGCTGCTCGTCGCCGGCGACGTCGTCGCCCTGTGGGAGGCGATGGAAACCGAGCACGGGCGCACCTCCACCGACCCGCCGTTCTGGGCCGCGGCCTGGCCGGGCGGGCAGGCGCTGGCGCGGCACGTGCTCGACCACCCGGAGCTGGTGGCCGGGCGCACGGTCCTCGACCTGGGCGCCGGCAGCGGGCTGGTCGCCGTCGCGGCCGTCCTCGCCGGGGCGGGCGCGGTGCTGGCCAGCGACGTCGACCCGTTCGCGCTGACCGCGATCGCCGTCAACGCGGCCCGGAACGGGACCCCGGGCATCACCCCCGTCGGCGACGTGCTCGGTGCGGAACCGCCGGACGTCGGCGTCGTCCTGGCCGGGGACGTCTGCTACGACCGGGAGATGACCGACCGGGTGCTGCCCTTCCTGACGGCGGCCCGGGCGCGCGGTGCCGAGGTGATCATCGGCGATCCGGGGCGGGTGTACCTGCCCGAGGACCGGCTGGAGCCGCTGGCGGCCTACGACGTCCCCGACACCGAGCCGTCGCCGACCGGGCCCGTGCCGGTGCGCCGGACCACCGTCTGGCGGCTGCCGTGACGCCCGGGTCACGGACCGATGGCAGTCGGGGGATTGTCACGACTGCATAACGGTGGTTACCGTGGCTGCGCCCGGCCGGTCGTCCGCTCCCCACCGGGGAGGTCCGCCGGGCGCCGCCGAGTCGCCTTCCGGGGCGAGCCGGGGACCCACCGCAGCACTGGGGTGAATCGCGCGCCGGGCACGTCCCGTCGCGGGTAGCAGCGCTTCTCCCCCCGTCAGCTGGCCCGGTAGGCGGCACGACGGAAGAAACGGAGAGCCGCCGCATGGCGAGCCTGCGGGCCCACCTTGCACGGAACCGCAGCCGGTACGGAGCCTCGCGCGCGCCTTCCCCGCGCTGAGCGCCCGGGCGACCGCCCGACCACCGCTGCCACTCGACCACCCCCGCCGCAGCGCCGGCCACCGGCCCGCTGTGCCCTGCCCCCTGGAGCAGTTCCTCCCCATGAACCTTCCCGACACCTCGATCACCCGCGCCCTGCGCCCCACGGGCGAGCGCACCGCCCGGACGATCCGTCGTCCCGCGCTGCTCCTGGCGGTCGCCGCCGCGGGCGGGCTGCTCGTCAACGTCGTCGTCGTCGTCGACGAGCCGGCCGCGCAGGCCGAGCCGGAGCTGGCGTCGGTCAGCGTGGCCGAGCAGCTCGGGATCCCCACCGAGGCTCCCGCCGCCGACGCCGTCGAGTCCGCCGTGCAGAGCCTCGCCCCGCTGGCCGCCAGCCGCAGCGAGCGCGCCGCCGAGCAGACCGCCGCCGCCGAGGCGCGGGCCGCGGCCGAGCAGGCCGAGCTCGACCGCCGCGCCGCCGAGGAGGCCGCGCGCAAGGCCGCCGAGGAGGAGGCCGCCCGCAAGGCCGCGGAGGAGGAGGCCGCCCGCAGGGCCGCCGAGCAGGAGGCCGCCCGGGCCGAGGCCGCTCGCCAGCAGGCGGCCAGCGCCCCCGCGCCGGCCGCGCCGGCCCCCGCCCGCTCCGCGCCCGCACCGGCCGCCGCGCCCGCCCCGGCCGGCTCCTTCAAGGACTACGCGATGGGCAAGGTGGGCTCGGGTAGCGAGTTCTCCTGCCTGGAGAGCCTGTGGGGCAAGGAGAGCGGGTGGAACCCCGACGCGCAGAACCCGCGCAGCACCGCCTACGGCATCGCGCAGTTCCTCGACTCCACCTGGGCCGGGACCGGCATCGCCAAGACCTCCGACGGCTACCGGCAGATCGACGCGGGCCTGATCTACATCAACAACCGCTACGGCTCGCCGTGCGGCGCGTGGGCGCACTCCCAGTCCAAGGGCTGGTACTGAGCGGACCCCGCTGAGGCATAGGAAGCTCTACCTGCGTCCCACGGGGTCATCACGCAGGTAGAGCTTCCTATGCCTGAAGGGGTCACCCGAGCAGCCCGGCCTCGGCCTTGGCGGTGAGCGCGGTGCGGACGGCGGCGTCGACGACGTCGGCGAAGCCGGGATCGGCCTCGGCCCGAGCCAGCACCGCCTCGACCATCTCGGGCACCAGGTCGCCGTCGCAGCTGAGCACCAGCGTGCCGCCGGCGGCGAGGAACCGGGTGGCCCGCTGGCCGACGGGGAGATCCCGGACCGCCGCGGCGTTGGCCAGGTCGTCGGAGATCACCACGCCGTCGAAGCCGAGCCGGTCGCGCAGCAGGTCGGTGACCACCGTGCGGGAGAAGGCCGCCTGGTTCTCCGGGTCGATCCGCGGATAGGTCGCCGACGACGTCATCACGAACCCGTCGGCCGACGTCCGGGCGAGCGCCTCGGCGAAGGCGGTGACCTGCTCGCCGCCGGCGTCGGTGACCGGGTCGACGACGCCGGCGCTCGTGTCGGTGTTGCCCTGCACCAGCCCGAGCCCCGGGAACTGCTTGAAGGTCGGCACCACGCCGTGCGCGGCGAGGCCGTCGGCGACGGTGGCGGCGTCCTCGGCCACCTCGGGCCCGGTGCCGGCGTACTGGCGGCCGAAGGCGCCGATCGGCTCGTTGCCCTCCTCGGTGCCGGCCGGGACGACGTCGGCGACCGGCGCGAGGTTCAGGTTCACCCCGGCCGAGCTCAGATCCTGCCCCAGGCCGTCGGCGAGGCCGGCGAGCCGCTCGGCGGGCAGCGCGCCCTGCTCGGCGGCGGTGGGGAGCCGCTCGAACCCCTCGCCCTTCAGCGTCTGCACCGCGCCGCCCTCCTGGTCGGCCGCGATCCACAACCCCGGCCCGGGGGCGTGCTCCTGCCAGCGCGCGGTCGTCGCGGCCAGCCCGGTGGCCGGGGCGGTGCTCCGGCCGGCGAGGAACACGCCGCCCACCCCCTGGGCCACGAGCGCCTCGGCGTCGCCGAGGTCGTCCAGCGCGACGCTCGCGACGAACAGCTGGGCGACCTCCGCCCGCCGGTCGAGCCCGGCCAGGGCGGCGTCGACGGCGGCCGCGGGGTCGTCCGGCACCGTGCGGTCAGGGGCGGCTTCGGCGGTGGCCGAGGCCGGGCGGACGGCGATCGGGGTGCTGCAGCCGGCCAGCACCGTGCAGAGCGCGACGGAGGTGAGGGCCGGCAGGATGCCGCGGAGGTGCACGGGTCTCCCAGGGGTTCGGGGTCGGTCCGCGGGCCAGCTTCCGCGGGGCGGCGCCCCTGTCCGTGCTCCGACGCGTGGTGGGCACCCCTCCCGTCCCACCGGGCCCCGGCGCACCGGCCGCACCGGCCGCGCGGCCCGGGAACGCCCGGGCGAGCCGCCGCGGCGCGCTCGCGGCGGAGTGCCCGCGCTGCCTAAGGTCGGTGCAGCAGCGACGGAGGGGGAGCGATGACCGAGGCCGGTGACGACGACCGGACCACCCCGCAGGGCGGGTTCGTGGGCCGGTCGATCGACGAGTTCGTGAGCCAGCTGCGGTTCTTCAGCGACCGCGCCCGCGGTCTCGCGGGCAGCGCGACGTCCCGGCTCCCGCTGCCCGCCCTGCCCAGCCCGCCCGGCGCGATGTCCGCCGCCCAACTCCGCGCGATCAAGGAGATGGTGACCGCGCAGCGCAGTTCGATCGCGGCGATGCGGGCCCAGCTGGACGCCTTCGACCAGCAGCTCGCCGTCTTCGAGCGGATCCTCGACCCGCTGGTCGAGTGGAGCGGGACGTGGGCGCGGCTGGAGGAGGCCGTTGGCGACATCGTCCGCCGGGAGCCCCCCGCCGAGCAGTGACGGTCAGCCCGCCAGCGACCTGACGAGCAGCGCCGCCCCGGAGAGCAGGCACAGCACCAGGGCGGCGCGGCGCATGGCCGCCAGCGCCAGCCGGCGGCGCAGCGGTCCCGCGAGCAGGAAGCCGACCAGCACGAAGGGCACCAGCCCCGCCCCGGCGGCCAGCCCGCCGCCGGTGAGCTCGCCCCCGGCCAGCAGGACGCCCAGGGAGAGCAGCGTCGTCCCGACGAAGAACACCGACAGGTTCGCCCGCTGGGCGGCCGGTGTGGGCGCCCGGTAGGTGACCACGAGGGGCGGGCCCGGCGTCGCCGCGACCGTCGACAGCGTGCCGGCGGCGAACCCGGCGACGGCGAGCGCCCGCCGCCCGCCCGGCAGCCGCACCCCGGCGAGCGCCGCACCGCAGGCCAGCAGCACCACGAGGGCGACCGTTATGCCCAACAAACGACCGTTAATCACCTGCAACAGCAGCAGACCTGCGACGACGCCCGGGACCGACGCCAGCACCGCGCCGCGCATGGCCGTGAGCTCCAGTGCGGCACGCTCCCGCCACACCACCGGCAGCAGCGCGGCGAGCGTGCCCACCAGCAGGGGGCCGGGCACCAGTGCAGGCTGCACGAGCAGCACCAGCGGACCGGCGAGCAGGCCGAAACCCATGCCGGTCGCCGTCTGGACGACCGAGGCCAGCAGCACCGCCAGGCCGCAGACCAGCAGCGCGACCGGGTCGGTGGTCAGCTCCCCGGTCAGTAGCCGTCGTCCTCGTCCCCGGGGGGACGGCGGCGCAGCAGGCCGGTCACCGAGCCCATGCGGGTCTGGGCCTGGCGCAGGCCGTGGATCAGCGGCATCAGGTCGTCGTGGATGCGGCGCAACGTCTCCGGCACGGTGTCGACGGCGGGGTCGTCCAGCACCCGCCCGACCCGCTCGATGCCCGGGCGCAGGGCCCGCACCGGCTCCTCGAGCTCCTCGACCAGGCCCTCCAGCCGCTCGGCCATCCGCTGGGCGGACGCGATGGTCTCCCGGGCGGCGGTGGTGGCGGCGGTGAGCTCCCGGACCGTGCCGTTGAGGTCGGCCAGCGTCCGGGGGAGCTGGGACAGCGCCTCCGTCTGCGTCTGGAGCAGCGCGATCAGCTCGCCGAGCCCGGGGATGCGGGGGATGCCGAGCCCGCGGAAGGGATCCACCTGGAAACCGTGTGCGACCGGCGCCGCGGGCGCAACTCCTCGGGGCGCGGCGGTGAGGATGGCCGTAGCTGCCCGGTCAGCACGAACCGCGCGGCGACGTCCCGCAGCTTGGTGTTGCTCTCCATCGACACGCGGGCCAGCAGCTGGAACGCCTGGTCGGCGGTGAGCTTCTGCCGCTCCATGAGGATGCCCTTGGCCTGGTCGATGACGGCCCGGTGCTCCAGGGCGGCCTGCAGGTGCTCGGCCCGCTCCACGGCGGTCTCGTACAGGTACATGTTGGACACCGGGCCGACGGCGTAGGCGGCGAGCCGGGAGACCAGGGAACGGGTGCGGTCGTCGGCGACCGGGAAGTCCCGGGCGTAGACGTTCATCGACCCGGAGACCAGCTCCTGCACCGGCAGCGGGTAGGACAGCGTGCCCCCGCACCCCCGCGCGGCCGCCTCGAGGCAGGGGCCGGTGCCCAGGCGGTAGAGCAGCTCGTCCAGCTCCACGGCCAGTTCCCCGCTGGCGGCCACCGTGCTGGGGCGGCCGTCGCCGAGGATCGTCACCGAGGCCACCGGGCCGGCGGTCAGAGGAGGGCTCCCGCCTTGTTGCAGGACGCCCTCGGCGCCGGGCCCAGGAGGCCCGGCCGCGCGCCGGCCGCGCGCCGGCTGCGTGACGCGTGTGCAGCGGTGCTCAATACAGCCACCGGCCAGGGCCGATCCCGGGCGGCGTGCGACGTCGGCGCGGGCCCGGCCGCAGCAGGGAGGCGGGGCGGGGTCAGTCGGCGGTGGTGAAGGCGACGGGTGCCCACCGGTCGAGCCCCAGCAGCGGCCACGCCCGCCGCACCAGCGGCGGGGCGTCGCGCAGCTCCACCCGCACCCCCGTGCCGGCGAGCGTCCGGAGCCAGCGGGCGATCGCCCGGCAGCCGGCGACGTCGGCGAACCCGAGGCCGGAGAGCTCCGGTGTGCAGGTGCCGCCCTCGACCGGCGAGGTGGCCAGGACCCGGGCGAGCCGCTCCGCACCCACCGAGTCGACGTCGCCGACCAGGGCGACCCGGTGCCGGTCGAAGTACACCTGGAAGGCGGGGGGAGGGCCGGGCGCGTGGACCTGCGGGTGCACGGCGGTCACCGCGTCCAGGGCCGCTGCCGGCAGGGCGCCGTCGTAGAGGCACATCGCCGACATGCCGGGCCCGCGGGCGATGTACTCGTCGGCCACGTGCTCCCACCGGGCCAGCTCCGCCCGGGCGCCGGGATCCTCGGCCAGCCCGCTGACGTCGGCGAGCACGCGCAGCCCGCGGTAGCCCTCCGCCCGGGCATCCCGGGTCGCCCGGGCGTAGAAGGCGCGCTGCTGCTCGGCGCTGAACGCCCCGGTGGCGGCGTAGGCATCTTCCAGCGAGAGCAGCTGCAGGGTGCCGGCGGCGGCGAGCGCCGCGACGTCACCGAGGGACGCGCCGCCACGGCGGACGGCCGCCACGACCCGGTCGCCCACGCCCAGCAGGCGTTCCCCGCGGTCCAGCCCGCCGCGGGCGAACGCCAGCACCGCGGCGTCCAGCTCCTCCTCGCCGCGGAACACCCAGCAGACGTGGTCGCGCGCCCGGGGCGGAGGCACCTCCCGCACCGGCCCGTGAACGCGCATGTGCTCACGGTAAGGCTCCCGCCGCGGTGGGACAGCCGGGCGGAGGTCACAGCGCCTTCAGGATGTCCTCCACCCGCTCCCGGGCGTCGCCGAAGAGCATGCGGCTGTTCTCCCGGAAGAAGAGGGGGTTCTGCACGCCGGCGTACCCGGTGTTCATGGAGCGCTTGAACACCACCACGTGCTCGGCCTCCCACACCCGGAGCACCGGCATGCCGGCGATCGGGCTGGTGGGGTCGTCGGTGGCAGCGGGGTTGACCGTGTCGTTGGCGCCGATGACCAGGACGACCGACGTGCCGGCGAGGTCGTCGTTGATCTCGTCCATCTCCAGGACCACGTCGTACGGAACCTTGGCCTCGGCCAGCAGCACGTTCATGTGCCCGGGCAGGCGCCCGGCGACCGGGTGGATGCCGAACCGTACGTCGACGTCGTGCGCGCGCAGCTTGCGGGTGAGCTCGGCGACGGCGCTCTGCGCCTGCGCGACCGCCATGCCGTAGCCGGGGGTGATGACCACCGATTTCGCGTCCCGCAGCAGTTCGGCGGTCTCCTCGGCGGTGATCTCGGTGTGCTCGCCGTAGTCCACGTCGGACGACGCCGCGGCGCCCTCGTTGCCGAACCCGCCGGCGATCACCGAGAGGAACGAGCGGTTCATCGCCTTGCACATGATGTAGGAGAGGTAGGCACCGGACGAGCCGACCAGGGCGCCGGTGATGATCAGCAGGTCGTTGCCCAGGAGGAAGCCCGACGCGGCGGCGGCCCAGCCCGAGTAGCTGTTGAGCATCGAGACGACGACGGGCATGTCGCCGCCGCCGATCGAGGCCACCAGGTGCCAGCCCAGCGCCAGGGCCAGCACCGTGACGACCGAGAGCACGAGCAGGTTCGGCGCGGCCACGAACATGACGGTCAGGACGGCGAACAGCGCCAGGGCGCCCAGGTTGAGCCAGTTGCGCCCCGGCAGCACCAGCGGGTTGCTCTTGATCCGGGCCGAGAGCTTGAGGAAGGCGACGATCGAGCCGGTGAACGTGACCGCGCCGATGAAGACGCCGACCACCACCTCGCCGGAGTGGATGCCGGCCTCGGCGCCGGTGAGCGTCGAGCCGCCGTCGGCACCCTCGACGGAGAGGTAGCCGTTCCAGCCCACGAGCACCGCGGCCAGGCCGACGAAGCTGTGCAGCAGCGCGATGAGCTCGGGCATGCCGGTCATCTCGACCACACGCGCCCGCCACAGGCCGATGGCCGCGCCGATGACCACCGCGAGGACGAGCAGGGTGAGCCCCACGGCCGAGATGTCCCGCGTGGCCAGGCCGACTGTGGCGGCCAGCGCGATCGCCATGCCCGCGATGCCGTAGGCGTTCCCGGCCTTGGCCGTCTCGTGCCTCGACAGCCCGGCCAGGCTCAGGATGAACAGCAGGGCGGCGACGATGTAGGCCGCGGCCGCGGCGGTGGTGGCGGTCATCGGACGGCGCTCTCCGGGCTCGGGCCGCGGGAGAACATGCCCAGCATGCGGCGGGTGACGGCGAAGCCGCCGAAGACGTTGATGCTGGCCACGAGCGTGGCGACGAACGCCAGCGCGCGCACCACGCCGTCGTCGCTGCCGAGCTGCAGCAGCGCGCCGACGACGATGATCCCGGAGATGGCGTTGGTGACGCTCATCAGCGGCGTGTGCAGGGCGTGGTGCACCTTCCCGATCACGTAGAAGCCGACGACGACGGCGAGCGCGAACACCGTGAGGTGCCCGAGGAGCTCGTCGGGGGAGAAGGCGGCGACCAGGAAGAGCAGGGCGGCGCCGAGCCCCACCAGGGCGAACCGGCGTCCGGGCGCGGGCGTCCGCTGCGGAACGGCGGGGGTGCCCGCCGTCGCCCCCGCGGGAGGAGCGGCCGGCGGCGGTGCCGCCGAGACCTGCACGGGTGGCGGGGGCCAGGTCAGCTCGCCCTCGCGGACCACCGTGATGCCCCGCTGCACGACGTCGTCGAGGTCCAGGACGAGCCGGCCGTCCTTGCCGGGCGTCAGCAGCTTGAGCAGGTTGACCAGGTTGGTGCCGTAGAGCTGCGAGGCCTGCGCCGGGAGCCGGGCGGGCAGATCGGTGTACCCGATGATGGTGACGCCGTCGGGGGTCACGACCACCTCGTCGGCCACCGAGCCGGCCACGTTCCCGCCCTGCGCGGCGGCCATGTCGACGATCACCGACCCGGAGCGCATCGAGGCCACCATCTCCTCGGTGAGCAGCCGCGGCGCCGGCCGGCCGGGGATCAGCGCCGTGGTGATGACGATGTCGACGTCCCGGGCCTGCTCGGCGTACATCTGCGCGGCCCGCCGGTTGAAGTCCTCGCCCATCTCGCGGGCGTAGCCGTCGCTGCTGACCTCCTGCTCCCCGGCGGGGACGGCGACGTACTCGCCGCCCAGGGAACGCACCTGCTCGGCCACCTCGGGGCGGACGTCGGTGGCTCGCACGATGGCGCCCAGGCTGGACGCGGTGCCGATCGCGGCCAGCCCGGCCACCCCCGCACCGGCGACGAGCACCTTGGCCGGCGGCACCTTGCCCGCCGCCGTCACCTGGCCGGTGAAGAACCGGCCGAACACGTTGGCCGCCTCGACGACCGCCCGGTACCCGGCGATGTTGGCCATCGAGGACAGCACGTCCATCGACTGCGCCCGCGAGATGCGGGGGACGGCGTCCATGGCCAGCACGGTGATCGGGCGGGCGGCGAGCGCCTCGACCAGCTCGGGGTTCAGCGTGGGGGAGAGGAGGCTGATCAGCGTCGCGCCGTCGGCCAGCCGCCCGATCTCGTCGCGGGCGGGGGCGTTCACCCGCAGCACGACCTCGGCCGCCCACGCCTCGGCCGCCGCGTCGATCCGCGCCCCGGCAGCCACGTAGGCGTCGTCGGGGAAGCTGGCCGCCGTCCCGGCGCCGGTCTCCACCACGACGCCGTAGCCCAGCTGCACCAGCTGCGTGACCGTCGCCGGTGTCGCCGCCACCCGGGTCTCGCGGGGCCGCGTCTCGCGCGGGACTCCGATCTGCATCGTGGCGCTCCGTTCCTCGGTGGGCAGGCCTGGTCGCCTGACCCCGGTGGTGGGGTCGTTCGCGGTGCTCGGTGGGTTGGACGGATCTTGCCTGCTAACGCACGGTCGCGGTGCGTGGCTGCGCAATTGTGAGGCACGGCACGCCGGGGCCGGATCGCCGCGTTGGAGATCACCGAGTCGGCGCTGATGAAGGACCCCGACTCCGCCCGCGCGGTCCTCCACGAACTGCGCGACCTCGGCGTCGAGCTGGCGATCGACGACTTCGGCACCGGCTACTCGTCGCTGGCCTACCTGCGGCACCTGCCCGTGGACTGCCTGAAGGTGGACCGGTCGTTCGTCGCGGAGCTGGCGCACGGGCACACCGAGATCGCCTCCGGCGTCATCGCGTTGGCCCGCAGCCTCAACCTGAGCACCGTCGCCGAGGGCGTCGAGACCGCCGAGCAGGCCGCGGAGCTCGGCCGGCTGGGCGCCACCTACCTGCAGGGGTTCAGCCTCAGCCCGCCGATGACCGGGGCGGACGCCGCCGCCTGGTTCGCGTCCCACGGAGAGTGCACCCGATGACCGTCACCCCGCTCCCGTCCCGCGGCGAGGCGGCCCCCGTCTTCGACCTGGAGAAGGTCCTCGCGGGCATCGACACGATGGCGGCCCAGCGCCCGGTCGCGGCGCAGATCGTCTCGGTGGCGAACTCCGACGACACCAGCGCCAAGGTGCTGTCCCGGATCCTCGCCTCCGACGTCGCCCTCGCCGGCCGGGTGATGAAGCTGGCCAACTCGGCCTACTTCGGCATGCGCGGGCGGGTCACCTCCCTGCAGTTCGCGGTCACGGTCGTCGGCTTCACCACGGTCCGGACGATGGCGACCGTCGCGCTCACCGAGCTCGACGACGAGTCCCGGCTGCCGGAGGACTTCTGGGACGTGACCACCTGCCTGGCCCTGGCGTCCTCCACGCTGGCGCCGCGCTTCGGGGAGCGGTCGCAGGACGCGCTCTGCGTGGGGCTGCTCGCCCAGATGGGTGCGGCGCTGCTGCACCACGACGACCCCGAGGGCTACGAGGCGCTGGTGGCCGAGCACCCGGACTTCGCCCAGCGGCGCACCGCCGAGCTGCACCGCTACGGCGTCAACAGCGTGCGGCTGACCGCCGTCGCGCTGGAGCAGTGGGGCTTCCCGCACACCATGACCAACCGGCTCAACCAGGTCGACGACGCCACCTCGGTGGAGGGCGGGCTGCTCCGCGCGGCCTTCGAGGTCGCCGCCCGGCTGACCGTCGAGGACCACGAGGCGGTGCCGATCGCCCGGCTCTCCTGCGGTCAGCTGCGCGAGGACGACGTGGTGCCGGTGCTGGACCAGGTCCGGGCCGACGCCGACGAGCTCCGCCGGGCGATGCTCGGCGACTGAGGGCCGCTCGACGGTGTGCGCCGGTGCGCACGTCCACCGCCAGAATCTGCTCGGCAGCGCTCACCGTCGGCCCGGGCGCGACGGAGCCCCGCCCCTCGGGGTCGAGGGGCGGGGCTCCGTGGCGGGGTGCCGCTCAGACGGCGTAGGGCGCGCCCAGCGGGTCGATGGTCGCCCGCTCGCCTACCGTGCGGGCCAGCCGCGCGACGGCGAAGTCGCCGTCACCGAGCAGGTGGTCGATGGCGGTGAGCCGGCTGGTGTAGTGCCCGACGGAGTACTCCGCGGTCACGCCGATGCCACCGTGCAGCTGGATGGCCTCCTTGCCGATGTGCCGGCCGGCGCGGCTGGTCTGCAGCCGGGCCCGGTCGGCGGCGGAGACGACGTCGCCACCGGCGTCCTGCACCATCGAGGCCCACAGCGCGGCGCTCCGGGCCAGCTCCAGGGACACGTACATGTCCGCGGCGCGGAAGGTGAGCGCCTGGAACCGGTTCAGGGTGACGCCGAACTGCTTGCGGGTCTTGAGGTACTCCGCGGTGGTGCGCAGCGCGGTGTCCATCGCGCCGATCGCCTCGTGGCTGTAGGCGATCCGGGCCTCGGCCAGCGCCCGCTCGACGGCGGCGGTCTGGTCCCCGCCGGTGCCCAGCAGGGTCGCGGGGGTGCCGTCGAAGCGGACGTTGGCCGCCCGGGTGCCGTCGTGCGTGCGGTAGCCGGTGCGGGTCAGGCCCCCGGCGTCGCCCTGCACGAGGAAGAGCCCGGTCCCGCCGTCGACCACGGCGGAGACCACGAGGACGTCGGCGCGGGCGCCCGTGGGCACCGGCTCCTTGGCGCCGCTGAGGGTCCAGCCGTCGCCGGACTGCGTGGCGCTGACCGCCGAGGCGGAGGCGCTCCACCGGGTGCCGGTCTCCGCGTGGGCGAACGCCGGCACGGTGGCGCCCTCGGCGATGGCCCCGAGGAGCTCGCCCTTCTGCTCGTCCGTGCCGACGGCGGCGATCAGGCCGCCGGCGAGGACGACGGCCTCGATGAACGGCTCGGGGGCGATGACCCGGCCGATCTCCTCGGCGACGATCGCCACCTCGATCGGCCCGGCGCCCATGCCGCCGTGCTCCTCGGCGAAGGGCAGCCCGAGCAGCCCCATCTCGGCCAGGCGGGCCCAGGTCTTCTCGTCGAAGCCCGGGTCGTTGGCGACGACCTTCCGGCGCTGCTCGCTGTCGGAGTAGGCGCGCGCCAGCAGGCCGCGCACGGCCTCCCGCAGGTCGTTCTGCTCGCTGTCGAAGGTGAAGTCCACGTCAGATCACAGCCCCAGGATCGTGCCGGCGATGATGGTGCGCTGAACCTCGTTGGAGCCTCCGTAGATGGAGACCTTCCGGTAGTTCAGGTAGTGCGGGGTCGCGACGCGCGCCCAGTCCGGCACGTCGGAACCCTCCTCGGCGAAGGAGGCGAGCGACAGCGGGCCGGCGATGTCGACCAGCAGCTCGGTGGCGGCCTGCTGCAGCTCCGAGCCCTTCAGCTTGAGCACCGAGGACGCCGGGTGCGGCTTTCCGTCGGCGGAGTTCGCGACCACGCGCAGCGCGGTGAGCTCGAGGGCCACCAGCTCGTTCTCCACCTCGGCGATCCGCCGGGCCATGAACGGGTCCTCCAGCAGGGGGCGGCCGTCGACGGTGATCTCGCGGGCGTAGTCCTTCGCCTGGGCGAGCATCTTCTTGGTCGCACCCACGCGGGCGATGCCCACGCGCTCGTTGCCCAGCAGGAACTTGGCGTAGTCCCAGCCGCGGTTCTCCTCGCCGATGAGGTTCTCGGCGGGGACGCGGACGTCCTCGAAGAACACCTCGTTGACCTCGAAGCCGCCGTCGATGAGCTCGATGGGGCGCAGCGTCACGCCGGGGGTGTCCATCGGGAAGACCAGCATCGAGATGCCGCGCTGCTTCTTCTCCGCCGTCGGGTCGGTGCGGACCAGGCAGAAGATCCAGTCGGCGTGCTGGCCCAGGGTGGTCCAGGTCTTCTGGCCGTTGACCACCCAGTCGTCGCCGTCGCGGACGGCGGTGGTGCGCAGCGAGGCGAGGTCGGAGCCGGCGTCGGGCTCGGAGAAGCCCTGGCACCACCAGATGTCGAGGTTCGCCGTCTTGGCCAGGAAGCGCTCCTTCTGCTCCTGGTTGCCGAAGGCGGCGATGACCGGGCCGATCATGCTGGTGTTGAAGGCCAGCGGCTCGGGGACGCCGGCCAGCTGCATCTCCTCGCGCCAGATGTGGCGCTGCAGCGGCGACCAGTCCCGGCCACCCCACTCGACCGGCCAGTGGGGCACGGCCAGACCCGCGGCGTTGAGCGCGCGCTGGGCCTCGACGTACTCCTCCTTGGACACGTGCCGGTGGGCCGCGACCTTGTCGCGGATCTCCTTCGGCACCTGGGTCGTGAAGAAGGTCCGCATCTCCTCCCGGAAGGCCTCGAGCTCCGGGGACAGCTGCAACCGCATCGGTCCTCTTTCCTGACGGCGGCAGGTGCCGTCTCGACGTAGTGCCCCCGACGATCCCACACGGGCTACCGGTGGGTAGCGAGCGGCACCCGGGGGCGGCGTGCCGCTCGCGCGGACGGGCCCCGGGCAGCACGCGCTGCCCGGGGCCCGCCGCCGATCGGGTCGGCTCAGCTCAACTCAGCGTCGACCAGAACGCGCAGTCCGCCTCGGCGGCGACGTCGACCGGGCCGATGCCCCCGTCGGAGGCGATGTCCAGACCCTGGACGTCCTTCGAGGCGCGGTAGCGGGTCCAGGTCGGGACGTCGCGGCCGTTGGGGTTGCCGTGGGCCGCGAAGTTGGTCCAGTAGCGGACCATCGCCGTCGACAGCCGCTCCTGCTCGGCGTTCAGCCCGTCCCCGAACAGCCCCGGGAACAGGTAGGGCAGCTCGGTGGCGTGCTGGGCGTCCTCCGGGTAGGCCGGGTACGGGAAGTCCACCAGCGGGTCGGCCGTCTCGTCGCGGAACTGGTAGGCGAAGACGGGAGCCGGCGCCGGCGGGCGGGCGAGGGTGTCGTAGGCATCGACGTGCTCGCAGGTGGACAGCGCGCTGCCGGCGTCGCTGTTGACGGCGGCCAGGGCGCGCAACGGCGACGGGTAGGCGTCGGCCGGGTAACGCGCGAGCACCTCGTCGGCGTTGTCGCCGAAGACACCGGCGAGGACCGTCGTGTAGTCGGTCCCGGTGAAGCCGTCGGCGGCGAGCCGGGCGACGGTCGGGTCCAGCGGCGTGAACAGGGTGTTCTCGTCACTGAGGTTGCCGTGCATGACCGGCACCTTGGCGTGGTTCCCGGCGGCGATCGCCTCGGCCGGCTGCACCGGCAGGGCTGAGCCGCCGACGACGAAGGCGCCGCCCGGCCAGGCGTCGAGCAGCTGCTGCACCGGCGTGGCCCGCAGGCAGGCCGCGACGTCGGACGCGGCCGCGCAGCCGACGGTCTCGGCGACCCGGGCGCCCTTGGCCTCGGCCGTCTCCAGCGTGTCGTAGGGCGCGGTGCAGCTGTAGCTCTGCGCGATGGCGCGGTCGAACAGGCCCCGCGCGCTCGGCGAGGTGAGCTGGGCGCAGACCGCCGAGCCACCGGCCGACTCGCCGAAGATGGTCACCCGCCCGGGGTTGCCGCCGAAGGCGCGGATGTTGCGCTCCACCCAGCGCAGCGCGGCCTGCTGGTCGAGCAGCCCGGCGCTGCCGGAGGCGACGTCGCCGTTCTCGCGGGAGAGGTCCTCCTGCGCCATGAAGCCCAGCGGGCCGAGGCGGTAGTTGATCGTCACCACCACGACGTCACCCTCGAGCGCGAGCTTGCCGGCGTCGTACCGGTCGCCGCTGCCGGTCCGCCACGACCCACCGTGGATCCAGACCATCACCGGCAGGTTGCGCCGCGAGGTGTCCAGGCCCGAGGGGGTCGTGACGTTGAGGTAGAGGCAGTCCTCGTCCAGCGACGTGGTCGGGTTGCTGGCGCTGGGCTCCTGCGGGCAGGCGCTGCCGGGCGTGGTCGCGTCGAGCACGCCGTCCCAGGGCTGCGCCGGCGCGGGCGGGGCGAACCGGAGGTCGCCCACCGGCGGTGCGGCGAAGGGGATGCCCTCGAAGAGGCGGTAGCCGTCGGTCGCGGTGCCCTCGACCGCGCCCTCGGTGGTCTGGACGACCAGCGGGGCGCGATCGGGGGCGGCTCCGGCCACGGTGGCGGTGGCGAGGGCGCCGGCGGTCAGGACGGCGCCCAGCCCGAGCGCGAGCAACGACCTTCGGGCGGGACGTGGGGGAGTGGTGCGCACGTGACCTCCAGGGAGTGCCGGCCCGGCCCGGGGTGAGCTGGACCACAGCGTCTGAGACACTAACCCCACCTGTTGCATCGCGTGTGGCGGGGGTCACGTGCGACGGGATTCCGGCCCACCGGCCGCTGCCGGGGCCTGCGGTGGCCGGGTCGACCGTCTGTCCGGGGCGCCTCGGCGGGCTCGGTGATGATGAGGTGACCTGATCGCGGCGCGCCCTCCCTCATCGCACACCGCGAGGCAGGACGCGCTGCGGTGAGGGAGGACGGCGGTGGCGGTGGTCAGGCGCCGGGCAGCGGCCGGCTGGTCATCCGGTCGATCACCTCGAGCCAGGCGGCCCGGACGTCGCTGGGGTGGTCGCCGACGACGTCGAGGATGCGGATGTCGACGCCACGATCGCCGGCGACGACCGCCTCGAAGCCCAGGCGGGTCACCAGCACCTGGATCTCACCCGGGTCCAGGCCGGCGTCGACCAGGGGCTGGACCAGCCATGCCGTCTGCTGCTGCGGGGCGGTTGACTCCACGACCGGCATTCGCACGCAGGAGGCCGAACGGATGCACCCTCAGCCGACGGGTAGCCCGGTGTAGTTCTCGGCGAGCTCGCGGGCGGCCGCCTCCGAGGAGCAGATCCGCCGGAGCTGGGAGAGCTGCAGGTGGGCGTCGAAGTCGTCGCCGGAGGTGTGCAGCATCGAGGTCATGAACCAGGAGAAGTGGGTGCACCGCCAGACGCGGGCCAACGCCCGGTCGGAGTAGGTGTCGACCAGGTCGGTCCGCTTCTCGGTCAGCAGCCGCACCAGCGCCTGGGCCAGCAGCGTCACGTCGGCCACGGCGAGGTTGAGCCCCTTGGCGCCGGTCGGGGGCACGATGTGCGCGGCGTCGCCGGCGAGGAACAGCCGGCCGCGGCGCATCGGGCTGCTGACGAACGAGCGCATCGGCAGGATCGACTTGTCGGTGACCGGCCCGCGGTTGACCGACCAGCCCTCGAGCGCGAAGCGGGTGTCCAGGGCATCCCAGATCCGGTCGTCGGACCAGTCCTCGATCTTCTCGGCCGGGTCCACCTGCAGGTAGAGCCGCGACACCGTGGGGGAGCGCATGGAGTACAGCGCGAACCCCTCGGGGTGCCAGGCGTAGATCAGCTCGTCGGTGGCCGGTGCCGCGTCGGCCAGGATGCCGAGCCAGGCGTAGGGGTAGGTGCGCTCCCACGTCCGCCCGCCGGCGGCCTGTACCACGGGGCGTGAGACGCCGTGGAACCCGTCGGTGCCGGCGATCACGTCGCACTCGAGCACCTGGGCCGCGCCGTCGGCGTCGGTGAACCGCACGCGCGGGCTGTCGGAGTCGACGTCCTCCAGCGTCACGTCGGAGACCTCGAACAGCAGCGGCGGGCCGCCGTCCAGCTGCGCCTCGATCAGGTCCTTGGTGACCTCGGTCTGCCCGTAGACCCACACCGTGCGGCCGCAGAGCTCCGGGAAGTCCAGCTTGTGCCGCGTGCCCGGGTGCTGGAGGTAGATGCCGCGGTGCTCCAGGCCCTCGCGGTGCAGCCGATCGCCCAGCCCGGCGTCGGTCAGCGTGTCGACGGTGTGCTGCTCCAGGATCCCGGCCCGGATGCGCGCCTCGACGTACACCCGGGAGCGGTTCTCCAGCACGACCGAGTCGATGCCCTGCAGGGCGAGCAGCCGCGACAGCAGGAGGCCGGCGGGGCCGGCGCCGATGATCGCTACCTGGGTGCGCACGCCGTCGAGTGTGTCCCCCCGCCGGCGGCCGTGGATACCCGGCGCTTCCGGTCAGTGGAACTCCTGGGAGCGGGCCAGCTCCCGGCCGATGCCGCGGGCCGCCATCTCCATCGCCGGGACCAGGCGGGCGAGGTCCCGGCGGTGCGGCGGGACGACGATGCCCAACGCGGCGACGGCCAGCGGCCCGTTCACCCGCTCCACCTGGACCGGGACGGCGAGGGACGCGGCGCCCAGGGACATCTCCTGGCACGTGCGGGCGTAGCGCCGGCGCCGGATCTCGGTTAGCTCGCGCGCGAGCAGCGCCGGGTCGGTGACGGTGTGCCGGGTGACCGGGCGCAGCGCGGCCAGCACCTGGTCGACCACGTCGTCGGGGGCCGCGGCGAGCAGCACCTTGCCCACACCCGTGGCGTGCAGGGGGAGCCGGCTGCCGACCTGGCTGACCACCGGCACCGACTCCCGGCCCGAGACCCGGTCGACGTAGAGCGCGCTGAGCCCCTCGCGCACCGCGAGGTGCACGGTGTCGCGGATGGTCGTGTGCAGGTCGAGCAGGAACGGTGCGGCGACCTGGCGCAGCTCGAGCTGCACCGGGGCCAGCAGCCCGAGGTCCCACAGCTTGCGGCCGATCTCGTAGCGGCCGTCGGGACGGCGGATCAGCGCCCCCCAGCCGGTGAGCTCGCCCAGCAGCCGGTGGGCCGTGGTCAGCGGCGTGCCGGACCGCTCGGCGATCTCGGAGAGGGACAACCGCGGGGTGCCGCTGTCGAAGGCGTCGAGGATGCCCAGAGCGCGCGAGGTGACCGACCGCCCCGGTGCGGCGCTGCGACCGGCCATGCTGGGTGTCTCCCGTCCAGTGGAAGTGTGGGGTTGGGAGCCTAGCCGCCCGGTCGTACCGTCCGCCCATGACCGGGACCACATCCGCCGGCGGCCTGCACCTGCCGCGGTACCACCGCGAGGACGCCGCGCTGCGCACCCCCGTGGGCTTCCCCGACTACCGCAGCACCGCCCTGCGCGCGCCCCTGCGCACGCCGGTGGACCTGCCGCACCGGCTCACCGAGGTCACCGGGCCGGTGCTGGGCGAGGACCGCGTCCTGCCGCACGATGCCGACCTGACGTTGCGCAGCGGGGGAGAGGCCGTGGGGCAGCGGATCCTCGTGCACGGTCGCGTGCTGGACAGCGACGGCCGGCCGGTGCCCGGTGCGCTGGTGGAGGTCTGGCAGGCCAACTCCGCCGGCCGCTACCGGCACGTCGGCGACAGCTTCCCGGGGCCGCTGGACCCGCACTTCGACGGCCTGGGCCGGGTGGTCACCGACAGCCTCGGCCGGTACGAGTTCATGACGGTCAAGCCCGGCGCCTACCCGTGGGGGAACCACCACAACGCCTGGCGGCCGGCGCACATCCACTTCAGCCTGTTCGGCCGCGCCTTCACCCAGCGGCTGGTCACCCAGATGTACTTCCCGGACGACCCGCTGTTCGGCCAGGACCCGATCTTCAACGCCATGCCGGCGGCCGCGCGGCACCGGGCGATCAGCCGCTTCTCGCTGGAGCGGACGCAGGACAACTGGGCGCTCGCGTTCGAGTGGGACATCGTGCTCCGCGGCAGCGACCAGACCCCGTTCGAGACCGACGACGACGGAGATGTCGCATGAGCGAGCCGTTCGTGAACCCGCTGCTCGTCGTCCCCGACGCCCCCGGGCCGCACCAGCCGCGCTCCGGCCGGCGGGGCAGCGGCTTCCTCGACGGGCCGCTGCGGCTGGGCACCACGCCGAGCGCCACCGTCGGCCCCTACCTGGCCATCGGCATGACGTGGCCCGACGGCGTCTGGGCGGCGGAGGAGGGCACCGCGGGCGCCTTCTGGATCCGCGGCCGGGTCCTCGACGGCGCCGGCGACCTGGTGGCCGATGCGATGGTCGAGACCTGGCAGGCCGACCCCGACGGCGGCTTCGCCTCGCCGGAGGACCCGCGCGGCGCGGCCTCCTACCCGGGCTTCCGCGCGTACGCGCGGTCCTCGACGCTCCAGCCGCGGGGGGAGTACGCCGTGTTCACCCTGAAGCCCGGCCGGGTGCCCGACGGCGACGGCGGGCTCCAGGCCCCGCACATCGACGTCTCGGTCTTCGCCCGCGGCATCCTCGACCGCGTCGTCACGCGGATCTACTTCGCTGACGAGGCGGAGGCCAACGCCGAGGACGCCGTGCTGCGGGCGCTGCCGGAGGACCGGCGGAGCACGCTGCTGGCCACGCCGGCCGACGACGGCTACCGGTTGGACATCCACCTGCAGGGCGAGCGCGAGACGGTGTTCTTCGCCGTATGAACCTCCCCGTGAGCCGCCGAGGCGGTAGGAACGGGACGTGACCGGTCTCTTCAGCGCGACCTTCGCCCGCGGTGGCGCGGCGACCGCCGTCTCCGACTCCGCCTGGTTCGACGCGCTGCTCGACGTCGAGGCGGCGCTGGCACGCGCCGCCGCGGCGACCGGCCTGGTGCCCGCGACGGCCGCCGACGCCGTCACCCGGGCCTGCGCGGAACCGGCGGCGCTCGACCTGGCCACCGTGGTCGCGCAGGCCGCCGACGCGGGCAACCCGGTGCCGCCGCTGGTGCGGGTGCTGCGCGCGGCGGTGGGGGAGCGGGACGCCGTCGCCGTCCACGTCGGCGCCACGAGCCAGGACGTCGTCGACACCGCGCTGGTCCTGCTGGCCCGCCGGGCGATCGCCGCGATCGACCGCGACCTCGCGCTCGCCGCCGAGGCGGCTGCCCGGCTGGCCCGCACCCACCGCGACGACGTCGTCATGGGGCGCACCCTCATGCAGCAGGCGCTGCCGACGACCTTCGGCCTCAAGGCCGCCGGCTGGCTCGGCGGGCTGGACGGGGCCCGGCTGCGGCTGGCCGAGGTGGTGGCCTCCCTGCCGGTGCAGTACGGCGGCGCCGTCGGCACCCTGGCCGCCAGCGACGGTTCTGGCACCGCGCTCCGCGCCGCCCTGGCCGCCGAGCTGGGGCTGGTCCCCACCGCCGCACCGTGGCACACGGTCCGACTGCCGATCGCCGACCTGGCCGGCGCGCTCGGGGCCACCGCCGGCGTGCTGGCGACCGTCGCCGTCGACGTCGTGCTGCTGGCCCAGACCGAGGTCGCGGAGGTCGCCGAGACCGGCGCCGGGCGGGGCGGCTCCTCGGCCATGCCGCACAAGCGCAACGCGGTCGCCGCCATCTCCGCGCGGGCCTGCGCCCGGCGCGCCCCCGGCCTGGTGGCCACCCTGCTGGGCGCCATGGAGCAGGAGCACGAGCGGGCCGCGGGCGCCTGGCACAGCGAGTGGCCCACGCTGACCGACCTGCTGTCGACCGTCGGCTCCGCCGCGGCCTGGCTCGTCGAGAGCCTCGATGGCCTGCGCCCCGACCCGGCCCGCATGGCCGCCACGGTGGCGGCGGCCCGCGACCCCGAGCTCGCCGGCGCGCTCGCCGACGCGCTGACCTCGCTGCTCGGGCGGGACGCCGCGCACGACGAGGCCGCGGCCGCCGTCCGGGAGGCCGCCGCCACCGGCCGGACCCTCGCCGACGTGGTCGCCGACCGGGACGACGTCGAGCTCGCCGACCTGCTCGGCGGCGGACCGGACGTCGGGGAGGCCGGCGCCCAGGTCGACGCCGCCCTCGCCGAGCACGCCCACCTCACCGAAGGAGCCCGATGACCGCCGTCCCCGTCTCGTACACCCTCGCCGGGCCCCCGGAGGCACCGCTGGTCGTCCTCTCCAACTCACTCGGCGCCTCGCGGGCCATGTGGGACCCGCAGGTGCCCGCCCTGGCCGAGCGCTTCCGGGTCGTCACCTACGACGGCCGCGGGCACGGGGAGTCGCCCGCACCCGCGGGCCCGTACGCGCTCGACGACCTGGTGGACGACGTCCTGGCGCTGCTGGACCGGCTCGGGGCCGACCGGGCGCACGTCGCCGGCGTCTCCCTCGGCGGCATGGTGGGCTTGCGCATGGCGGCCCGGGAGCCTTCGCGCGTGCTGGGCCTCGCGGTGCTGTTCAGCTCGGCGAAGACGGAGCCGCAGGGCTTCCTCGACCGGGCGGCCCAGTCCCGGACCGAGGGCACCGCCGGGTTCGCCCCGACGGTGGTGTCCCGCTGGCTGACGCCGGGGTTCGCCGCCGAGCACCCCGACCTCGTGGCGCGGCTCGAGGCGATGATCGCCGGCGCCGACGACGAGGGCTACGCCGCCTGCTGCGAGGTGGTGGCGGGCATCGACCTGCGCGACGACCTCGGGCGCATCACGTCGCCCACCCTCGTGGTCTCGGGCGCCGAGGACCCGGCCCTCCCGCCCCCGCACCAGGAGGCGATCGCGGCGGGCATCGCCGGGGCGGAGCTGCTGAGCCTCAGCCCGGCCGCGCACCTGGGCAACCTCGAACGGGCGCTGGAGGTCACCGGCGCGCTGCTCGGCCACTTCGACGCCGCAGGAGGCGCCCGATGAGCGAACCCACGACGGACGACGAGCGCCGGCAGGCCGGGATGCGGACCCGGCGTGAGGTGCTCGGGGATGCATGGGTCGACCGCGCCGTCGCGGGCACGACACCGTTCACCGCCGGGTTCCAGGACTTCATCACCCGCACCGCCTGGGGCGACCTGTGGCAGCGGCCCGGCCTCGCCCGGCGCGACCGCAGCCTGATGACGCTGTCGATCACGATCGCGCTGCGGCACTGGGACGAGTTCTCCCTCCACGTCAGGGCGGCCAAGAACAACGGCCTCTCGGACGAGGAGATCGCCGAGGTCATCCAGCACGCCGCCGTCTACGCCGGTGTCCCGGCCGCCAACCACGCCTTCAAGGTGGCTGGGCCGATCCTCGAGGAGCTCCGCGGCACCTCCGCCTGAACCGCGGCGGCAGCGGCCGGCCACCGACCTGGGCGCCACCCACGTGATCGACGCGACGGACACCGATCGGGTCGGCGCTGGAACCGGCATCTGCGGGATCCCGCCGATCCGGCCCCGGACTGCACGGGGGTGATCCCGGTCCTCCGCCAGGCGATCCGACCGGTCGGCATGCTCTGATCCCGTGGTGATCAGCTCGGGAGAACCGTCCGTCGCCAAGGACCGGCTGCGCGAGGACCTCCTCGCCCGCCGCCGGGCCCGCCCGACGGCGCAGCGGGAGGCGGCCGCGGAGGCGGTCGTCGCGACGTTGCTCCGCGGCCTCCGGGGCGTCCGCACGCTCGCCGCGTTCGTGCCGGACCCCACCGAGCCGGGGGCCGGCCGGCTGCCGGACGCCTGCACCGAGCTGGGCGCCCGGATCCTGCTCCCCGTCGTCCCGCCCGTGGGTCGGACGCTGGACTGGGCGGACCACACCGGCGAGCTGGAACCCGGCCGGTTCGGCCTGCTCCACCCGGTGGGTCCACGGCTGGGCCCCACCGCGATCGCGGCTGCCGACGCCGTCGTCGTCCCGGCTCTCGCGGTGGACCGCGCCGGCATCCGGCTGGGCCGCGGTGGTGGCTACTACGACCGCGCGCTGGTGCACGCGCGCCCCGACGCCGTGCTCGTCGCCGTGGTGTTCGACGACGAACGGGTGGACGAGCTCCCGCGGGAGGTGCACGACCGGCCGGTGCGAGCGGTGGTGACGCCGTCCGGGGGCTGGGAGGCGCTCCAGCCGGACGGCCGCTGAGCCGAGGCGACCTCGGGCCCCGGGCGGCCACAGCAGGCGACTACGCCCCGTCCGGGCCGCTGTCCGTCCCACGGCGCCCGCCGGCGTCGGTTGTCGCGGCTCGGCCGAGGTCGGGTGCGGCATCCGCTGGAGGCGCCCACATGCCTAGGCTCACATAGCCCACGTTTCCCGACGTCCTGGTCATGGTGACCACATGGACGGCGGGAAGCCCCCACCGCGGTCGGCCGACCGGCCGCGGACGATCCGTAGGAGTGACGTGATGACGCGGCCCGCCGAGGCTCAGCACGGCGTCCTGGTCCTGTCCTGTCAGGATGCCGCGGGCATCGTGCACGCCGTGTCCGGACTGCTGGTGGACGAGCGGTGCACCATCGTGGAGAGCCACCAGTTCGACAGCCTGACCAGCGGCATGTTCTACATGCGGGTCGAGTTCCGGCACGTCGACGGCGTGCCGCTCGACTTCGCCCGCCTCTGCGCGGCCTTCGAGCCGGTCGCCCAGCGCTTCGGGATGCGGTGGCGCATGGCCGACGCCGCCGAGCGCCAGCGCGTGCTCGTCATGGTCAGCCAGTACGCGCACTGCCTCCACGACCTGCTGTTCCGCAACTCGGTCGGCGAGCTCAACCTCGATGTCGTCGCGGTGGTGTCCAACCACCCCGACCTGGCGGGGATCGCCGACTTCTACGGCGTCCCCTTCCACCACATCCCGGTGACCCGCGAGACGAAGCCCGAGGCCGAGGCCGCGCTGCTCGACATCGTGCGGAAGGAGCAGGTCCAGCTGGTCATCCTCGCCCGGTACATGCAGATCCTCTCGAACGGCCTCTGCGAGGCCCTCGAGGGCCGGGCGATCAACATCCACCACTCGATGCTGCCGAGCTTCAAGGGCGCCCGTCCCTACCACCAGGCGCACGCCCGGGGCGTCAAGTTCATCGGCGCGACGGCGCACTACGTCACCGCCGACCTCGACGAGGGGCCGATCATCGAGCAGGAGATGATCCGCGTCGACCACTCGCTGGGCCCCGAGCAGCTCGCCGCCCGGGGCCGTGAGGCCGAGACCCGGGCGCTCGCGCGCGCGGTCCGCTGGCACACCGAGAACCGCGTCGTCATCCAGGGGGGCCGCACCGTCGTCTTCGAGTGAGCCGCCGCCCTTCCGCGGCGGGTCGCCGCTACGCCGCCGGTGCCCGAGGTGCTGGCCCGGCACCGGGCGGCCGAGCACGGCCGACCCGGGGGGGGGGGGGGGGGGGGGGGGGGGGGGGGGGGGGGCGGGCGGGGGGGGGGGGGGGGGGGGGGCGCGAGGTGCTGGCCCGGCACCGGGCGGCCGAGCACGGCCGACCCGGCGCTGCCCGTCCCGGTCGAGGACGGGCAGCGCCGGCGCGTCGTGGGTCGGCGTCGCCGAGGCCCTCGCCAGGGGCGGGTCAGACGGTGGCGGGCAGCGGCATCTCGCGGACGTCGTCGGCGACGGTGAGCGGGGCGCCGGTCGCGGCGACCACCTCGTCGACGGCCACCCCGGGCGCGGTCTCGCGCAGCACCAGCCCGTCGCCGGTCACCTCGATGACGGCGAGGTCGGTGATGATCCGGTCCACGCACGCCTTGCCGGTCAGCGGCAGGGTGCACTCCTGCACGATCTTCGGGGACCCGTCGCGGGCGACGTGCTCCATCATGATGATCACGCGCCGGGCACCGTGGACGAGGTCCATCGCCCCGCCCATGCCGTTGACCATCTTCCCCGGGATCAGCCAGTTCGCGAGGTCGCCGCGGGCGTTGACCTGCATGGCCCCCAGCACGGCGACGTCGAGGTGCTGGCCGCGGATCATGCCGAACGAGAGCGCCGAGTCGAAGAAGCTCGCGCCGGGCAGCAGGGTGACGGTCTCCTTGCCGGCGTTGATCAGGTCGGCGTCCTCCTCGCCCTCGAAGGGGTAGGGGCCCACACCCAGGACGCCGTTCTCCGAGTGCAGGACGACGTGCACCCCCTCGGGCACGTAGTTCGGCACCAGGGTGGGCATGCCGATGCCCAGGTTGACGTACTGGCCATCCTCGAGCTCCAGCGCCACGCGGGCGGCGAGTTGCTCACGGGTCAGGCTCATGCGGGCGTGGCCTCCTCACCGGCGGCGGCCGGGGTCTGCGAGCGGTCCGAACGCGGGCGGGTGGTGCGCCGCTCGATGGGCTTGCGGTCGGCGCCGACGACGACGACGCGGTCGACGAAGACGCCGGGCAGGTGGACGTGCTCGGGCGTGATCTCGCCGGGCTCGACGAGCTCCTCGACCTCGGCGACCGTGATCCGCCCGGCCATGCCGGCCAGCGGGTTGAAGTTGGCCGCCGACTCGTGGAACACCAGGTTGCCGTGCCGGTCGCCCACCGACGCGTGCACCAGCGCGAAGTCCGCGGTCAGGGCGGTCTCCAGCACGTACTGCCGCCCGTCGAACTCGCGCACCTCCTTGGGCCGGCTGACCTCGACCACGTTCCCGTCGGCGTCGTAGCGGATCGGGATGCCCCCCTCGGCGACGAGCGTGCCGACGCCGGTGGGGGTGTAGAAGGCTGGGATGCCGCTGCCGCCGGCGCGCAACCGCTCGGCCAGCGTGCCCTGCGGGGTCAGCTCCACCTCGAGCTCACCGGACAGGTACAGCCGGGCCAGCTCCTTGTTGCCCCCGACGAACGAGCTGATCGTCTTGCGGATCCGCCCCGAGTACAGCAGCACGCCGAGGGCCTGGTCGTCGACCCCGCAGTTGTTGGAGATCGTGGTGAGCCCGTCGGCGCCCTGCGCCAGCAGCGCGTCGATCAGCGCGTACGGCACCCCGCACAACCCGAACCCGCCCACGGCGAGGGTCGCGCCCCGGCCGATGTCGGCGACCGCCTCCTCGGCGGAGTGGACGACCTTGTCCACGTCAGCCCTCCCGCTCTGCGGGGCCGGTTCCCCGGCCGTGGTCCGAACGCGCCCGATCCACCACGCTGCTCCCATCGTCGCAAGGCTGCGGCCCTCAGTATCGCGGCCCGCGACCGCCCGGCGCGCCCGGCCTCCCCACTGGCCGGAAATCGTCCGGCGGACGGCTCAGCGGAGCAGCGTGGTGAGCCGGACGCGGGCCCCGCCGTCGCCCGGGTGGTGCGCCCCACCGGAGATGTCGACGTGGTCGCAGAGCTGCCGGGCCAGCCACAGCCCCATCCCGCCGCGGGACAGGTCCTCGCCGTGCGCCGGGCCGTACCCGGCGAAGGGGTCGTCCCAGCCCGGGCCGCCGTCGGCGATCGTGCACACGATCCGGTCCGGGGCGGTCCAGAGGCGCAGGCTGACCGGCGGCAGCCCGTGCCGGACGGCGTTGGAGGTCATCTCGTCGACGGCGAGCAGGAAGTCCTCGACCACGTCGGCGGGTGCGGTCAGGCCCGCGAGCTCCGCGGCGACGGCGTGCCGCAGGCCGATGAAGTCGGCGACGTCCGCGGCCGAGAACCGGGGTGGGGAGCTCTCCAGCGGCTCGTCGGGCACCGGCAGCCGGCGCAGGTAGGTGGCCGGCTCGGTGTACCCCGTGCTGGGGGTGCGGCCCTGCGACGTCACCAGATGCGGGTGCGTGCAGGACGCGGAGGCGAGCACCGGCCCGGGGAGCCGCTGGGTGTCGAACGCGCAGACACCCCAGAGGTCCCAGCCGCGCAGCGCCTCGTTGAGGACGGCGTCGTAGCGCTCCCACTCCAGCCACTCGCGTGGGGTGGCCCCGCGGTCGACCTCGCCGAGGACCCGCACCCGCGACGCCCCGGTCGCGCGCTGGCGCTCGGCCAGCCGGCGGAAGCTGGTGATCGCCCCCGGCGTGCGCGGGCCGTAGGTGGCGGCGCGGTCGAGGACCACGAGCCGCTCGTCGCCGAGCGCGTCCCACAGCGCGGCGGTGGCCGGGTCCGAGGCCACGACGACGGCGGCCTCCCCGGCGTCCAGCCCGCCGCGGAGGAAGGGAACGGCGACGTCGACCAAGTCGTCGAGGGAGTCGTAGTGCAGCGCGTCGTGGACGAAGCCTGCCGCCGGGGGGTGGCCCTTCCCGCCCGCTGCCGTCCAGTTCACCTGTGCCCCTGAATCGTTCCGCCGTCGTCCGAATCGGTGCCCCACGGTAGGCCAGCGGGCCGGGTGGCCGGGCCGCACCCCGGTGCGCGGGTCCCCGTGGGACCGTCCGCGCCGTTTCGACCGCCTCCCGAGGGGCAGGTGACGGGCGGACCCCGGAGGGAGAACACCATGGCCATCGCCACGATCAACCCGGCCACCGGCGAGACGCTCAAGACCTACGAGCCGCTCACCGACGAGGCCCTCGAGGACCGGATCGCGCGCGCCGCGCAGGCGTTCGCGCGCTACCGGCTGACCACGCCGCAGCAGCGGGCCGGCTGGCTCACGGCCGCCGCCGACGTCCTGGACGCCGACACCGACGGCGTCGCCGAGCTCATGACCACCGAGATGGGCAAGACGCTGGCCTCGGCGAAGGCGGAGGTGGGCAAGTGCGCGAAGGCCCTGCGCTGGTACGCCGAGCACGGCCCGGCGCTGCTGGAGCCCGAGCCCAAGGACGCCGCCGCGGTGGGTGCCGAGCAGGCCTACGTGGTGCACCAGCCGCTGGGCGTGGTGCTGGCGATCATGCCGTGGAACTTCCCGCTGTGGCAGGCGATGCGGTTCGCCGCCCCCGCGCTCATGGCCGGCAACGTCGGTCTGCTCAAGCACGCGAGCAACGTCCCCCAGACGGCGCTGTACCTGGAGGAGATCTTCCGCAAGGCGGGCTTCCCCGACGACGTCTTCCAGACGCTGCTCATCGGCTCCGGCACGATCGAGCAGGTGCTGCGCGACGACCGGGTCGCGGCCGCGACGCTCACCGGCAGCGCGCCCGCCGGCCAGTCGGTGGCCTCGATCGCCGGTGACGCGCTCAAGCCCACGGTGCTGGAGCTCGGCGGGAGCGACCCGTTCATCGTCATGCCCTCGGCGCACCTGGACCGGGCGGCCGAGGTGGCGGTGACCGCCCGCAACCAGAACAACGGGCAGAGCTGCATCGCGGCCAAGCGGTTCTTCGTGCACCGCGACGTCGCCGAGGAGTTCACCCGCCTGTTCGCCGAGAAGATCGGCGCGCTGACCGTCGGCGACCCGATGGACGAGGGCACCCAGATCGGGCCGCTGGCCACCGAGTCCGGCCGCGACGACGTCGAGGAGTACGTCGAGGACGCCGTCGCCAAGGGCGCCCAGGTGCTGGTGGGCGGCAAGCGGGTGGACCGGCCGGGCTGGTTCTTCGAGCCGACCCTGCTCTCCGGCATCACGCCGGAGATGGACCTCTACCTGGAGGAGGTCTTCGGCCCGGTCGCGGCGATGTGGACGGTGGACTCGCTGGAGGAGGCGATCGAGATCGCCAACAGCCACCCCTACGGGCTGGGCTCCAACCTCTGGAGCGAGGACGCCGACGAGCGGGCGCGCTTCATCCGCGACATCGCCTCGGGCATGGCCTTCGTGAACGGCATGACGACGAGCTACCCGGACCTCCCCTTCGGCGGGGTCAAGCAGAGCGGGTACGGCCGGGAGCTCACCGGGCTGGGCATGCGCGAGTTCACGAACGCCAAGACCGTCTGGATCGGCGGGCCGAGCAGCGAGCAGGCCGAGCGCAGCACCGCCGGCTCCGCAGCGGAGTGACGGGGGTCGCGAGCGCCCGCGCGCCGTCGCGGGGAGAGTGGAGGGCGTGTTCGACGTCGACTGGATGGGGCTGCTGACCCGGGAGGTGCTGCGCGAGCGCGGTGCCGCGCTGATCGCCGAGAGCTGCGCGTGGGCCGTGGGGCTCTCCGACCGCCCGCACCACCGGCGGCGCGCGGGCCGGGTGGTGCCCAGCGGCCTGACGGTGGGGGAGCGGGCGGCCACCGGGCAGCGGCTGGGGAGCGAGGAGGACGGCCGCGTCGACCTCGGCGACGCGGCGCCGGGCAGCTTCCAGGACGCCCTGGACATGATCGGCGCCGACGGCCGGCTGGTGGCCGAGCGGTTCGACGACGAGGTGCTCGTCCCGTTCGTCGGCGAGACCTGCCGGCTGGCGGGGGAGCGCGCCCGCGCCACGCGCCCGGCTGCGTGGGCCGAGTTCGCCGACGACCTGGGCGAGGACCCCGACGACGTGGCCGGCGTGGTGCGGGCCGGTGACTGGGCGGCCCCGCTGCGCATCGACGCCGAGCACCTGGTGCTCGCCGCGCTGCGCGACGTCCCGCTGATCGAGGTCGAGGCCGAGGGGTTGCCGCTGTCGCTGGTGCGCGCCGCCGAGGCGGCCGCCCGGTCCGCCGTCGTCCCCGAGCCGGCGCCGGTGCCCGACGAGACGCTGGCCGGCGCCCTGTTCCTCGCCCGCGCCGCCCTGGAGGGCTCCGGCTGCACGGTGCCGGTGCCGCCGGACGAGGCCGACCTGCTGCTGGCCGCGTTCGGCGACACCGGGCTGGAGCCCGAGGAGGTGCCGTCGGTGCTGCCGCACCTGCCCGTGGAGGAGGCCACGATCACCCGGATCGCGGCGGTGCTGGAGCGCTGACCGGCGCCCGTCAGCCGCCGAGGGTCGTCCGGCGCAGGTCCAGCGTGGAGATCTGCCCGGCGCCGTTGCGCGGGAGGTCTCCGTTCAGGGATCGGTGGGCAGCGGCCTGACCGGCCACCCGAGCAGGCGCGCCCCCAGCACGGCCGACTGGAGTGCGAACCGCTGATCGGGCGAGGCGACACTGTGCCCGGTCAGCTGGGCGACCCTGGCCAGTCGGTAGGTGACCGTGCGCACCGAGACGTGGAGTCGTCGTGCGGCCTCGGTAGCGACGTCACCGGCATCGAAGTACGCGTGCAGGGTCTCGAGCAGCACCTGCGCGCCGCCGCGGACCTGTTCCAGCGGGCCGAGCACGTCGCGGATCAGGTCCACGATCGCCGCCTGGTCGCGGCCGAGCACCCGGTACACGAGGAGGTCCCGGGCATGGACGACGTCGTCCTCCACGGCCAGCCGGTCGGCCAGGGCCAGCGCCTCTCTGGCTTCCTCGTAGCTGCGTGGCACCCCCCAGACCCCGGGGAACGCCCGCCCGGCCGCCACCCGCCATCGACCGGGGATCCGCAGTCGCCGTAGGTCCTGCTGCAGGAGCACACCGACGTCGGTGCCCCGCGCGGCGGCGCCCGCCGGCGTGGCGGCGCTGGGGACCACGACGACGACGCGGCCGTCCTTCATCGCGACCAGGACCTCGCGATCGCCGAACCGGTCGACGACTGCTCGCTCCAGAGCGGTCGCCGCCCGGTCGATCCCGCCGCCGGGGTCGCGTGGGGCCACCAGCGCGACGTGGTGCGGCTTGCCCAGGTCGATGCCGAACAGCTGGGCCCGCTCCACCATCCGCGAGACGTCAGCGTCACCGCGGAGCAGATCGTCGACGAACTCGGCTCGCACGGACTCCTCGCGACGGATCATCTCCCGGCGTTCGGCCTGGTGTCCGTCGACGAGCACCCCGACGGCGTCGTCCAGGACACGCAGCACCGCCTCCGCGGCGGCCCGGACCTTCTCCGGATCGCTGGATCGCACGACGACCGGCAGTTGTCGCCAGAGCCGCCACGCCGCTGACAGGTACAGATCGACCGCGCGCCGAGCCCCGACCCCCTGCGCGGCCGCGCGGCGCCCCGACTCCCGGACGGCATCGAGTTCCCACGCGTCGGGGCGGCGTCCGTTGATCGCCGCGTCGGCGAGCATGGGCAGGTACTCGCCGAGCAGCTCCACCGGCGCCTGACGGGCGGCCGCAGCCGAGGCCGCGATGGGAGCCAGCCAGTCATCGGACGCGGACGGCCGGGGAGGTCGTCGGTGATCGGCGCCTTGCGGGTCCATGGCCATCGTGCCCCTCACGGCTCCTGTGCTCCCAGACCTTGCCGATGGTCGGCAAGGGGAGCATGCCCCAGCTGACCGACCTCGGCCCTGTCCGCGGCCCCCGGTTGCGGCCAGGGTCGGGCTCGACGGGAGGTGGGGAGGCCGCCGACGGGCAGGGGTGCGGGGGCCGGTTCAGCGCAGCGGGTCGAAGGGCGAGAGCTCCGGCGGGGCCTCGCCCTTGAGCACGGTCTGGGCGACCAGCTGGCCGGTGATCGGACCGAGCGCGATGCCCCACATGCCGTGGCCGCCGGCGACGAAGACCCGCGGGGAAGCGGTGGCGCCGGCCAGCGGCAGCCCGTCGGGAGTGCACGGGCGGGAACCGACCCACTCGTTGCGGCGGTCGTCGAGGTCCACCCCGGTCAGGAACGGGCGGACCGCGTCGACGATCGCGGCGACCCGGCGTGGGTCGAGCGGGTCGCCGTGGCGGCGGAACTCCATCATCCCGGCCACCCGCAACCGGTCACCCAGCGGCGTGCAGGCCACCCGCTGGGCAGGGAAGTACAAGGGGCCGCCGGGCATCTGGTGCGCCGGCACGCTGAAGCTGTAGCCGCGACCGGCCTGCACCGGCTGGCGCACGCCGAACCGTCCGGCCAGGCGGCCGAGCTCGGCGCCCGTGGCGACGACGACAGCGTCGTGCCACAGCCGCTCGCCGCTGCTGGTCACGACGGTGATCCCACCGCTCACGTGCTGCAGGTCGCTGACCCCGACGCCTTCGACGAGCTCGCCGCCGCGGTTCCGCACCGCGTAGGCCAGGGACCGCACGAACTCCGGCGGGTGCAGGTAGCGCTGCCCGTGGATCTGCACCGCGGCGCAGACCCGGTCGGTGAGCGCGGGCTCCAGGGCGCGGGCCTGCCAGCCGGTGATCGGATGACCGCTGACCTCCTGGCCGGCGTCGCGGATGGCCTCCAGCTCGCCGCACAGCCGCTCGGCCTCGCGCTCGCGGCGGAAGCACGCCAGGAACGGTCGCGCGGGATGGGTGACAGCAGGTACTCCGGCAGCGGCGAGGACGTCGAAGGCTTCGAGAGCTCGCTCGTTCAGCGGCACGTAGGCGGCCATCCCGGCCCGCCACCGTCGCGCGGTGCTGTGCGCCACGAAGCCGGTCAGGAAGCGCAGCAGTGCGCCGTCGGCACGCAGCGGCAGGTACACCGGTGATCGAGGACTGAGCACCGCGCGCAGCCCGTACCGCAGCACCGCCGGCTCGGGCAGCGGTGCGGTCAGCGCCGGGGTAAGCCAGCCGGCGTTCCCCCAGGAGGCGCCGGCACCCGCGGTGTCGCGCTCGTAGACGGTGACCTGCACGCCGGCCTCCTGGAGGAACCAGGCGCAGGACAGGCCCACCACGCCGGCGCCGATGACGGCGACCTGCCGCGGTGAGCCGGGTGCGAACACCGGACCGTGCTGCTGGGACGAGGACATGCCCGCTCCTTCCCCGGCGACCGCTTCGCCGGGACGGGTTCATCCGGGCAGCGACCGGCGCAGGGAGCGCGCCGGCGCCGGTCGGACGTGGGTCGGACCGGCGGGTGCCCGGGAGGTGGGTGGCCGGAGGTGGGCCGCGCGGCGATGCGCGGCTGTGGTGCGGGGGACTCAGTGCGCCTGCTGGCAGGAGACGCAGGCGGCCGCGAACGGTCGGAACTCCAACCGTTCGGTGGGGATTGGACTCTCGCAGTGGATGCAACGGCCGTAGGTGCCGGCGACGATCCGGTCCAGCGCCGCGTCGACCTCCGCGATCCTGCGCTGCAGGCTGGCCGCACGGCTGACCGCGACCGGGTCCGGGACCGACGTGGCCGTCTCGGCCAGGGCGAGCTCGTGCTGCCGGACGCAGTCGGCCCGCTGGGTCTCGAGCAGCACCCGGAAGGACGTCCAGTCCGTCGCAGCGGCAGGGGATGTGGTGGTGGCAGGGGTGGTGAGCGTGGTCATAAGTGCACTCCTGGAACGACGAGAAACGCGTCCCACCAACTGGAACGCGCCTGACGAGAGCTGGAGACCTCGAGGGGTCACGACCTCGCTGGGGGCGCACGGTCCTGGCTGCGGCGGAGCACGTCCAGACCACGCAGCCCGCGGGCCCGCAGGCTCATCGCCAGGGCCAGCAGTCCGTCACCGTGCACCGGCGATGGCCAGCCAGGTGGTGATCCAGCCGGTACAGCCGCGTGGGTCTGGCTCGCGGGCTCCATCGCGTCTGCGTGCACGGGGTCACTCCTCTCCGGTCGTACGTCGGGTGCGGGATGCGGGAGCCGGCCGAGGTTCGCCGGACCACGGGCTAGCAGCTCTGCGGACCTGGCCTCACCCTCCCCGCACGCCGATGGCCGGAACAGGGCGGTCGCCGGTCAACTCACCGCGACGGCATTGCCGACCGTCGGCAACCGAGGCGGGTACCGAGCTCGCATCCGGCGCCCGGCCGGATTTCCGTCGGAGGTGTCGATCCACTGGTGCGGCACACCACGCCGGGCAGCTCAGCGCAGAATGCGGCCGTGGACGTCGCGCAGCAGCGCGACGGCAGCAGGATTGCCCGGCCCGGGCGTCCGGGACACCAGCGCGAGCGTGCGATGCGGAGGGGATGGGGCGATCGAGAGGCGCGCCAGGTCGCCGCTGCCCCGGGCCACGGGTGCCGGGACGATCGCGATTCCCAGGCCGGCGCGGACCAGTGAGACCAGCAGCTCCAGCTGGGTGACCGCGAAGGTGATGCGACGCCGTAGTGAGGCTTGGATGCACAGCCGCTCGACCACCGTCTGCAGCCCGGTACCGGCCTGGAAATCCACGAACGGTTCGTCCCGGAGGTCGGCCAGGTGCACCTGGTGTTCCCGGGCAAGAGGGTGGCCCGAGGCCGCGATGACCACGAGTTCCTCGTCACGGGTGGCGAGCACCGAGACGGCGTCCGGCAGCCGGCTGCTGTCGCGGGCGATGTAGGCGAGGTCGAGGTCGCCCGCGAGCAGCGCGTCGAGCAGCTCGTCGACCGGCGCCTCCCGCAGGGTGATCTCCACTCCCGGGTGTGCCCGGTAGAAGCGGCTCAGCGCAGCGGGCAGGTCGACCCAGGTCAGCATCTGGATGGTGCCGACGGCGACCGCGCCGCTCACCACCCCGGCGACCGTGGCGACGGACTCCCGTGCCGACCGCGCATCCATGAGGATCCGCCGAGCCATGGGCAGCAGCGTCCACCCGGCAGGTGTGAGGGTGACCTTGCGGGTCGTGCGCTCGAACAGGGTCGCGCCCAGCTCGCGCTCCAGCTGGCGCACCGACGTGCTCAGCGAGGACTGCACGACATGTACCTCGCGAGCGGCACGGGTGAAGCTCAGGTGCTGGGCGACGGCGACGAAGTGCTCGAGCTGACGTAGTTCCACGACTCCCTCGGATCACCGGGCCGTCGATCGATCAGTCGATGCGTCCGGTCGATCAATCGCTTCGAGAACATCCATTGGACACGATAGACGGCCGGGACGACGATCGAACCGAGCCTCGATCGCAGCGGACATGTGCCGGCGCCCGACGCTCGGCGCGGTCCGGGAACGCCGACGGGCCAGCCACATCGACGCCGCGGCGTTGCGGCGCCACGGCCCTGGCAGAGGGGATTTCGCAGTGAGCCGCACAAGCATCACCGCCGAGCCGTTCGATCTCGAGCTCGACCCGTCGACGACGGCGCTGGTCATCATCGACATGCAGCGGGACTTCCTGCAGCCGCACGGTTTCGGCGAGTTGCTGGGCAACGACGTGTCCCTGCTCCGGTCGGCCATCGAGCCGACGCGTGCCGTCCTCGAGGCGGCACGGGCCGCGGGGATGCTGGTCGTCCACACCCGCGAGGGGCACCGCCCCGATCTCACCGACTGCCCGCCGGCCAAGCTGACCCGCGGCGGCAAGACATTCATCGGGACCGACGGGCCGATGGGACGCATCCTCGTCCGCGGCGAAGAGGGCCACGACATCATCCCGGAGCTGTACCCGATCGCCGGCGAGCCGGTCATCGACAAGCCGGGCAAGGGCGCCTTCTTCGAGACCGACCTGCACATCATCCTGCGCAACCACGGCATCAGGACGCTGATCCTCTGCGGTGTCACCACCGAGGTGTGCGTGCACACCACCGTGCGCGAGGGCAACGACCGCGGCTACGAATGCGTCGTCCTCGAGGACTGCGTGGGCTCCTACTTCCCGGAGTTCCAGGAGGTCGGACTCAAGATGATCAAGGCGCAGGGTGGCATCTTCGGCTGGGTCTCGAACTCCGAGCACGCCATCAAGGCGCTGGCTGCCCGGCCCCGGCGGCCCGCCGAGGAGGATGCCGAGCCCGCTGGACCCGCGGGACCTGCCGGACGATGACCGCCGGCGGCGGGGCTTCCCGCGTCGACGAGTACGCCGTCTCGAAGGCGTACCTGGTACCGGTCGTCGGCTTCGTGGGCGTCGTCCACAGCGTCTTCGCGACCGCGTGCAACATCGTCGTCGACGGCCTGCTCCTCACCGTCCAGGACGCGGCGAGGCAGCACACCCCCACGTCGGTGCGCGTCGCGGTGGCCGGCCCCGCGATCTGGTCGCCGTCGGTGCGCGTCGGCGACCGCGCCGTCCACCGGGCCGGCGTGCTGTCGTTCGGCAACCACGTGCTCGACCTGGACCGGGTGCCGGTCTGGGCGCCAGCCCCGGTCGCCCACGGCGACCCGATCCGGTCGCCGGTCCACCGACGCCTGGCATGCCTCGCCGCGGCGCGGCGCGGCCACCTGGGAGACCGCGGGTACCAGACCGCACCGCAGCTCGAACGGGACGTGCGGACGCTGGGCGCACTCCTCGCGGGCGGCCTGGCTCAGCCGTCCGACTGCCAGGAGCTGGAGACCGCCGTCGCCCGGCTGATCGGGGCCGGCGCCGGGCTCACCCCGTCCGGTGACGACGTCCTCGTGGGCGTGCTGGCGGCGCTGTGCCGCGGTGGCAACGGCTCCCCGCACGCCGCGGTGGCGTTCGACCGCATCGGCGCGATCGTGTCGCGCCACGTCCACCGCACCACCGACATCAGCGCGCACTACCTGCGGTTGGCCGCGCGTGGCCACGTCGGTGAGCCGCTCAGCGTCCTCGTCGACTCCGTCCTCGCCGGCGTGGATGCCGAGGTCGTGGACGCCCGGGCCCGCGACGTGCTCGGCATCGGAGCCAGCTCCGGCTCGGACGCGCTGCTCGGTGTGCTCACCGGGCTGGGCGCCGTCCTCGAACTCCCCTCCCACACGCAGACCCACGAGAAGGTGGCATGACCGCCCAGCAGAACCAGATCGATCACCATCGCGTCTATCCCAACCTGTACAAGGACTCGGTCGCCCTGATGGCGATCTCCGCGGCGCTCCTGAAGCTGGCAGGCGTCGCGGCCGCGTCGGTGGTGATGGCCACCGACAGCAACCGGGAAAACCTGCGTACGGCCGGGCTGGCCGACGACGCCGTCGCTGGACCCAACGACCTCCTGGTCGCGGTCCGCGGGGACGCGGCAGCCTGCGAGGAGGCGCTGGACCTGGCCGACCGCCTGCTGGCCGAACAGCCCACCGCGGCGGACGGCGGCGGATCCGTCCAGGAGCAGCCACCCACGAGCGTGCAGGCGGCGGCCACCCGCACCCCGTCGGCCAATCTCGCCCTCGTGTCGGTACCCGGTCCCTATGCCGCTGCGGAGGCGCTCAAGGCGCTCCGGCTCGGCCTGGACGTCATGCTCTTCAGCGACAACGTGCCGGTCGAGCACGAGATCGAGATCAAGCGTTACGCGGCGGCGCACCAGCGCCTCGTGATGGGTCCCGACTGCGGAACCGCCCTGGTCAACGGCATCCCGCTGGGCTTCGCCAACGTCGTGCGGCGCGGTCGGATCGGCGTCGTCGGTGCCTCCGGGACCGGGATGCAGGAGATCACCTGCCGGATCCACCAGCACGGTCAGGGGGTATCCCAGGCGCTGGGTACCGGAGGCCACGACCTCTCCGCCGACGTCGGCGGCATCTCCATGCTGCACGCCCTGCAGGCCCTCGGCGAGGACGAGGCCACCGACGTCGTCGTCCTCGTCTCCAAGCCGCCGGCCTCCGAGGTCGCCACGGCCGTCCTCGACCGGGCGCGCAGTCTGTCCAAGCCGGTCGTCGTCGTCTTCGTCGGCGCCGACACCCCCGTTCCCGCGGGCGACGGGCTGCACCCCGCCACCACCCTCGCCGACGCGTCAGACGTCGCCGTCGGGCTGCTCGGTAGCGCGCCGGCGCAGCCTGGCGACGGCGCCCTACCCGAGGACCTCCAGGCCCGCCTCCGCGACGCCGCCGGCCGGCTGGTCGCCGGACAGCGGTACGTGCGCGGCGTCTACTCCGGTGGCACCTTCTGCTACGAGGCCCAGCTGCTGTGCCGGGTCGACGGCGTCCGCGCGCACTCCAACACGCCGATCGCCGGGAACCCGGTGCTCGAGGACATCTGGTCCAGCCGCGAGCACACCATCATCGACATGGGTGACGACGCGTTCACCCGCGGCCGGCCGCACCCGATGATCGACCCGACGCTGCGCAACGAGCGGCTGCTGGCCGAGGCGCAGGACCCGGCGACGGCGGTCCTCCTCTTCGACGTCGTCCTCGGCTACGGCGCCGCCACCGACCCGGTGTCAGGCCTGCTCGAGGTGCTCGATCGGTGCCGGTCCACCGCCGAGGAGGCCGGCCGGGTGCTTCCCGTCATCGCCCACGTCTGCGGCACCGACGAGGACCCGCAGCACCGCCCCACCGTCGTCGCCGCGCTGCAGGAGGCCGGCGTGCTCGTCGCGGACAGCAACGCCCACGCCGCACGGATGGCCGGCTTCCTCGCCACCCAGGCCGCCGCAGCGCACCTTGCCGAGTCAGGAAAGAAGTGAACGTGAACCTCTTCAGCCAGGAACTGACCGTGGTCAACGTCGGGCTGGCCTCTTTCGGGGAGAACGTCGCCCGGGCCGGCGGGGCCGTGACCACCTTGGACTGGCGCCCGCCGGCCGGAGGTGACCCGGCCCGCGGTCTGGAGCTCGCCCGCCTCGTGGGGCACCCGGAGGTGGACCAGGCCAACGCCGTCGCCTTCGAGCGGTACCAGGCGGCGCAGCCCCGGCTGGTCGACGTGCAGATCGCCCGCGACGCCATCCCCGCGATGGCCGAGCAGCGGCTGATCCTGCACGCCGGCCCACCGATCGCCTGGGCCGACATGTGCGGCCCGGTGCAGGGCGGCATCGTCGGAGCCATCCTCTACGAGGGCTGGGCGCAGACGCCGGAGGAGGCGGAGACGCTGGCCGCCGGTGGCGACATCGCCTTCGCGCCGTGCCACCACCACGATGCCGTCGGCCCGATGGCCGGCATCATCAGCCCCTCCATGCCGCTGTGGGTCGTGGAGAACGCCGCCGGCACCAACCGGGCGTACAGCAACTTCAACGAGGGTCTGGGCAAGGTGCTGCGGTTCGGCGCCAACAGCTCTGAAGTGCTGGACCGGCTGCGCTGGATGGGGACGGAGCTGTTCCAGACGGTGCGGGCCGGAGTGCGGCAGCTCGACGGCCTGGAGCTCAAGCCGCTCATCGCGCAGGCACTGCACATGGGCGACGAGGTGCACAACCGGAACGCGGCGGCCACCGGCCTGCTGTTCAAGCGGTTGCTGCCCAGCCTCCTCTCGGTCGATGTGCCCGGAGAGGCGCTGCGCCGCAGCGCGGAGTTCATCGCCGGGAACGACCACTTCTTCCTGAACCTGTCCATGGCGGCCAGCAAAGCCATGCTCGACGCCGCCGCCGACGTCCGGCACAGCTCGATGGTGACCGCCATGGCGCGCAACGGCGTCAACTTCGGGATCCGCCTGTCCGGCACCGGGGACCGCTGGTTCCAGGCCCCCGCCAACCCGGTCGACGGCTTGTTCTTCCCCGGTTACACGATCGAGGACGCCGCTGCCGACCTCGGCGACAGCGCGATCACCGAGACGGCCGGACTCGGCGGCTTCGCCATGGCGGCCTCGCCGGCGATCGTCCAGTTCGTCGGCGGCACGCCGGCAGACGCGACGGAGAACAGCCGGCGGATGCGGGCCATCACCCTGGGCACCAACCCGGTCTTCAGCCTGCCGGCGCTCAACTTCGGCGGAACCGCGGCCGGCATCGACGCCCGTGCCGTCGTGGACTCCGGCGTGCTGCCGATCATCAACAGCGGCATCGCGCACAAGGAGGCCGGCGTCGGGCAGATCGGCGCGGGGATCACCGCCGCTCCGCCGGAGTGCTTCACCCAGGCCATCGGCGCCCTCGCCGCCGACCTGGGGGTGTCCGCGTGAGCGCCGGGCGGGCGGTCATCGCCTTCGGTGGCAACGCGCTGGTACGCGACGACGCCCACCAGTCGATCCCCGACCAGTACGACACCGTGGTCGACACCGTGCCGGCCATCGTCGACATGATCGAGGGCGGCTGGAACGTCGTGGTCACCCACGGCAACGGCCCGCAGGTCGGCTACATCCTGCGCCGCTCCGAGCTGGCACTCGGTGAGGTCGCGCCGGTGCCGCTGGACTACGCCGTCGGCGACACCCAGGGCGCGATCGGCTACATGTTCAGCAAGGCCCTGCACAACGAGCTGTCCCGCCGCGGCATGTCCCGGCCGGTCGTCAGCCTGGTCACCCAGACCGTCGTCGACCCCGAGGATCCCGCATTCGAGCGCCCCACCAAGCCGGTGGGCGGGTTCATGGACGAGGCGACCGCCCGCCGCTACGAACGGGAGCTGGGCTGGACGATCGCACCGGACGGCGGACGAGGCTGGCGGCGCACCGTCCCCTCCCCCAAGCCCCGGGAGATCATCGAGCTCGAGACGATCCGGAGCCTCGTGGACGCGGGCAGCCTCGTCGTCGCCTGCGGTGGCGGCGGGATCCCAGTAGCCCGCCGGCCCGACGGCCGGCTGGACGGAGTCGAGGCGGTCATCGACAAGGACCGCGCGTCCGGGTTACTGGCCGCGGCACTCGATGCCGACCTCCTGGTCATCCCGACCGGGGTCGAGCGGGTCGCCATCCGGTTCGGGACGCCGGAGCAGGAGTGGCTGAGCGAACTCACCCCCGCGACAGCCGCTCGTTACGCCGCCGAGGGCCACTTCGGCGAGGGCAGCATGCAACCCAAGGTGGAGGCCGTCCTGGACTTCCTCCGGGCGCGGCCCACCGCCGCCGGGCTGATCACCGCACCGGCGTGCATCGCCGCGGCCCTCGAACGCCGCAGCGGCACGTGGATCGAGAACACCCCCGGAAACGGGGACACGCAGGAGGAGACGCAGCGATGACCGAGACGACGCAGCTGGCCGTGAACGGAACGCTCATGCGCGGCCTGGAACTCAACGACAACCTGGTCGAGGTGGGCGCCACCTTCCTCCGGGAGGACACCACCGCGGCCGTCTACCGGCTGTGGACCATCGACGACCGGCATCCGGCGATGATCCGCACCACCGACGGCACCGGCACGTCGGTGCACCTCGAGGTCTGGGACATCCCGCTCGTCGGCCTGGCCTCCGTGCTGGCCAAGGAGCCGGCGGGTCTGACCATCGGCAAGGTCCTCCTGGCCGACGGGAGCGAGGTCCTCGGCGTGGTGGGGGAGCCCTTCCTGGTCGAGGGCCAGCGGGAGATCACCGAGTTCGCCGGCTGGCGGGCCTACGCCGCCGCCGCCGAGGAGCGCTGAGGGATGCCCGAGGAGAGCACTGAGAGCGTCGGCGAGCGGGGGGCGGTCGCCGCCGGAGCACCGGGCTACCGGATCGCCCTCATCCTGCTGGGCATCGTGATCACGCCGGTCGTGCTGTCCTCGCCGACGCTGGGCAGCGGGCTGACCCTGCCGCTCGCCGTCTCCGCGATCCTGGTCGGTTCGGCGATCCTGCTGGCGCTGGCCGTCACCACGGTGTCGATCGGTGAGCACGCCCGCCAGCCGACGTACGAGATCGTCCGCTTCTCCTTCGGCGCCCAGGGCGCCAAGGCCATCACCGTGCTGCTCGCGGTCAGCCTGTTCGGCTGGACCGCCGTCACCGCCAACGGCTTCGGCCTCGCTGCCCGCAGCTTCCTGCAGGAGGTCGCCGGCGTCGACGTGCCGCTGCCCGTGCTGGTGGTCCTGGGCACCGTCATCTTCGTCGCCTCGACCGCGTTCGGTTTCGAGGTGCTGGGCAGGGTCGCGCAGTTCGCCGTCCCGGTGATCGCTCTCATCCTGGGATTCATCGTCTTCCAGGCGCTGCGCTCCGGGCTGGCGATGCTGGATCCGGCCGACCCGCTGCGCTGGGGGGTCGCGGTCTCCGCGGTCGTGGGCACGGCCATCGTCCTGGTGGTCACCGCCGCGGACTTCGGCAGCTTCGCACGCAGCCGGCGGCAGGCGGTCCTCGGCGCCGTCCTGGCGTTCGGCGTCGCCTACCCACTCCTGTACATCGCCGGCGCGCTCCCCAGCGGGCTGACGGGGGAGAGCTCGCTCATCGACGCGACGGCCGTGATCGCCTCCGCTCTGCCCGCCATCGCGTTGCTGATCTTCGCTTCCATCACGGCCAATGCCGGGAACATGTTCCAGGGCACGCTTGCGGTGTCCACCCTGCTCACCTCGGTCCGGAAGTGGCGGATCACCGTGGCCATCGGGATCGGGGCGGCCGTCGTCGGCAGCCTCGACATCGCCGCCTGGTTGCCGACGTTCCTGCTGTTCCTCGGCATTGCCGCGCCGCCCGTGGCCGGCATCTACATCGCCGACTTCTTCCTGCACCGGCGGGCCGGCTACGACAGCGGTCTGCTGGCGACCCTGCCGGCGGTCAGACTCCTCACCTTCGGCGCCTGGCTCGTCGGGTCCGTCGTCGGCGGGCTCACCGCCTACGACGTCCTGACCCTTACCGGCATCCCATCCATCGACTCCATGCTCGTCAGCGCGCTGCTGTACGTGCTCGCCAGCAGGCTGACCCGCCGCGGCACCGCGGCACGGGCACACCCGACAGCGGCCGGCGCCTGACGACGGCCGGCGCCTGACGACGGCCACGGCTCCCGTCGTCGGGTCGTCCACACGGCAGGAGCCGTAGCCGTCGGAGGTCCTGGCGGTCCAGCTGGCGTGCCCGGTCGCGACGGGGGACGGAGCCGACCCGGTGCACGTCCACACGCTCGGCGACCGCCCGGAAACGGCTGACATGCCTGTGCCGCACCGCGCGAGCGGCTTTCGTCCGTCTCCGGTCCGCGATGACGCCGCCAGGTCGGTCCGCAGAACCGCGAGAGGACTCATCCCGCCGTGTGGAGCCACCAGGCATGCCCGGCGGGCGGCCGCCGGCGGCGATCCCAGGAGTAGGGAGCGTCCGGCGGGGAAGGTGGGAACGGCGCAGGGCAACCGCCCCGTGACGAGCGCTCCGCTCCGTGGAGTCGACCGGCTGCCCCGGCGGTCCGGAAGGGATGAAGATCATCGTGCGGGTCGAGAAGCGGATGAGCACGGCCGGGTCGATCGGCCGCGGGGTACTGGCCGGCATCGGGGGTACCGCCGTGATGACCGCCTTCCAGAAGGTCGTCGAGATGCCCCTGACCGGCCGCGCGGACAGCTATGCCCCGGCCGAGGCCGCCGAGAGCCTCCTCCCCACCCGAACCGCGAGCCCGCAATCGCGCAAGCGGCTGAACTACCTCGTCCACTTCGCTCTCGGCGGCATGTGGGGTGCTGCGTACGGGGTCGCGGCCTCCGCCGGGCTCCGTGGGCAGAAGGCGGTCCATGCCGTGTTCGTCACCGTCTACACCGGTGACGTCCTGCTCAACACAGCATCCGGGCTCTACCAGCCGAAGCAGTGGTCGGCTCAGGACTGGGCGATCGACATCGTCGACAAGTACGTCCAGGCGCAGGCGACCGGTGCCGTCTTCGACCGTTTCATCGATCCGACCAGGCCGTCCTGACCCCGAGGGCCCGACGCCCGACCCCGATCCACCGTCGCCTCGATCGGTGACGACCTGGTCTCGACGACTGGACGGATACGGAGGTCTGCCGCTGGTGGGTCGGGTTTACGAGGGCGCTGCTGCGCTGCCGGTGGGGTGACCACGGAGACAGCGCCCGTGATGAGGTCCAGCGCTACCTGGATGTCCATGTAGCTGAACGCCATCTCGGCGCGGGTGGCCTGAGCGCGCGGGCGGCGCTCGCCGGGGCCGCCGGGAGACGCGGCACACCGGCTCCGACGGCTGGGGCGGTCTGGCCTACTGCGCCGTGCCGCGGAGGTGGAGCTTCGAGATCTTGCCCGCCGCGTTGCGGGGCAGGTCGTCGGTGATGACCACCGACCGCGGCACCTTGTAGTTGGCCATGTTCGCCCGGCACCAGGTGATCAGCTCCTCGGCGGTGAGCTGCATGCCCCGCCGCGGGATCACGTAGGCCCGGCCGACTTCGCCCAGCCGCGGGTCGGGGATGCCGATGACCGCGGCCTGGGACACCGCCGGGTGCTGGGTCAGCAGCCGCTCGATCTCCGCCGGGTAGGCGTTGAAGCCGCCGACGATGAACATGTCCTTGAGCCGGTCGGTGATGTGCAGCAGCCCGGCCTCGTCGAGGTAGCCGACGTCGCCGGTGCGCAGCCACCCGTCTTCGTCGATCGCCGCCGCGGTCGCCTCGAAGTCGTCGAGGTAGCCGAGCATGACGTTCGGCCCGCGGGTGCAGATCTCCCCGGCCACGCCGGCCGGGCAGAGCGCCCCGGACGGGTCGCGGATCTCCACCTCGACCCCGGGCAGCGGCCGGCCGCTGGTCTGCTCGATCACCTCGTCGGGATCGTCGAGCGAGCACATCGTCACCGTGCCGCTGGACTCGGTGAGCCCGTACGCGGTGAGCACCTGCCGGAACCCCAGGTCCGAGCGCATCCGGCGGACCAGCTCTCCGGGGACGACGGAGGCGCCGGTGACCGCGAGCCGCAGTGAGCTCGTGTCGGTGCCGGTCCGGGCAGGGGAGTCCATGAGCATCGCGTAGATCGTCGGCGGGCCCGGGAGCCAGGTGATCCGCTCCCGCTCGACCAGCGCCAGCATCTGCGCCGGGTCGGCGATCGCCAGCGGGCACAGGGTGGCGCCGGCGATCAGGCAGGTCAGGATGCCCGCGGCGTAGCCGAAGCTGTGGAAGAACGGGTTGGCCGCGATCGTCCGGTCGTCCGGGCCGACGCCGAGCCCGCGGGCGTAGAGCCCGAACACGTGCAGCAGCTGCCCCTGGGTGAGCATCGCGCCCTTGGGTCGTCCGGTCGTGCCCGAGGTGAAGATGATCGCGTCGACCGCCTCGGGGGTCACCGCGTCGGCGGCGGCGTCGGCCGCGGCTCGCTGCGCGTCGTCGACGGCCGAGGTCAGCTCGGTCCAGCCCACTGCGCCCGGTGACGGAGCGTCGCCCAGCTCCACCAGCAGCCGCAGCGCCGGCAGGCCCGGCACCGGGGTGCTGCCGTCGGCACCGAGCATGGCCGCGTAGTCCAGGCCGAGGAAGCCGGACTCGGTGAGCAGGGCGACCGCGCCGGTGCGCTCCAGCAGGTCGCGCGCCTCCTCGCCCTTGTACCGGGTGTTCACCGGGACGACGGCGACGCCGACGTACTGCAGCGCGAGCGCCGCGGCGACCCACCGCTCGGAGTTCGGCGCCCAGACCGCCACCCGGTCACCAGGACGCACCCCCCGGGACAGCAGCGAGGCGGCGACCGTGCGCACCTGCTCGAGGAGGTCGGCATAGGTCCAGCGCACGTCGCCGCAGACCACCGCCGCCGCGTCGCCCTGCACGGCCGCCGTCCGCCGGAGGAGTGCGGGAACGGTGTTCCCGGTGATCGGCAGGCTGACCGGCGGGCCCATGGACTCCTCCTGAGGGGCGGGGGAACCCAACGTAGGGAGCGCGCGGCGGAGCCCCGGCGGTGGTCCCACTCAGTGGGCCGGACCGGCTCGGCCCGGCCGCCGGGCGCTGATGATGCCTGCGTCGACCGCTCACCGGTCGGACCGCCCAGCCGGCGTCGCCGGCTTCCTACGGTCCCGCCGACAGAGTTCATGCCCGTGGGAGGAGATCGGTGACCGACAAGCGGATGACCGAGGACGAGGTGGTGGCCGAGCTGCGCTCGGGCATGACCATCGGGATCGGCGGATGGGGGTCGCGGCGCAAGCCGATGTCGCTGGTGCGCGCGCTCTGCCGTTCGGACCTGCAGGACCTGACCGTCGTCTCCTACGGTGGCCCGGACGTGGGCCTGCTCCTGGCCGCCGGCAAGGTGAAGCACCTGGTCTACGGCTTCGTCTCGCTGGACTCGATCCCGCTGGAGCCGCACTTCCGCGCGGCCCGCGAGGCCGGCGCGGTCACCGTCAGCGAGTGGGACGAAGGCATGCTCCAGTGGGGCCTGTACGCCGCGGTGTCCCGGCTGTCGTTCCTCCCGTTGCGCAGCGGCCTGGGCTCCGACGTCCCGGCGGTCAACCCCGACCTCAAGACGGTCACCTCGCCGTACGCCGACGGCACCGAGTACCTGGCCGTCCCGGCGCTGAACCTGGACGCGGCGCTGGTGCACCTCAACCGTGCCGACGCGTCGGGCAACGGCCAGTACCTGGGGCCGGACGCCTACTTCGACGACCTGTTCTGCGGTGCTGCCGAGCGGGCCTACGTGTCCTGCGAGCGGATCGTGCCGACGGCGGAGCTGACCGCAGCCGCGCCGGTCCAGTCGCTGCTGGTGCGCCGGTCGGACGTGCGCGGCGTCGTCGAGGCCCCGATGGGGGCCCATTTCACCACCTGCGAACCGGACTACGGCCGCGACGAGGCGTTCCAGCGCGAGTACGCGCAGGCCGCCGCGAACGACGAGTCGTGGGCCGCGTTCGCCGACCGCTACCTCTCCGGTGACGAGACGGCCTACCAGGCCGCCGTCGCCGACCGCACTCTGGAGGCTGCTCGATGAGCGTGCAGGAGGGCGTACGTCCCGAGGTGGACGCCGCGACCGTGAGCCGTGCCGAGATCTGCATCGCGGCCTGCGCCGACGCCTGGCGCGGGGACGGCGAGATCCTGGCCAGCCCGATGCTCACGGTGCCGACCATCGCCGCCCGCACCGCCCGGGCCACCTTCGAACCGGACCTGCTGCTGTCCGATGGCGAATCGAAGCTCTACACCGGCACCTGGGCCATCGGGGAGACGCCGCCGGCGGACCACATCGAGGGCTACGTCCCGTTCCGCCGGATCTTCGACATCCTCTGGTCGGGCAAGCGGCACGTGATGATGAGCCCGAGCCAGATCGACCGGTTCGGCAACGCCAACATCTCCGCCCTGGGCGACTTCGCCAAGCCCACCCGGCAGCTGCTCGGTGTCCGGGGCGCCCCCGGCAACACCGTGAACCACCCGACCAGCTACTGGGTGCCCCGGCACTCGGCCCGCGTCTTCGTCGAGCGGGTCGACATGGTGGCCGGTGTCGGCTACGACCGCGCCGCGGCGGTCGGCGGCGACGTCGCCCGCGACCTGGACATCCGCCGGGTCGTCACCAACCTCGCCGTCCTCGACTTCGGCGGTCCCGACCACACCGCCCGCCTGGTCTCGGTGCACCCGGGCGTGACGGTCGACGAGGTCGTCGGAGCCACCGGCTTCGCCCTCGACGTCCCCGCCGAGGTGCCCGAGAGCCGGCTGCCCACGGCCGAGGAGCTGCGGATCATCCGCGAGGTCGTCGACCCGCGCGGCCTCCGGGAGAAGGAGGTGCGGGCGTGACCCACCCTCGCCTGCGCACCCGGTTCACCGAGCTGACCGGCGTCCGCTACCCGATCGTCCAGACCGGCATGGGCTGGGTCTCCGGACCCGAGCTCACCGCCGCCACCGCCGCCGCCGGCGGCCTGGGCATCATCGCCAGCGCCACCCTCTCGGCCGACGACATGCTCGCCGCGATCCGCACCGTCAAGGAGCGCACCGACGCACCGTTCGGCGTGAACATCCGCGGTGACGCCCCCGACGCGATGGACCGTGCGCGGACGCTGATCCGCGAAGGCGTGCGGGTCGCCTCGTTCGCCCTCGCCCCCAAGGCCGACGTCATCGGCGTGCTCAAGGACGCCGGCGTCGTCGTCATCCCCTCGATCGGTGCCCGCCGGCACGCCGAGAAGGTGCAGGCCATGGGCGCCGACGCGGTGCTCGTGCAGGGCGGCGAGGGCGGCGGGCACACCGGCCAGGTCGCCACCTCGCTGCTGCTGCCGCAGGTGGTGGACGCCGTCGACATCCCCGTGATCGCCGCCGGTGGGTTCTTCGACGGCCGCGGCCTGGTCGCCGCGCTCGCCTACGGCGCCGAGGGCATCGCGATGGGCACCCGCTTCCTGCTCACCTCGGACTCCACCGTGCCGGCACAGGTCAAGCAGGCCTACCTGGACTCCGGCGTCGACGGCACCGTGGTCACCGATGCCATCGACGGCGTGCCGCAGCGCGTCCTCCGCACCCCGATGGTCGAGCAGCTCACCGCCGGCCGGCGGCTCTCCCGGCTGCCCGCGTCGGTGCGCAGCGCCGTCGCGCTCAAGCGCGAGACCGGCGGCTCGTGGCCGGCCATCGTCCGCGAGGGCCTGGCCATGCGGAGGAACCGCGAGCTCTCCTGGGACCAGGTCCTCATGGCCGCGAACACCCCGATGATGATCCGCACCGGCATGGTCGAGGGCCGCGTCGACGTCGGCAGCCTGGCCAGCGGCCAGGTCGCCGGCCTGATCGACGACCTGCCCAGCTGCGCGGAGCTCATCGACCGCATCGTCGGCCAGGCCGCCGAGGTGCTCACCGGCCTGACCGTCCCCGCCCCGGAGGCAGCCGGTGTCTGAGTCCCGCGTGCCCGCTCCCGTCCCCACCCCGCCGGCCGGTCACGGCCTGCTGGCCGGGAAGTCCGTCCTGATCACCGCCGCCGCCGGCACCGGCATCGGCTCGGCCACCGCGCGCCGGTGCCTGGAGGAGGGCGCCCGCGTCGCGATCAGCGACCGGCACGAGCGCCGGCTGGCCGAGACCGCCGAGTTGCTGGGCAAGGAGTTCGACACCGACGTCGTCGCGATCCCGTGCGACGTCACCGACCAGGCGCAGGTGACCGCGCTGGTCGAAGGCGCGATCGAGCGCCTCGGCGCCGTCGACGTGCTGGTCAACAACGCCGGCCTCGGTGGCACGGCGAGCATCCTGGAGATGACCGACGAGCAGTGGGCGTCGGTTCTCGACGTCACGCTCACCGGCACCTTCCGGATGACCCGCGAGGTGCTGCGGCACATGGTCGGGCGCGGCTCGGGCGCGATCGTCAACAACGCGTCGGTCATCGGCTGGCGCGCCCAGCAGGGCCAGGCCCACTACGCCGCGGCCAAGGCCGGCGTCATGGCGCTCACCCGCTGCACCGCCATGGACGTCGCCCGGCAGGGCGTAAGGGTCAACGCGGTCTCGCCGAGCATCGCGATGCACCCGTTCCTGGCCAAGGTCACCAGCGACGAGCTGCTCGACCGGCTCAGCGACTCCGAGGCGTTCGGCCGCGCGGCCGAGCCGTGGGAGGTCGCCAACGTCATCGTCTTCCTGGCCAGCGACTACTCGACGTACATGACCGGCGAGGTCGTGTCGGTCAGCAGCCAGCACCCGTGAGCGAGCTCGCGAGCTCACGCATCGAGCACAGCAGAGAGGCACCGATGGACACCGGGATCCGGTTCGAGCGGGCCGACGCGAACGGCATCGCCGAAGTCGTCATGGACGCGCCGCCGGTCAACGCGCTCACCGTCGCCGGCTGGTACGCCATCGCCGATGCGCTGACCGAGGCCGGCCGCGATCCGGCGACCCGCGCCGTCGTGCTGCGCGCCGAGGGCCGCGGCTTCAACGCCGGGGTGGACATCAAGGAGGTCCAGGCCAGCCCCGACCACTCGGCGATCATCGGCGCCAACCGCGGCTGCTACGCCGCCTTCGCCGCCGTCTACGACTGCCCGGTGCCGGTGGTCGCCGCCGTCCACGGCTTCTGCCTGGGCGGCGGCATCGGCCTGGTCGGCAACGCCGACGTCATCGTCGCCAGCGACGACGCCACCTTCGGCCTGCCCGAGGTCGACCGCGGCGCGCTCGGCGCGGCCACGCACCTGTCCCGGCTGGTGCCCCAGCACCTCATGCGGGCGATGTTCTACACCTCGGCCACCGCGACCGCCGCCCAGCTGCACGCCTTCGGCTCGGTGTGGGCCGTCGTGCCGCGCGAGGAGCTGCGGGACAAGGCTCTCGAGGTGGCCGGGCAGATCGCGGCCAAGAACCCCACGGTCATCCGCGCCGCCAAGGAGGCGCTCAACGGCATCGACCTGTGGGACGTCAAGCGCAGCTACCGCTACGAGCAGGGCTTCACCTTCGAGCTCAACCTCTCGGGGACTGCGTCGCAGGTGCGCGAGGGCTTCGGGGGTGACCGCTGATGGACCTCACCTGGTCCCCGGCCGAGGAGGCGTTCCGCGCCGAGGCCCGCGCCTGGCTCGAGGCCAACGTCCCCACCGGGCTGCCCTCGGGCGACACCCGCGAGGGTTTCGCCGCCCACCTGGAGTGGGAGAGGAAGCTCTTCGCCGACCGCTGGGCCGTCGTCTCCTGGCCCGAGCGCTACGGCGGGCGCGACGCCTCGCTCTGGGAGTGGCTGATCTTCGAGGAGGAGTACTACCGGGCCGGGGCACCGCAGCGGGTCACCCAGAACGGGATCTTCCTGCTCGCCCCCACCGTGTTCGAGTTCGGCACCCCCGAGCAGCAGGACGAGATCCTGCCCAGGATGGCCGCGGCCGAGCAGCTGTGGGGTCAGGGCTGGTCCGAGCCCGGCGCCGGCAGCGACCTCGCCGCGATCAGCAGCCGGGCGGACAAGGTCGACGGCGGCTGGCGGATCAACGGGCAGAAGACCTGGACCACCCGCGGCGCCTTCTGCACGCACCTGTTCGGGTTGTTCCGCACCGACCCCGAGGCCTCCCGGCACGCCGGGCTCACCTACCTCCTCGTGCCGCTGGACACGCCCGGCGTGACCGTCCGTGGCTTCGGCCGGCTCGACGGTGACGAAGGCTTCGCCGAGGTGTTCTTCGACGACGTCATCGTCCCCGACTCCGCGGTCCTCGGTGGGGTCGGCCAGGGCTGGTCGGTCGCCATGGCGACCACCGGCTCCGAGCGCGGCCTCACGCTGCGGTCACCCGGCCGCTTCCTCGCCGCCGCCGAGCGGCTCCGGGCGCTGGCCGTCGAGCGGGCCGGCTCGCTGTCCGCCTCGGCGCGGGACGGCGTGGTCGACGCGCACCTGCGCGCCGAGGCCTACCAGCTGTTCACCCTGGCCCAGGTGACCGATCTGGTCGAGGGACGCAAGGCCGGCGCGGAGTCCAGCCTCAACAAGCTGTACTGGTCCGAGCTCGACATCGCCCTGCACGAGACAGCGTTGCAGCTCCTCGGGCCCGAGGCCGAGCTCGACGGCCCGTGGAGCCGCGGGCACATGTTCTCCCTCTCGGGCCCGATCTACGCCGGGACCAACGAGATCCAGCGTTCCATCGTCGCCGAGCGCCTGCTCGGGCTGCCCCGGAAGTGACCCGATGAGATTCGCTCCCACCCCTGACCAGCTCGAGCTCGCCGGCGCTGTCCGCGAGCTGCTCACCGACGCCTGCCCGCCGGAGGTGGTGCGCGCCGCCTGGAGCCCGGAAGGGGACAAGGGCCGGACGGCGCTCTGGCGGCAGCTCGCGGACCTCGGCCTGCTCGGCGCCATGGTGCCCGAGGACGACGGTGGGCTCGGGCTGACCGAGGTCGACCTCGTACCGCTGTTCGTGGAGATCGGCCGCGCCGCGGTGCCGCTGCCCGTCGCCGAGACCGTCGCCGTCCTCGCACCCGTGCTGGCCGGGGTCGGGTCGGCCGACCTGGCCGGGCTCGTGGCCGGTGACCTCGTGGGTACCGCGGAGCTGGCCGGCTCCGGCATCCTGCCGTGGGCCGGCTGCAGCGACCGGGCGCTGGTGCGTTCGGGCGCGGAGCTGCGGCTCGCCGACCTCACCGGCGTGGACCTGGAGGAGGTGGCCACCGTCGACGGCAGCCGGGCAGCTGCCCGCACCCCGTCCGTCGCCGGCACCTCGTTGACCGCGGATCCCGCGGAGACCGAGCGGGCCTGGCTCCGCGGTGCACTCGCCGCCGCCGCGCAGCTGGTCGGCCTCGCCCACCGCCAGCTCGACCTCGCCGTGGCCCACACCCGCGAGCGCAAGCAGTTCGGCGTCCCGGTCGGCAGCCAGCAGGCGGTCAAGCACCTGCTCGCGAACGTCCTGCTGGACCTGCGCTTCTGCGTGCCGGTGGTCCAGCGGGCCGCCGTCTCGCTGGCCGCGGGCGCCCCCGAGGCGCGGGCGCACATCGCCGCGGCCAAGGCCATGACCTCGGACATGGCCGGGCGCGCCGCCCGCAGCACCATCCAGGCGCACGGCGCCATCGGCTACACGGTCGAGTACGACCTGCACCTGTACGTCAAGCGCTCCTGGGCGCTGGCCGCGTCCTGGGGGAGCGTCGCGCACCACCGCGCCGTCGTCGCCGACTCGCTCGGCCTGCCGCCCGCCGTCGACCCGTCCGCACTGCCCTGGGAGGCCGCACGATGACCGAACCGCAGCCGCCGGTCCTGTACGAGGTGGTCGACTCGACCGCCTACGTGACGCTCAACCGGCCCGAGTACCGCAACGCGCAGAACTCGGCGATGACCTACGCGCTCGACCGGGCGTTCTACGACGCCGCGGCCGACGACGAGGTCAAGGTCGTGGTGCTCCGCGCGGCCGGCAAGCACTTCAGCGCAGGCCACGACATCGGAACTCCCGGCCGGGACGTCGACACCTCGTTCGACCGCAGGGCCGGGCTGTGGTGGGACCACGTCGGCAAGAGCGGCGCGGAGCTGCGGTACGCCCGCGAGTCCGAGGTCTACCTGGGCATGTGCCGGCGCTGGCGGGAGCTGCCCAAGCCGGTGATCGCGCAGGTGCAGGGCGCCTGCATCGCCGGCGGGCTGATGCTCGCGTGGGTCTGCGACTTCATCGTCGCCTCCGACGACGCCTTCTTCGCCGACCCGGTGGTGCGCATGGGCATTCCCGGCGTCGAGTACTTCGCCCACCCCTGGGCCATGGGCACCCGCCAGGCCAAGGAGTTCCTCTACCTGGGCGAGCGGATCGACGCCGCCCGAGCCCGGGAGTGGGGGATGGTGAACCGGGTCGTGCCCCGGGACCGGCTCGACGCCGAGGTCGCCGACCTGGCCGGCCGGATCGCGACCATGCCGCGGCTCGGGCTCGCGCTCACCAAGAAGGCGATCAACCAGGCCGAGGACCTGATGGGCCAGCACGCCGGGATGGACTCCGTCTTCGGGCTGCACCACGTCGCCCACGCCCACAACGCCGAGGTCGGCGCGGACTCCCTCGGCGGGCACGACGCCCGCTCGATGCGCGACGCCCGCCGTGCGACCGAGACCGAGGAGAGCAAGTGAGCGCCCGCTCCGTCATCGTCACCGGCGCCGGCCAGGGCCTGGGCCGGGCGCACGCCCTGGCGCTCGGCGCCGCCGGCTTCGACGTCGTCGTCAACGACGTGGGCGCGGCCGCCGAGGTTGTTGCCCAGGAGGTCCGCGACGCCGGCGGCAGCGCGGTGGCGCACGCCTGCGACGTCGCCGACTGGGACGCCGCCGAGGGGCTGATCGGTGCTGCGGTCGACGCCTTCGGCCGGCTGGACGCGCTGGTGAACAACGCCGGCATCGTGCGCGACCGGATGCTGGTCGGGATGAGCGAGCGCGAGTGGGACGACGTGCTTCGCGTCGACCTCAAGGGCCATTTCTGCCCGCTCCGGCACGCCGCCGCGTACTGGCGCGAGCGGTCCAAGACCGGCGAGCAGGTCGAGGCGCGGATCGTGAACACCAGCTCCGGGGCCGGGCTCATGGGCAGCGTCGGGCAGGGCAACTACGCCGCCGCCAAGGCCGGCGTCGTCGCGATGACCCAGGTCGCCGCGGTGGAGCTCGCCCGCTACGGCATCACGGTGAACGCGCTCGCACCGGCGGCCCGGACGCCGATGACCGAAGCCGTCTTCGCCGAGACGATGGCCAAGCCGGAGAGCGGCTTCGACCCCATGGATCCGGCCAACGTCTCACCGCTGGTCGTCTGGCTGGCGGGGGAGGAGTCCGGCTTCGTCACCGGCCGGGTCTTCGAGGTGGAGGCCGACCGCGTCGGGCTCTGCGATGGCTGGCGCTTCGGTCCCCGCCGTGAGGCCGGACGGCAGTGGTCTCCCTCCGAACTGGGCCCGGTCGTCAAGGACCTGCTGGCCGAGGCCGAGCCGCCGACCCCCGTCTACGGCGCGTGAACGCGGCGTCCGACCTCCCGCCGGACGCCGCGTTCAGGGCAGAGGTCCGCGACTGGCTGGAGACCGAGCTCTCCGGGGACTTCCGGGAGCTGCGGGGGAGTGGAGGGCCGGGCCGGGAGCACGAGCACCTGGCTGAGCGGGCCGCCTGGGAGCGCCGGCTCGGCGCCGCGGGGTGGATCGGCATCGGCTGGCCCGACCCTCGCTACGGTCGGGCGCTGAGCTTGACCCAGCAAGTGATCTTCCACGAGGAGTACGCGCGGGCGGCGGCTCCCGGCCGGCTGGGGCACATCGGCGAGCAGCTGCTGGCGCCCACCGTGCTGGCGCACGGTACCGAGGAGCAGAAGACGCGATTCCTGCCCGGGATCGCCGCCGGTGAGGACTTCTGGTGCCAGGGCTACTCCGAGCCCGACGCGGGTTCGGACCTAGCCAACGTCGGCACCCGGGCAGTGCTCGACGACGACCGCTGGGTGGTGACCGGGCAGAAGATCTGGACGTCGCTGGCGCACGTCGCCGACTGGTGCTTCGTCATCGCCCGCACCGAGCCGGGATCGCAGCGACACGCCGGGCTGTCGTTCCTGCTCGTCCCGATGGACCAGCCGGACGTCACCGTGCGGCCCATCGTGCAGCTCACCGGGACGTCGGAGTTCAACGAGGTGTTCTTCGACGGTGCCGTGGCGGCGGCCGGCGACGTGGTGGGGGAGCCGGGCAACGGCTGGCGGGTGGCCATGAGCCTGCTCGGGTTCGAGCGCGGCGTCTCCACCCTCGGCCAGCAGATCGGCTTCGCCCGTGAGCTCGCCGCCATCACCGAGCGCGCCCGCTCGAACGGCGCCGCCGACGACCCGGTGCTGGCCGACCGGATCGTCTCGGCATGGGTGGACCTGCAGGTCATGCGGTACACCGCGCTGCGCACGCTGGACACCTCCGGTGGCGAGCCGCCGGCCTGGTCGGCGTCGGTGTCGAAGCTGCTGTGGGCCAACTGGCACCGGCGGCTGGGCGAGCTGGCCATGGCCGTCGAGGGTCCGGCCGCCGTCGTCACCGGCGGCCTGCCCTACGAGCTGACCGACGAGCAGCGGCTGTTCCTGTTCAGCCGGGCCGACACCATCTACGGCGGCTCGAACGAGGTGCAGCGCAACGTCCTCGCCGAGCGCACCCTCGGCCTGCCCCGCGATTGCGCCTGAGGAGGCCGACCCGATGGACCTCTCGCTCACCGAGGAACAACGCGACCTGCGCGACGCCGTCCGGTCGCTGCTGGCCAAGGCGTCCGGCTCCGAGGCCGTGCGCGCGGCCATGGCATCGCCGTCGGGCCGGGACGACGCTCTCTGGCGGCAGTTGACGGAGGACCTGGGCCTGACCGAGCTGTCGGTACCCGAGGCCTTCGGCGGCGCGGGCGCGACCTTCGCCGAGGTCGCCGTCGTGCTGGAGGAGGCCGGGGCCGCGCTGCTGCCGGGGCCCTATGCCTCCACCGTCGTCGTCGCCGAGGTGCTGACGCGGTTCGGCCGCACCGATCTGCTGCCTGCGTTGGGAGACGGCGCTGTGGGTGCGCTGGCGCAGCGCGAGCCCGGTGACCGGTCGTGGCCGCCGCGCGTCGGCTGCGTGGCGTCGAGAAATGCTTGCAGCTGGTTGCTCACCGGGGTCCAAGCTGCGGTGATCGACGGCGGGGCCGCCGATCTTCTCCTGGTGGCCGCGGTGGACGGTGGGGTGGAGGCGCTGTTCGCTGTCGCAGGGGACGCCGCCGGGTTGAGCCGGGCGGCCCTTCCGTTGATGGACCAGACGCGTCGGGCCGCGGACCTGCGGCTCGAGCGCGTGCCCGCTGAACGGGTGGGCGGTCCCGACGCCGTGGCGTTCGCGCGGGACGTGGCTGCGGTCGCCGCGGCCTGCGAGGCGGTGGGAACGGCACGTCGGGCGCTGGACTGCACCGTCGAGCACCTGCGCACCCGCGTCCAGTTCGGCCGGGTGCTCGGATCGTTCCAGGGGCTGCGGCACCGGACCGCGGACCTGTTCACCGCCGTCGAGGCGGCGGCATCGACCGCCCGCTACGCCGCGCAAGTGGTGGCGACTGCGTCGGAGCAGCTGCCCGTGGTGGCGCCGCTGGCGAAGCTGGTCTGCGCACAGGCGCTCACCTCCGTCGCCGGCGAGGCCATCCAGCTGCACGGCGGCATCGCGATCACCTGGGAGCACGACGCCCACCTGTGGTTCAAGCGCGCCGCGCACGTCGCGCACACCGGCGGGTCACCGGAACAGCTGCGCCGGCAGCTCGCCCCCGCCGCGGGACTCTAGCTCCGGAGGGCGGGCCGGAGCCGGCGGTCAGCCGGACGGAGGGGCCGGCGAGGCGGCTTGGGCGAGGGCGAGCCCGTCGGGAGCCGCCGGAACGGCGCGGACCACCTCCAGCATCGAGGCGAACCGGTCGTCGGCGGAGGTGTCGGCCGGGGTGGTGATGGACAGCTCGTCGCACAACCCGCCGTACCAGTCGCCGATCACCGCCGGGAACTCGTCGTAGGTACCGACGGGCACGATGCCGGCGAGGACGTCGTCGGGAAGGGCAGCCGGCAACGCGTCCCACTGCTGATCGCGGATGAGCTGGGTGAGCCGCTCGCCCAGATCCTCGTGCCCGAGCAGGGCGAGCGTGGGGCGGTAGGCGGGCGTGGAGTACAGGAAGGCCATCTCCCGCCGGGCCCCGGCGAGGGCCTCGCGCAGCGACCGCGCGTCCGGCGCGCTGATGGCCTTGGCGCCGACGACGAGCACCGGGCGCGACACCCGCTGCGCCGTGGCCACCCCCGCGGCCAGCCACGGCAGCACCGATCCGCGCAGGAAACGCGGGTGGGAGTTGGTCGGGTGCGTCACGAGGCCGTCGGCCTCGGCGCCGGCGAGCTCGCACATGAGCCGGTTCACCCCACCGGTGAAGATCTCCGGTTCCGGCACGTCCAGCGGGCCGGGGTTGAAGTAGGGCTGCAGCCGGTCGAAGCGGTAGTGGGTGCCCTCGTACCGCAGCGGGCCCCCGCGGGAGAACGTCGCGAAGATGGCCCGCAGAGCGCGCACGTAGTCGGTCAGCTGCGCGGCAGGGTTCGACCACGGCATCGAGAACCGGCCGACGATGTTGCCCCGCACCTGCGTGGCCAGCCCGAGCTGGAAGCGCCCGCCGGAGAATCGGGCGAGGTCCCAGGCGGCGTAGGCGACCACCATCGGGCTCCGGGGGAAGGCCAGAGTCATCCGGACCCGGACCCGGACCCGCGAGCTGTGCTCCAGGGCGAGCAGGGCCACCGACAGGGAGTCGTGCACCGTCTCGGGCACGTGCACCGTGTCGAAACCCAGCCGCTCCACCCGGCGCACCGCCGCGGGGACGTCGCTCAAGGCGGTGTCCGGCGGCAGGGTGGTGGCCAGCCGCACGTGTCAGCCTCCCCGTCGTCCCGACATCGCTGCGCCGGCTCAGCCCAGGCGTTCGACGATGGTCACGTTCGCCTGACCGCCGCCTTCGCACATCGTCTGCAAGCCGTAGCGGCCGCCGGTGCGCTCGAGCTCGTGCAGCAGGGTGGTCATCAGCCGGGCGCCCGTGGCGCCGAGCGGGTGGCCCAGCGCGATGCCGCCGCCGTTGACGTTCACCTTCGCCAGATCGGCGCCGGTCTCCTTCTGCCAGGCCAGCACGACGGAGGCGAACGCCTCGTTGATCTCGACCAGGTCGATGTCGTCGAGGGCGAGCCCGGCCTTGCCGAGCGCGTGCGCCGTCGCCGGGATGGGGGCGGTGAGCATCCAGACCGGGTCCGCGCCGCGCACGGAGAGGTGCACGACCCGGGCACGCGGGGTGAGCCCGTGCTCGCGGACGGCCTCCTCGCTGGCGACCAGCAGCGCCGCGGCGCCGTCGGAGATCTGGCTGGAGACCGCGGCGGTCACCCGGCCGCCCTCGCGCACCGGCGGCAGCGAGCGGATCTTGTCCCAGTTCGGCTCGCGCGGGCCCTCGTCCTGGGTCACGCCGGCGATCGGTGCGATCTCCCGGTCGAACCGGCCCTCCGCGCGCGCCCGCAAAGCGCGCACGTGGCTCTCGACGGAGAACTCCTCCATGTCGGCCCGGCTGATGCCCCACTTCTCGGCGATCATCTCCGCCGAGCGGATCTGGTCGATCGGCTGGTCGCCGTAGCGCGCGACCCAGCCTGCGGAACCGGAGAACGGGTCCGGGAAGCCGTACCCGTGGCCCGCGGTCATCGCGCTGCTGATCGGCAGCGCGCTCATGTTCTGCACGCCGCCGGCCACGACCAGGTCGGCGGTGCCCGACAGCACCGCCTGGGCGGCGAAGTGCACCGCCTGCTGCGAGGAGCCGCACTGGCGGTCGACGGTCACGCCCGGTACCTCCTCGGGCAGCCCGGCGGCCAGCCAGGCGGTGCGGGCGATGTCGCCGGCCTGCGAGCCGATGGTGTCCACGCAACCGAACACGACGTCGTCCACCGCCGAGGGGTCGACGTCGGCGCGGGTCACCAGTTCGCGCAGGACGTGGGCACCGAGGTCGGCGGAGTGGATGCCCGAGAGACCGCCACCACGGCGCCCCACCGGGGTGCGCACCGCCTCGACGAGGTAGGCGGTGCCGATCGTGCGAGCCATGGGAAACCCTCCTGCCGTGCCGGCCACCGGGACGCGGCCGCGCTACCGTCCGAGACCCCCAGGATCGCCCGTGGAGGACGCGGAGCGCGGGAGATGCCCGCTGGGTGGGACCGGGGCGCCAGCGACGCCGGCGAGGACCACCAGGGCCGGCGGGCCGGACGAGGCGCCGACGAGTGACCGCTCCTCGGTGACCAGGCGCTGGACTTCCGGCCACCCAGGACGGCGTCCCGTGTCCACCCGGTGGCCGGCCGTCTCCGCGTACACGCGCGCCGGCCAGTGGACGAGCTGCGTCAGGAGCACGAGCACGACCAGCCGGGAGGCGTCGACCGGCTCGTGAGCGCTCTGCGCGGCGATCAGCGCGCCGGCCAGCACGGTGCCCTGCACGGCACCGGCCGGGTTGGAGGCCGGCTCGACCGCGCGGTCCGCACGGGAGCGGGGCACCGTGCCTTCCTTGCGTCGGCTCGAGGTGCGGCCGGCATGGGACGTGTCGATCCCGCCGGGTGGCGGGACGGCTTCCTCGCCGTCAGCTGCCGGCCCCGGCCGCCGGCAGCGTCGCGACCAGTTCGAGGTTGATGCCGTCGGGATCCTGGACGGACAGGATGGCGATGCCGAGCTCCCCGAGCTCGCTCACCTGGCCGTGCCGGACCCCAGCGCTGCCGAGCCGGTCGGCGGCCTGGTGGAGGGCGTCGGGCGAGTCGACGGCCAGGCTGACGTGGTCCAGCCCGGTGCGCGTCGGGTCGAACCGGTCTCCCGGGGGCGCGGACGGGCGCAGCCCCAGGAGCTGGCTGCCCAGGGCGTAGGTGCAACCGCCGAAGAACCGATGCGGGTCCTGGCGCGCGGCCGGGTCGTGCGCCAGGTCGCTGAAGTCGATCGCCGGCCCGACGCCGAGCAGATGCGTGTAGAAGGCCTTCGAGCGGGCGATGTCGGTGACCGTCAACCGGACGTGGTGCAGGGCGGTCGGGTGCCAGGGAGCGGCGGGGAGGTCGGCCATCCACCCACTGTCACGCACCGCGCGGCTCGCCGCGTGCCGGGTGTGCCGGGTGCTCCTCCGGCAGTGCCGGTCACCGAGACCCGATCCGTCGGTCGGTCGGGGGCGGCCTAGTTTCGGGCCCGGACGAGTTGCTGGTGCCTCCGCCCGAATGGGTGGGACGACGAAGGAGAACTCCGCATGCCCGAAGCAGTGCTCGTCGCCGCGGCCCGGTCGCCGATCGGCCGCGCCTTCAAGGGGTCGCTGCGCGAACTGCGCGCCGACGACCTCGCCGCGACGATCGTGCAGGCCGCGCTGGACCAGGTGCCCGCGCTCGACCCGGCCCAGATCGACGACCTGGTCCTGGGCTGCGGCCAGCCGGCGGGGGAGCAGGGCTACGGCCTCGGCCGGATCACCGCGCTGCTGCTCGGGCAGGACGGCGTGCCGGGGACGACGGTGCAGCGCTACTGCGCCTCGTCGTTGCAGAGCACCCGCATGGCGGTGCACGCGATCCGCGCCGGTGAGGCGCAGGTCGTCGTCTCCGCCGGCGTGGAGATGGTCTCGAGGTACACGTTCGGCAAGTCGGACGGGATGCCCGGCACCCGCAACCCGCGGTTCTCCGACTCGGCGGAGCGGACCGGTGACTGGTCGGACCCCCGGCTGGCCGGCCTGCTGCCCGACCCCTACATCGCCATGGGGCAGACGGCGGAGAACGTTGCGCAGCTGCGCGGGGTGACCCGCCGGGCGCAGGACGAGTTCGCGCTGCTGAGCCAGAACCGGGCGGAGAAGGCGATCGCCGACGGGTTCTACGACCGCGAGATCACCCCGGTCACGCTGCCCGACGGCACGGTCGTCGGTGCCGACGACACCCCGCGCGCCGGCGTCACGCTGGAGGCGCTGTCCTCGCTGAAGCCGGTGTTCCGCGAGGACGGCACCGTCACCGCCGGCAACTGCTGCCCCCTCAACGACGGTGCCGCCGCCCTGGTGCTGATGAGCGACACCCGTGCGCGCCAGCTCGGCATCACCCCAGTGGCCCGCATCGTCTCCACCGGGGTCAGCGCGCTCTCGCCGGAGATCATGGGGCTGGGCCCGGTCGAGGCCTCCCGCCGCGCGCTGGCCCTGGCCGGCATGACCGCTGCCGACATCGACGTCTGCGAGATCAACGAGGCGTTCGCCGCGCAGGTCCTGCCCTCGATCGACGACCTCGGCCTGGACGTCGAGAAGGTGAACCCGCACGGTGGCGCCATCGCCGTCGGCCACCCGTTCGGCCAGACCGGCGCCCGGTTGACCGTCACCCTGCTCAACGGGCTGCGCTCGCGGGACGGGTCGATCGGCCTGGAGACGATGTGCGCCGCCGGTGGCCAGGGCATGGCGATGGTGCTCGAGCGGCTCAGTTGACCGCTGCGGTCCGGCGCGGTGGTCATCCCTCGCGCCGGACCGGCGTCACCGGCCCGAACAGCGGTCCGCCGCAGCATCGGCGGGACGCCCCCGCCGATCCCGATGAGCGGGATCGGCGCTCGGAGATGAGGCGCCCGGTCGCGAAGGATGGCCCGGCCGCCGGCCGGCGGACGACACGACGGGTGGAGCGAGAGGGCGGGTATGGGCATCCTCGACGGCAAGGTCGCCATGATCACCGGCGCGGGGCAGGGGGTCGGGCAGGGCATCGCGCTCGCGCTGGCTGCCGAGGGGTGCCACGTCGCCGTCCTCGGCAGGACGTCGTCCAAGCTGGAGACGACGGCGGACCTGCTGCGCGCCCGCGGGGTGAAGGCCGAGGCGATCCAGTGCGACGTCACCGAGACCGCCGCGATCCCCGACGCCGTCGCGCAGGTGGTCGACGTCTTCGGCGGCCTGGACATCCAGGTGAACAACGCCTACTTCGGTGCGTACGGCCCGCTGCTGTCGATGGACGACCGCAAGTTCCAGCGCGGGTTCGTCAGCGGCCCCTTCGCCGCGTTCGCCTTCATGAAGGCCGCACACCCGCACCTCAAGGAACGGCGGGGCAGCATCATCAACGTGGTCAGCTCGGTGACCGTGCGCTGGGACCTGTCGACCTTCGGTGCCTACGCCTCCGCCAAGTGGGCGCTGCGCTCGCTGACCCAGGCGGCCGCCGACGAGTGGGGATCCGACGGCATCCGGGTCAACGCGATCGCACCGCACGCGCTCTCCCCGGGACTGGCCTCCTGGGTGGAGGCCAATCCCGAGGAGGCGGCGGAGTTCCAGAAGACCATCCCCCTCGGCTACATCGGCGACTGCGAGGAGGACATCGGCCGCGCTGTCGCCGCGATCGTCAGCCCGGCCATGCGGTACCTGACCGGCGCCACCGTGCCGCTGGACGGCGGGCAGGCCAACTTCGACTGACCGTCAGCCGGGGCGCAGGACCCCGCGGTCACCACGCTCGATGCTGATGACGAAACGGCGACGGATCAGCCGCCAGCCTTCCGGCGTCCGCAGCCAGCGGTCGTGGTACTCGCCCATGCACTCGTAGAACGCGCGCGGGTCGTCGACGCCGACGTGGAACACCCGGCCGTAGGCCCGCGACCGGGCGGTGTCCCCGTCCACCGTCACCCGCACGTTGCCCAGCAGGTGCTGCGAGGGTCCGCAGCCGCCCAGGTGCTCCCGGACACGGGCGACGATCGCCGCCCGGCCGTCCGCCCCGTAGCCGTGCGCGTCCTCGGTGAACGCCGCCCCGAGCGCGGCCCAGTCCCGCTCGTCCAGCGCCGAGGCGACCGCGTGCAGCGTCGCCTCGATCGCGGCGTGCTCGCTCACGCCTCGTCGCCCGGGGAGCCGTCGCCGAAGATGCCTGCGCTCAGCAGGCGGGGCGCCTCCGCGCGGCCGTCGAGCACCCGGTTGGTGCGGTCGACCACCTGCCAGCCGTCGGCGCCGCGGTGCAGCCGCCAGCGGTTGGCGGTGGCCCGGCGGACCACGAACCGGCCGTCGTCGTGCACGACCATCAGCGAGTGGCAGACCGCGACCGCGTCGTCGCCGGTCACCGTGACGTGCGGCGGGCCGACCACGTGCGCGCAGCCCCCGGCGATCCAGCGCTGGTGGGCGGGGGAACGGACCATGGCGGCGATCTCCGCACGCCCGGTCATGAGCAGCTCGTCGACGTCGTAGACCCCGTCGGGATCCCACAGCGCGGCCACCCGGGCGTCGTCACCGCCGTCGACGAGCGGACCGTAGGCCGCGACCACCTGCGCCACCGCGCGCTCGTTCTCCAGCTGCTGCACCCGCTGCTCCAGGTGCGCCAGGCGCCCGGCGAGGTCGGCGCTCATCGGGCGGGCACCGCGTCGGCGGCGGCCAGCCGGGCCAGGGCCTCGAGCTGCTCGCAGTAGTGCTCGGCGGAGTCGGCGGCCAGTGCGACGTTGACCGTCGTGGCACCGGCCCGCCGGGGCCGGTCCAGCGCCTCGCGGGTGCGATCGGGGTCCCCCGCCGGGTCCAGCGGCCGCCCCGCGGAGAGGACGACCTCGAAGCCGGACGGGACATCGACGGAACCCAGCAGGTCGGCGAGCTCGTCGAAGGAGAGCCCGAAGGGCACCCACCCGTCGCCGGCGGTGACCGCCCGGCGCAGCGACTTGAGCGTCCGCCCGCCGATCCACAGCGGCACCCGCTCCTGCTGCGCGTGCGGCTCCACCACGAAACCGGAGAAGTCGTAGAACTCGCCCGCGTAGCTCGGCTCGCGTCGGGACAGCGCCGCGCGCAGCGCGGCGATCGCGTCGTCGGCCCGCGGGCCACGCCCTGCGAACGGGACGCCGAGGAGCGCGAACTCCTCCTCGAGGCTGCCGACGCCCAGGCCGAGGGTGAGCCGCCCCCCGCTGACCCGGTCCAGCGTCCCGTAGCGCTTGGCGATCTCGAGGGGGTGGTGGTAGCCGACCACCAGCACCTGGGTGGCGAAGCGGATCCGCCGGGTGCGGGCGGACAGGTGACCGAAGGTGGCGAGCGGGTCCCAGTACGTGGCGCCGCGTGCTTCTGCGACGTCGACCGGGACGGCGACGTGCTCGCTGCAGGTGAGGTGGGCGAAACCGAGCCGGTCGGCCGCCTCCGCGATCAGGCTGAGCTCCTCGATGCCCGCGTTCCGTTCCCACGGCGAGTGGGCCCCCGGTACGAGGGTCACCACCGGGCTGACGATCCCGATCCGCATGCGCGCTCCTCCCACGGGCAGGCGCCGGGCGGCCTGCGTCCGGCTCCATTGCTACCGCCGGCAGGGCGGCGCACGGCGCGCCCTCCCGGTGGCCGGGAAGGGAGGGAAGAACTCGCCGCGCAAGAGTTCCGCGTCACGCCCGTCACTGGTAGCTTCAGCGAAACGGAATTCATTCCAGTTCTGGAGGGTGGAGTCACCGATGACTGTCCTCGCCGCCGAGCCCGCCGCCGACTCCGCCGCTCCTGCCGCCGGGCGGCCGGAGCTCCCTCCGTCGATGGTGGAGCGGATGACGCTGATCCTGGATGCCTTCGATGGCCGTTCCACCCGACTCACGCTCGAGGACGTCGCCCGGAGCACGCACCTCCCGCGGTCGACGGCGCACCGGATCCTCGATCAGCTGGTCCGGCTGAGCTGGCTCGAGCACACCCCGTTCGGGTACCGGCTGGGCCAGCGGGCGCTGGGGTTGGGCGGCCGCGACGGTGGTTTCGAGGAGATCCGGGTCGCGGCCGCGCCGTTGCTGCACGAGTTGCAGATCAAGACCGGGATGGTGGTCCACCTGGCCGTGCTGGAAGGGGCCGAGGTCTACTACCTGGACAAGGTCGGCGGGCGCTTCGCCGGGACGGTCCCCTCCCGGGTCGGTGGTCGGGCTCCGGCTCACTCGACGGCGCTGGGCAAGTCGATGCTGGCCTGGATCGAGCCGGAGCAGGTCGACGTGCAGGTGGGCCGGGCGATCGGCCGGTTGACCAGCCGCACCATCGGCGATCTGAGCACGCTGCACCAGGAGCTCAACCGGATCCGCCAGCGTCGCGGGCTGGCGTTCGAGCGGGGGGAGTGCTTCCCCGAGATCTCCTGCGTGGCCGCCGCGATCCGGGGTCCTGAAGGGCCGCTGGCCAGCATCTCCCTGGTCGGTGACGCGCGGATGCCGTTGGAGAAGGTCGCCCCCCTGGTGGTCGATGCGGCTCGTCAGGTGTCGCTCGCGCTGCACCCCAACCTGCAAGCCGGCCGCCGTCCCCGTGCGGTCCGCGCCGTCGCCGGTACCACCTGGTCCCCGCAGGCCCTGGACCGGCTGCTGGTCGCCGGCGAGAACGGCGACTGGCTCTGAACCCCCGGCGGGTGGCCGCTCGGGGACGGCGGCCGGCCTCCGTCCGGGCGTCGGCCCCAGCGGTCGCCCCGGCCCCGGTCCGGCGCGGCGGCCTCCGGCTCGGGCTCCACGCCGGACCGGGTGACGTCGCCACGGACCTGGGTGGCCGGGCCGAGCTGGAACCGGCCGCTGGAGCAGCGCGCGAGGTCCACGCGGTGATCGCCGCCGCCGGGCGCTGATCCTCCTTGCCACCCGCCGACCCGATGGCTCGCTCAGCGGGATCGGCCCGTCGCCGGCCGCCGCGCCGCGGTTAGCGTCCGCCTCAGCCCGAGTCCCGGAGGATCTCCATGCCCACCCCCGTCATCGTCGACGCAGCACGGACGCCCTACGGAAGGCGCGGCGGCGTGCTGTCCGACCTGCACCCCGCCGAGCTGCTCGGGATCGCCCAGAAGGGCGTCCTCGACCGCGTCGGTCTCGATCCCGCGCTGATCGGCGAGGTCATCGGCGGGTGCGTCACCCAGGCCGGTGAACAGTCCGGTCACGTCGTCCGCACCGCCTGGTTGCACGCCGGCCTGCCGGAGACCACGGGTGCGACCACCATCGACGCCCAGTGCGGTTCCGCGCAGCAGTCGGTCCACCTGATCGCCGGCCAGATCGCGCTGGGCACCATCGACGCCGGCATCGCCTGCGGCGTGGAGGCGATGTCGCGTGTTCCGCTGCTGGCCAACATCGGGGTCGGTGACTACGGCCGCCCCAGGCCGGCCGACTGGGACGTCGACCTGCCGGCCCAGTTCGAGGCCGCCGACCGGATCGCCCGCCGCCGGAACCTGACCCGCGAGCAGCTCGACGCCTTCGGGCTGCAGTCGCAGCAGCGTGGTCGCCGCGCCTGGGAGGAGGGCCGGCTCGACCGCCAGATCATCCCGGTGACCCGGCCGGACAGCGAGGTCGTGACCCGCGACGAGGGCCTGCGGGAGACCAGCATGGCGGCGTTGGCGACGCTCGAGCCGATCCTCGAGGGCGGCTTGCACACCGCGGGCACCGCCTCGCAGATCTCCGACGGCGCCACCGCCGCGATCCTCATGGACGAGCAGCGCGCCCGGGAGCTCGGGCTGCGGCCGCGCGCCCGGATCATCGCCCAGTGCCTGATCGGCGCGGAGACGCGCTACTTGCTCGACGGCCCGGTGCAGGCCGCCGAGCGGCTCCTGGAGCGGACCGGCATGAAGATCGGCGACATCGACCTGTTCGAGGTCAACGAGGCGTTCGCGGCGGTTCCGATGTCCTTCGCCCAGGTGCACGGGGTCGATCCGGCCCTGCTCAACGTCAACGGCGGGGCGATCGCCCTCGGCCACCCGGTGGGCTCCACCGGCGTCCGGCTCATCGCCACGGTGCTCGACGAGCTCGAGCGCACCGACCGGGCGATCGGCATGGTCGCGGTGTGCGCGGGCGGCGCCATGGCCACCGGCGCCATCGTCGAGAGGATCTGAGCCCGTGCCCGGACCGGCCACGGCCGAACGGGTTCCCGACGCGGTGATCGCCGACGCGCTCCGCGACGCCGGCCGGCGCACCGTCGAGGCCCGTGGGCAGTCCGTCGAGCTCGTCCGGGTGCCGGGATGAGCGTGGAGCTGACCGGACTGACGGACCGGATCGCGGTCGTGACCGGTGCGGGACGGATGCGCTCGATCGGGCGAGCGGTCGCCGTCGAGCTGGCCCGCGCCGGCTGCGACGTCGTCCAGACCGGCACCGGGCGCCATCCCGACCGCTATCCCGACGACGAGAAGGCCGCCGGCTGGCGGGACGTCGACTCGGTCGCCGACGAGGTCCGCGCCCTCGGCCGGCGTGCGCTGCCCGTGGTCTGCGACGTCGCCACCCCGGAGGGGGCCGAGGAGCTCCTGACCGCCGTTCTCGCCGAGTTCGGCCGCGTCGACGTCGTGGTCAACAACGCCGCCGCCTCCCGCGGGGCCGACCGCGTACCGGTCACCGAGCTCGACGTCGAGGTCTGGGACCACGTGATCGCGGTCAACCTGCGCGGCACCTTCCTCATGAGCCGGGCCTTCGGCCGCCGGCTGATCGAGCAGGGCGAGGGCGGCAGCATCATCAACATCTCCTCCATCGGCGGGAAGCTGAGCGGTCCGCGGACCGCGGCCTACTCCGCCTCGAAGGCCGGCGTCCAGTCGCTGACCTCCTCCATGGCCAAGGAGCTGGGCTCCCATCGCATCCGGGTCAACGCCGTCTGCCCGGGGGTCACCGCCACCGGCCGCCTCGACGACTGGTCGCCCGACGCCTGGGCTGCCTATGTCACCGCGAACCTGCCGCTGGGCCGCGTCGGCACCGCCCAGGAGGTCGCCTCCACCGTCGTCTTCCTGGCCAGCGACCAGGCGGCCTGGATCACCGGGCAGTCGTGGAACGTCGACGGCGGTCAGCTGACCGTCCGCTGAGATGCATGCACGGCGAGCTGACGAGCCGCCCGCTGCCCCGATCACGGAGGAGTCCCCGACATGACCGGCCGCTACCCGCCCAGCCGCGACGAGATCCTCGCCCGCCTGACCGGCCCCGGGTCACGGTTCGAGATCCGCACCGAGGACGTGCTCGGGGAACCGATGGAGGTGTTCGCCAACCGGGAGCGGTCCCTCGGGCAGTTGCTGCGCGCCTCGGCCCGGTTCGGCGATCGGGAGTACCTGGTCACCGAGGGGAGCCGGCTGACCTTCCGCGACCACCTGGATGCCGTGGCCGCACTGGCCGCGGCGCTGCGCGAGGAGTTCGGCGTGCGCAAGGGCGACCGGGTCGCCATCTGCGCGGCCAACAACCCCGAGTGGATCCTGACCTTCTGGGCCGCCACCGCGCTGGGGGCCGTCGCGGTCGGGATGAACTCGCTGTGGGCCGGCCCGGAGATCGCCTACGGGCTGGCGCACTCCGAACCGGTCCTGCTGGTGGCCGACGCGCCTCGCCGCGCTCTCGCCGGCCAGCCGGCGATCCCGGTGCTGTCGATCGAGGACGACGTCCCGGCGCTGGTGACCAAGTACGCCGGCGCACCGCTCCCCGCGGACATCGTGGTGGAGGACGACCCCGCGGTGGTCCTCTACACCAGCGGCACCACCGGGCGGCCCAAGGGTGCGACCCACTCGCACCGCAACGTCGTCGCGGCGTGCTGGTTCCACCTGCTCAACGACGCGGTCCCCGCCGCGCTCGGCACCCCGCTCGTCGACCGCCGCTTCCTCCTGGTCACGCCGCTGTTCCACATCGCGGCCCTGCACAACCTGGCCGTCGTGCGGCTGGCGGTGGGCGACACTGCGGTCGTCCACCGTGGCCGTTTCGACGTCGACCGGGTGCTGCGGCTGGTCGAGCGGGAGCGGGTCACCAACTGGGGGGCGGTGCCCACGATGGCCGTGCGGATCGTCGAGCACGCCGATCGCGAAGGCGGGTTGGGTGCCTACGACCTGAGCTCGCTGCGCACCTTCAACCTGGGCTCCGCGCCGTCATCCGCAGGGCTCAAGGACCGGATCCGCGAGGTGCTGCCGGTGGCCGGCCGTTCCATGGGTACGACCTACGGGCTCACCGAATCATCGACCGCCGCGACCCTCGCCGGCCCTGCCGAGCTCCTCGCCGATCCGGATTCGGTGGGCCGGCCCGTGCCCACCGTGCAGGTGGAGATCCGTGACGTCGCCGGTGAACCCGTGCCCGAGGGGACGGAGGGGGAGGTGTACCTGCGGGGTGCGCAGATGATGCTCGGCTACTGGCGCAATCCGGAAGCCACTGCGGCCTCCACGGCTCCGCACCGCTGGTTCCGCACCGGCGACCTGGGCACGTTCGTGGACGGGCGGCTGCGCATCTCCAGCCGACGCTCGGACCTGATCCTGCGCGGCGGGGAGAACGTCTATCCGGTGGAGGTGGAGAACCAGCTGGCCACCCACCCCGCCGTGCGCGAGTGCATCGTGCTGGGCGTCCCCCACGGCGATCTCGGCGAGGAGGTGACGGCGGTCGTCGTCGTCGCCGCCGGCTCGACGGTCACCGGTGAAGAGCTGCGCGAGTACCTGCTGGGCCGCATCGCCCGGTACAAGGTGCCCTCCCGCTGGCGGGTGACCACCGAAGAGCTGCCCCGCAACGCCACCGGGAAGGTGAACCGCACGCAGGTCCGGCCGCGGTGAGCCACGCCGCGGAGTGTGCGCTGCTGCTGGCCGGACTCGAGCAGCGGCGGGCGGCAGCGCGGGATGGGCGGCCGGAGAAGCTGGCGCGGATCCGCGAGGCGGGCCGACGAGTACGACCGCCCGGTCACGGCCTCGGCCCAACGGGCGGTGAAGAGGAAGAGGGCGCCGACGCCTCGCTCGCCCACGACGGCGTCCTCGTCCCTGCCGGGTCCGTGCCGCGCACCGGCGGTCGGTGGTGATCGAACAGCGGTGCCGCGGCGTCGGTTGTCGAGAATGGTGACGGTGGCCATCATCCGCCCGCCGAGGCGCAGGCCTGCTCTCGGACGCTGGGACGAGGATGGATCCGCTGGCTGCCGGCAGACGGTGGTCCGCATCGAGCCGCGCCGGGAGCCGACCCGGCTGGGACAGCTGCACATGCTCCCCCGGAGGGGCTCACGGGTCGCGCGGGCGGTTGGTCCAGCCGCCGCTCGGGCGGGGAGCCAGCCGCCGGCGGCGCGGCTGCCGCCGTCGACGTGCAAGGTCGTGCCGGTCACGTACCGCGACAGCGGCGATGCCAGGAACAGCGCGACGCCGGTGACCGGCAGGTGTCGCGGGACGGGTGCTGTGCACACGCGGCCGTGGGTGTTCCGTGTGACGCAGCTCGCTGGTACCGTCGGTGGAACAGGAATTCATTCCAGTTATGGAGCGTGGAGTCACCGATGACTGTTCTCGCCGCCGAGCCCGCCGCCGATTCCGCCACTCCCGCCGCCGGGCGGCCGGAGCTTCCTCCGTCGATGGTCGAGCGGATGACGCTGATCCTCGACGCGTTCGAAGGTCGCTCGACGCGGCTGACCCTGGAAGACGTTGCCCGGCGCACGCATCTGCCCCGATCCACCGCGCATCGGATCCTCGACCAGCTTGTTCGGCTGAGCTGGCTGGAGCACACGCCGTTCGGCTACCGGCTCGGCCAGCGGGCGTTGGGTCTGGGAGGGTGCGACGGCGGTTTCGAGGAGATCCGGGTCGCTGCTGCACCGTTGCTGCACGAGTTGCAGATCAAGACAGGGATGGTCGTGCACCTGGCGGTCCTGGAGGGGGCGGCGGTGTACTACCTGGACAAGGTGGGTGGCCGTTTCGCCGGCGCCGTTCCCTCCCGGGTCGGCGGGCGCGCGCCGGCCCATTCCACGGCGCTGGGCAAAGCGATGCTGGCCTGGTTGGAGCCCGAGCAGGTCGATTGCCAGATCGGCCAGGCGATCGGCCGGCTGACCAGCCGCACCATCGGCGATCTGAGCACGCTGCACCAGGAGCTCAACCGGATCCGACAGCGCCGCGGCCTGGCGTTCGAGCGGGGGGAGTGCTTCTCCGGAATCGCCTGCGTGGCCGCCGCCGTGCGGGGCCCGGAAGGGCCGCTGGCCAGCATCTCCCTGGTCGGCGACGCGAGGACGCCGTTGGAGAAGGTGGCCCCGCTGGTGGTCGACGCCGCCCGCCAGGTCTCTTTGGCCTTGCACCCCAACCTCGACAGCGATCGCCGTCCGCGTGCCATCCCGGGCGCCGCCGGCCCCACCTGGTCGTCCCAGACGTTGGACCGACTGCTGGCCGCCGGGGAAAACGGCGACTGGCTCTAACGGCCTGCGGGGCCGGTTCCGCGAGGCGGGCCGGCCCCGGCCGGGGCTCATCCCCAGCGGTCGCCCCAGCCCCAGTCCGGCGGTGCGAACTCCGGCTCGGGGTCCACGCCGAACCGGCCCCGGAAGAAGATCATCGGTCGTGTCTCGGGGCCGGTCTCCACGTGCAGCACCCGGCCGATGACGACGTCGTGGTCACCGGCCACGTGCACGTCGTAGACCTCGCAGTGCACCCGGAGGAGGACGTCGTGCAGGGCGGGGGCGCCCCACCGCGATCGGTCCCACTCCAGGCCCTCGTACTTCTGCCCACGCGCCGAGCCGAACCGGCCGCAGACGTCGGTCTGGTCCTCGGCGAGCACGTTGACGCAGAACTTCCCGGAGGTGCGGATGCGCGGCCAGGCCTGGCCCCGGTGGTCGGCGCAGAACAGGATCAGCGGCGGCTCCAGGGACACCGAGGCGAAGGACTGGCAGGCGAAGCCCACGGCGTCCTGGCCGTCGTGCCCGGTCACCACGGTGACGCCGCTGGCGAAGGCGCCCATGGCGCGCCGCATCTCGGCCGGGGTCGGAGGCGCCGGGTCCGGTGCCGTGGCACTGCCCGCAGCGCCTGCCGCGGGACCTGTCGACGGCGACGTGCTGTTCGGCTCGATCGTCCGCATGCCGAGGACGGTAGGAACGCCACGCGCAGTCGTCCCCGGCCGCGTCCCGGTCACCGGAAGCGGACGGCGACCGATCGGGGAACGGGCTGCACCGCCCCGATCCTGCCCGGCCGTCCCGTTGATCGGGACGCATGCCGCCGACCACCCCCCGGGTCCGCCTACGGTTCCCACGCTCGCCGACCACCCGTTCCCGTGTGCGCTGGAGCTGATCCGCCGATGACCCCGCTGACCTACGAGTCCACGCTCCGGGAGCTGGCCACAGACCAGGGCGTGCTGCGCTACCACGAGGCCGGCGACGGCCCTCCGCTGCTGCTGCTGCACGGCTCCGGCCCCGGGGTCACGGGCTGGCGGAACTACCGCGGCAACCTGGCCGCCTTCGCCGAGCACTTCCGCTGCCTGGTGCTGGAGTTCCCCGGCTTCGGGGTGAGCGATCCGACCGACCAGCACCCGATGGTCGCCGCGCCCCCCTCGGTGCTGCGCTTCCTCGATGGTCTCGGGCTGCACCAGGTCGACGTCGTGGGCAACTCGATGGGCGGGATCGTGGCGGCCCAGGTGGCAGCCGCCCACCCGGACCGCATCCGCCGGCTGGTGACCATCGGCGGCATCGGCCGGAACATCTTCAGCCCGTCACCCGGCGAGGGCATCAAGCTGCTCGTCGAGTTCACCGAGGAGCCGACTCGCGAGCGACTGGTCCAGTGGCTCCACTCCATGGTGTACGACCCGGCGATGGTCACCGAGGAGCTGATCGAGGAGCGGTGGGCGCAGGCCACCGACCCGGAGACCCTGGCCAGTGCTCGCCGCATGTACGGCCGCAAGGCGATGGAGTCCCGCACCGCAGCGGCCGCGAACTCCGACGCGCCGCCGTACTGGGCCATGCTGCACAAGATCAAGGCGCGCACGCTCATCACCTGGGGTCGCGACGACCGGGTCAGCCCCATGGACATGGCCCTCATCCCGATGCGCACGATCCCGGAGGTCGAACTGCACGTGTTCCCCAACTGCGGGCACTGGGCGATGATCGAGGCCAAGGAGGCCTGGGAAGCCACTGTCCTGGCCTTCCTGACCCGGAAGGACGCGGCGTGACCGCAGCGGGGAACTGGGACGAGGAGTACGACTTCGTCGTCGTCGGCTCCGGGGGCGGCGGCATGGCCGCGGCGCTCACCGCCGCCGACGCGGGGTTGAGCGTGCTCGTCGTGGAGAAGGGCAAGAAGTTCGGCGGCAGCACCGCGATCTCCGGCGGCGGCATCTGGATCCCGAACAACCCGACGCTGCGGGCCAAGGGCCACGACGACAGCCGAGAGTCCATCCGCCGCTACCTGGACCTGCTCACCGACGGGCGGGTGCCCGCGGCGCGCCTGGACGCCTACGTCGACAACGGTCCGCCCGCCATGGAGCTGCTGTGCCGCAGCAAGTGGATGGTGTTCGACTGGACCAAGGGCTACGCCGACTACCACCCCGAGCTGGAGGGTGGCCGCCCGCTGGGCCGCTCCATCGAGGCCAAGCCGTTCGACACCCGCAAGCTCGGCGAGGACGAGCAGTTCCAGCGGCCCAACAGCATGAAGGGCCCGCTGGGTCTGTGGGTGACCGCGAAGGACTACCACGACCTGGCCATGGTCAAGCGGACCTGGCGTGGTCGGTGGGCGTCGGTCGTCGCCGCCTGGCGGGTGTCGTCCAACGTCGTCCGGCGCCGGCACATGGCCACCGGCGGGCGCGCGCTGGCCGCCCGGATGCGCATGGCGCTCAAGGACGCCGGCATCCCGCTGTGGCTGCGCACCCCGATGACCGACCTCGTGCTCGACGACGCCGGCGCGGTCCGCGGGATCGAGGTCGACCGCGAGGGCAGGGCGATGCGCATCGGTGCCCGCCACGGCGTGCTGCTGGCCACCGGTGGCTTCGACCACAACCAGCAGATGCGTGAGCAGTACCTGCCCGAGGGTGCGCACCCGGACTACAGCGCCGGTGCACGGGAGATCGTCGGCGACGGCATCCTGCTGGGGCAGAAGGCCGGGGCGGCGCTGGACCTGATGGACGACGCCTGGTGGATGCCCTCGGTGCGCCACCCGGCCGGCGCGGTGATTCCCCTGGTGTCCGAGCGGTGCATCCCGCCCTCGGTCATCGTCGATGCCGCCGGACAGCGGTTCACCAACGAGTCCGCGCCCTACGTCAACTTCGTGCACGACCAGTTGGCCGGCGGCCACGCGCCGTCCTGGTTCGTGATGGACGCCAAGGCGCGGGCGCGGTACCCGTTCGCGCAGATTCTGCCTGGCATGCCCATCCCCAAGGATTTCTACGACGCCGGCATCGCGTTCCGCGCCGACACCCTGGCTGGGCTGGCCGAGCAGATCGGGGTCCCCGCGGACGCGCTCACCGCGACCGTCGAGCGGTTCAACGGGTTCGCACGGACCGGAGTCGACGCCGACTTCGCCCGCGGCGACTCCGCCTACGACCGCTACTACGGCGACCCGACGCTGGAGAACCCGAACCTCGACGTCATCGACAAGGGGCCGTTCTACGCGTTCCGCATCGAGGTCGGGGACCTCGGCACCAAGGGCGGCCTGGTCACCGACGAGCGCAGCCGGGTGCTGCGTACGGACGGCGGCGTCATCCCGGGCCTGTACGCCACCGGCAACACGTCGGCGTCGGTGATGGGCAACGAGTACGCCGGCCCGGGCGCCACCATCGGCCCCTCGATCGTCTTCGGCTACGTCGCCGCGAAAGATGCTGCCGCATCCGCCCGGCCCACTGCCGAGGGTCCTCGGGCCGCGGGCGGGCCGCTCGCCCAACCGGTCTGACCCGCAGGGAGGGAAGCATGTCCCAGCAGGCCCCGCAGCGGGTGCGGGTCGTCGAGGTCGTCCGCGAGACGTCGGACGCCCACTCGCTGGTCCTCGAGCCCGAGGAGCCGGAGCACTTCTCCGGGTACCGGCCCGGCCAGTTCCTCACCGTCCGGGTGCCATCGGAGCGGGACGGGGGGGCTGCCCGCTGCTACTCGCTGTCCAGCTCCCCGCACTGCCCGGAGCGGCTCAAGGTCACCGTCAAGCGGACGGTGGGTGGTTACGGCTCCAACTGGCTGTGCGACAACGTCGCCGCAGGGGCCGTGCTGGAGGTGCTGCGCCCCTCGGGTACTTTCTCGCCCCGGTCGCTGGACGACGACTTCCTGCTGCTCGCCGCCGGCAGCGGCATCACCCCGGTCATGTCGATCCTCAAGTCGGCGCTGTCGGTCGGCAGCGGTTCGGTGACCCTGGTCTACGCGAATCGCGACGAGCAGTCGGTGATCTTCCGTGACGAGCTGCTCGCCCTCGCCGAGGAGCATCCCGAGCGGCTCGTGGTCCTGCACTGGCTGGAATCGGTGCAGGGGCTGCCGAGCGCCGCGGGTCTGCGGGCACTGACCGAGCCGTACGCGGACCGGCAGGTGTTCGTCTGCGGCCCCGGTCCTTTCATGGACCTCGCCCAGGCCACGCTCACCGCCGCCGGCGTGCCGGGGGAGCGGCTGCACATCGAGCGCTTCACCTCGCTCACGAACGACCCGTTCGCCGACGTGCCGCCCGTGGAGATCGAGGTGGAGGACGACGACGCCGGCCCGGCGGCCGAGGTCGAGGTCGAGCTGGACGGGGAGACGAGCACGGTCGCCTGGCCGCGCCGCACCAAGCTGCTCGACGCCCTGCGCAACGCCGGCCTGGATGCGCCCTTCTCGTGCCGCGAGGGCAACTGCAGCGCCTGCGCCTGCGTCGTCCTCGAGGGCGAGATGACGATGGAGCGCAACGAGGTGCTCGACGCCGCCGACCTGGCCGACGGGCTGGTCCTCGCCTGCCAGGCGCTCCCGGTCAGCGAGCGCTTCCGCGTCACCTACGAGGCCTGAGCCCCGGCGCGCTGACGCCGGTATCGGCGGCGCCGTGCAGGCTGCCGACGTCGGTCCGACCGCGGCCGGGCCGGTGACCGGTGGACCACGCGAGCCTGTTCCGGCCGGTGTCGCGGTTGCCGGGAGCCCCGCTGGTCCGCACCGCGGCGCACCGGTACCGCCACCCGTGCCCCAGGCGCGGTCGTGGCCGAGTCGATCGACCGGCCGCGTGCCTCCCACTGAGCGGGAGGTCACCCCCGGCGCCGGTCGTCCGGTGCGACGGTTCCCCGGCCACTGCACCATCGACGGAAGGCCTCGGATGCTCAGCCCGACACACCGCCAGCTGGCTGCGGACCGGCTCTGGGCCGCCCAGCGGGACCGGGCGCCGATCGAGCCGCTGACGGCGACGTTCGACGGCATCGACGTCGTCGACGCGTACGAGATCCAGCTGCTGAACATCGCCCGTCAGCGGGCCGACGGGGCCACCGTGCACGGCCACAAGGTGGGGCTGTCGTCCCCGGTGATGCAGCAGATGATGGGCGTGGACGAGCCCGACTACGGCCACCTGCTCGACACCATGGTGCTCTCCGAGGGCAGCCCCGTGCCGGCTGCCCGGTACTGCTTCCCGCGGATCGAGGTGGAGGTCGCCTACGTCCTCGGCGACACGCTGCCGGGGGAGGGGTGCACCGAGGACGACGTCCTCGCCGCCACCGAGTACCTGGCTCCGAGCATCGAGCTGATCGACAGCCGGATCGTCGACTGGCGGATCGGTCTGGCCGACACGATCGCCGACAACGCCTCCTCGGCCGGCGTCGTCCTGGGCGCCGCACGGATGAGTCCGCGCGACCTGGACCCGGCCGACATCGACGCGGTGCTGTTCCAGGACGACGTCGAGGTGGCCCGCGGCAACACCAGCGCCGTCCTCGGCAACCCGACCACCGCCGTCGCCTGGCTGGCCCGCACGGTCGCCTCCTTCGGCGTGAAGCTGGAGGCCGGGCACGTGATCCTGCCGGGCTCCTGCACCCGGGCGTTCGACGTCCGGGCCGGCTCCACCTTCCGTGCCGAGTTCGTCGGACTCGGCTCCGTGGCTTTGACCTTCACCGGGGGAGACCAGTGACCGCCACCAGCAAGGCGACCGCCGCCATCGTCGGCTCGGGCAACATCGGCACCGACCTGCTGTACAAGCTGCAGCGTTCGGCCAGCATCGAGCCGCGCTGGATGATCGGGGTCGACCCCGCCAGCGAGGGTCTGGCCCGGGCGACCGCCCTCGGCCTGGAGTCCTCGGCCGAAGGTGTCGACTGGCTGTTGGCCCAGGACGAGCAGCCCGACCTGGTCTTCGAGGCCACCTCGGCCTACGTGCACCGCGCCAACGCCCCGCGCTACGCCGAGCGGGGGATCCAGGCCATCGATCTCACCCCGGCTGCCCTCGGCCCCGCCGTCGTCCCCGCCGTCAACCTCGACGAGCACCGCGAGGCTCCCAACGTCAGCCTGATCACCTGCGGCGGCCAGGCCACCATCCCGATGGTGGCCGCGGTGTCCCGGGTGACCGAGGTGGCCTACGCGGAGATCGTGGCCAGCGTCGCGTCCCCCTCGGCCGGCCCGGGCACCCGGAACAACATCGACGAGTTCACCCGTGCCACCTCACGTGGGATCGAGGTCATCGGTGGCGCGCGGCGAGGCAAGGCGATCATCATCCTCAACCCGGCCGAGCCGCCGATGTTCATGCAGGACACCATCTTCTGCGCCATCCCCGAGGACGCCGACCGCGACGCGATCGCGACCTCGATCACGAAGATGGCGGCCGACGTCGCCGGCTACGTGCCCGGCTACCGGCTGCGCGCCGAACCCCAGTTCGACGACCCGAACCCGATGAGCGGCGGCATGGCCCGCGTGGCGGTGTTCATCGAGGTCGAGGGTGCGGGGGACTTCCTGCCGCCCTACAGCGGCAACCTGGACATCATGACCGCCGCGGCGACCGCGGTCGGCGAGGGATTCGCCGCCCGCATCCTGGCCGACCGCACACCCGCCGCGAGCTGAGGACGACGACTCCCATGACTGCTCTCTCCGCCTTCCCGGCCGCGAAGGCCTACAGTGCCGACCTCGACATCCGGATCACCGACTCGTCGCTGCGCGACGGCTCGCACGCCAAGCGGCACCAGTTCACCCCTCAGCACGTCCGCTCGATCGTCGGTGCGCTCGACGACGCCGGCGTGCCGGTCATCGAGGTGACGCACGGCGACGGGCTGGGTGGCTCGTCCTTCAACTACGGCTTCAGCCACACCCCGGAGCAGGAGCTGATCAAGGAGGCGGTGAAGACGGCCACCCGCGCCAAGATCGCCTTCCTCATGCTCCCCGGCCTGGGCATCCAGGACGACATCCGCGAGGCGGCAGGGAACGGTGCGGCGATCTGCCGGATCGCCACGCACTGCACCGAGGCCGACATCTCGATCCAGCACTTCGGGTTGGCCCGGGAGCTGGGCCTGGAGACCGTCGGCTTCCTGATGATGAGCCACAGCCAGCCCCCGGAGGTGCTGGCCAAGCAGGCCCGGATCATGGCCGACGCGGGTTGCCAGTGCGTCTACGTCGTCGACTCCGCCGGGGCACTGATCATGGAGCAGACCAGCGACCGGATCGCCGCGCTGGTCGCCGAGCTCGGGAACGACGCGCAGGTCGGCTTCCACGGGCACGAGAACCTCGGCCTCGGTGTGGCGAACTCCGTGCTCGCCGTCCGGGCCGGTGCCCAGCAGATCGACGGGTCCACCCGTCGGTTCGGCGCCGGGGCCGGGAACACCCCGGTCGAGGCGTTCGTCGCGGTCGCCGAGAAGCTCGGCATCCGCACCGGCGTCGACACGCTGAAGATCATCGACGCCGCCGAGGACGTCGTCCGCCCGGTCATGGACGGCGAGTGCCTGCTCGACAGGCTCTCCCTGACCATGGGCTACGCAGGCGTCTACTCGTCCTTCCTCAAGCACGCCGACCGCCAGGCCCAGCGCTACGGCGTCTCCGGCGCCGAGATCCTCATCGAGGCCGGACGGCGCAAGCTGGTCGGCGGGCAGGAGGACCAGCTCATCGACATCGCTGTCTCGCTCGCCGAGAAGAACTCCACGCTCGCCGGAAAGAACTGAGGTCCACCACCATGACCACCACCGCCCTCGACGCGATCACCGAGCGCGCTGACGAGATCCGCGCGCAGGGCGTGGTCAACGAGCGTCTCGGCAAGCTCAGCGACACCGCCGCGAAGACGCTGCGCGACGCCGGCGTCATCCGGATGCTTCAGCCCGCGACCTACGGTGGCGCCGAGGCACACCCGGTCGAGTGGGCCGAGACCGTGATGGCCACCGCCGCCCTGGACGGCTCCACCGGCTGGGTCGCGGGCATCGTCGGCATCCACCCGTGGGAGATGGCCATGGCCGATCCCAAGGTGCAGGAGGAGGTGTGGGGAGCCGATCACGACGTCTGGATCGCCTCGCCGTACGCCCCCATGGGCATCCTGCGACCGGTCGAGGGCGGGTACGTCTTCAACGGCCGGTGGCAGTTCTCCTCGGGTACCGACCACTGCGACTGGATCTTCCTCGGCGCCTTCCTGGGCGACGAGAACGGCGACATGGCCAAGCCGCCGCAGAACATCCACGTGATCCTGCCGCGCTCGGACTACGAGATCGTCGATGACACCTGGGACGTCGTCGGCCTGCGCGGCACGGGCAGCAAGGACATCGTCGTCAAGGACGCCTTCATCCCGTCCTACCGGATCATCCACAACGCCAAGCTGGTCGACGGCACGCAGCCCAAGGACGCCGGGCTGACCAACCCGCTGTACCACGTGCCGTTCTCCTGCGCGTTCCCGCTCGGCATCACCTCGGCGGTCATCGGCATCGCCGAAGGTGCGCTGGCTCACCACCTGGCCTACCAGCGAACCCGCGTGCAGATCACCGGGACCAAGGTGAAGGACGACCCGTACGTGCTCTACGCGATCGGTGAGGCCGCCGGCGAGATCGCCGCCTCCCGGGCCGCGCTGCTCGACAACGCCAACCGGATGTACGACCTGGCCGCCGCCGGCCACGAGTTCTCCTTCGAGGAGCGGGCGCTGGGTCGGCGCAACCAGACCCAGGCGGCCTGGCGGGCGGTGCGGGCGGTGGACGAGATCGTTGCGCGCTCGGGGGGGAACGCCATGCGGATGGACAACCCGCTGCAACGGTTCTGGCGGGACGCCCACATGGGCCTGACGCACGCCATCCACGTGCCCGGCTCGATCAACCACGTGGCCGCGCTGTCCCAGCTCGGCATCGAGCCGCCGCCGGGACCGATGCGCTCGATGATCTGATCCGCCCTTCTCGAACGGAGACCAGCACATGACCCAGATCCGTGGCCTCGGATACCTCGAGGTCCAGACCACCGACATCGATCGCTGGCGGGAGCTGACCGTCGGCGCCCTCGGCTTCGCAGTAGGCAGCGGCCCCGACCCGGACGCGTTGTACCTGCGGATGGACGAGCGCCGCGCCCGGCTGATCGTGGTGCCCGGTGACCACGACCACGTGCGCGCGATCGGCTGGGAGGTCCGTGACCAGTTCGCGCTGGCCGCGGTCGGCCGTGCCGTCGAGGCGTCCGGGGTCGCGGTCAAGGAGCTCTCCCGTGACGAGTGCGACGACCGCGGCGTCGAGGAGGCGATCGCCTTCCAGGACCCGTCCGGCACTCCCGTCGAGGTGTTCTTCGCGCCGATCCTCGACCACTCGCCGCTGATCACGGGCCAGGCCCAGCAGTTCGTGACGGGGGGCCAGGGGATGGGGCACGTCGTGCTGCCCACCACCTGCCCCGACGAGACCGTGGCGTTCTACTGCGAGGTGCTCGGCTTCAAGCCGCGCGGTGCCATGCGGCTCGGCGGGCCGAAGTCGCCGCGGCGGGTCCGGTTCATGGGGGTCAACCAGCGTCACCACAGCCTGGCCATCGCGCCGGCACCGCACGGTGAGCCGCCGGGTCTGGTGCACCTGATGGTCGAGGTCGACACGCTGGACGCCGTGGGCCGTGCACTGGACAACGTGAACCGGGCCGGCTTCTCGCTGTCGTCGACCCTGGGTCGGCACACCAACGACAAGATGGTGTCGTTCTACGTGCGCGCTCCCGGCGGGTGGGACATCGAGTACGGCTGCGAGGGCATGCTGGTCGACGAGGCCTCCTACACCGCCGAGGAGATCACCGCCGACAGCTACTGGGGCCACGACTGGTCGGGCTCGGAGCCCCTGGCCGCGTTCCTCCCGCGGACGTGAGCCGTTCGGTCGCCCCGGTTCCCGCCTCGGCGATCGAGCGGTTCGACGCCGAGGCCGACATCCTCGTCGTGGGCCTCGGCTGTGCCGGTGCGGCGGCCGCCCTCGAGGCGGCCGCCGCCGGCGCGTCGGTGCTCGTGCTGGAGCGCGCGTCCGGGCCCGGTGGCTCCTCGGCGCAGTCGGGCGGCGAGCTCTATCTCGGGGGCGGCACCTCGGTGCAGGAGGCCTGCGGCTTCGAGGACGACGCCGAGTCGATGTTCGCCTACCTGCGGGCAGCGCTCGGTCCGCACGCCGACGAGGAGAAGCTGCGGCTGTACTGCGAGGGCAGCGTCGAGCACTTCGGGTGGTTCCGCGCTCTCGGTGTGCCGTTCCAGGAGACGCTGTTCGACGCGCCCACCTGGATGCCGCTGACCACCGACGGCCTCATGTGGCTGGGTGAGAACGCCTGGCCCTACGACCAGCAGGCCCGTCCGGTCCCGCGCGGTCACCGCCCGACCGCGCCGGGGTTCGCCGGTGGGCTGCTCATGGAGCGGCTGGTCGGCGCCGTGCGCGGAGCCGGGGTCCGGATCGAGACCGACGTCCGCGCCGCTGCTCTGGTGGTCGAGGACGGGCGGGTGGTCGGCGCGACCGCGCGCCGGTTCGGCGCGGACGAGGCCTACCGGGCGCGGCGCGGCGTCGTCCTCACGACCGGGGGCTTCGTCGACGACGAGGCGATGCTCGCCGCGCATGCTCCGGTGCTGCTCGGCCACGGCAAGGTCAGCGACGGTGGCGACGACGGCAGCGGCATCCGCATGGCCGTCGCGCTCGGCGCGGCGACCCGCCGGATGGGCTCGGTGCAGGTGGCGCTGACCGCGCTGCCGGCGGCGGCGGTGCGCGGGGTGCTGGTCAACGCGGTCGGCCAGCGGTTCATCAACGAGGACGTCTACCCGGGGCTGTTCAGCTCGGCGGCCGTGAAGCACCAGCCCGGCCCGTGGTGGGTGGTCGTCGACGAGGCGGGGTGGGAGTCGATCCCGGCGGGCGACCTCTGGGGGGTCCGTCCCCGGTACGCCGCGGCGACCCTGGCCGAGCTGGAGTCCGAGCTCGGTATCCCGGCCGGGGCGCTCGAGGCGACGGTCGGGGTCTACAACCGGCACGCCGCCGCAGGCGAGGACCCGCTGTTCCACAAGAGCGCGGAGTGGCTCCGCCCGCTGGAGCCACCGTTCGCCGCGCTGGACCCCCGGCTGGGATTCGCCAGCGGCCGCGATGCCACACCGCAGGGAACGGGTGCCGCCGGTTTCACCCTCGGCGGGCTGCACACGACCGTGGACGGCGCGGTGCTCGACGTCTCCGGTTCGGCCATCCCGGGATTGTTCGCCGCGGGGCGGGCCAGCGCCGGCATCCACGGCGAGGGCTACATCAGCGGGACGTCGCTGGGCGATGGCACCTTCTTCGGCCGCCGTGCCGGCCGGGCGGCGGCGACCGGAGCGGACCGGCAACCATGACGGAGAGGCAGTCGATGAACCGCTACGACGGCAAGCGGGTGTTCCTCACGGGGGCAGGCTCGGGCATCGGTCGGGCAACCGCGGTCCGGCTGGTAGCCGAAGGTGCGACGGTCTTCGCCGTCGACCGGGACACCGAGGGACTGGCGACCACCCGGGAGCTGGTCGACGATCCGGCGCGGCTGACCTGCCACACCGCCGATCTCGCCACCGAGGACGCCGCGGTGGCCGCGGCCGGCGCGGGGGTGGCGGAGCTGGGTCAGGTCGACGTGCTGGCCAACGTCGCCGGGGCACTGCGCACCACGCCGATGACCGGCCTGGACCTCGGCGACTACCGCTGGCTGTTCGCGATCAACCTGTTCGCGCCGGTCACGCTGTGCCGGGAGTTGCTGCCGCACGTGCCCGACCGCACCGGGGTCATCCTCCTGACCACGTCCACCGCGGCCACGAAGGCGCATCCGGGCATGACCGGTTACGCGGCGTCCAAGGGCGCGCTGCTGTCGTTCGCGGTGAGCTTGTCCGCCGAGCTGGCACCGCGTCGCATCCGCGTCGTGCCGGTGTCGCCGGGCGGGGTGGCCACGCCGCTGACGATGGACAAGGAACGGTTCGACGGGATCGACGTCTCCTGGTACGCCCGCACGTACCCGCTGTGGGGGAAGCCCGGCGAGCCGGAGGACCTGGCCGCGGCGATCGCTTTCGCCGGGTCCGCCGACGGCGCCTACCTCAACGGGACGGAGTTCCGGCTCGACGGCGGTTCGCACGTGTGACCCCCGATGCCGAGGGCGCCGGACCGAGAATCAGGAAACCAGGAGCACACCGCCCAGCGAGACGCCCGCGACCACGATGGTGGAAGTCAGCGCGAGCAGCAGCGGACGCGGCCCGACCCGGCGGAGGGAGCTGAGTCGTACCCCGCAGCCCAGTGCGAACATGGCGGCGGACAGCAGGGCCACCTGGACGACTCCGGCAACGTCCAGCACCGCCTCGGGGACGATCCCGCTGGACCGGACCACCACCATGGCCAGGAAGCCGACGACGAACAGCGGCACCAGCGGCGGACGACGTCCCTCCGGCCCGCCGGCCGGCTGACGGCGGTGCTGCCAGCTCACCACCGCGAGCACCGGGGCGAGCATCAGGACCCGCGCGAGCTTGACCACCACCGCCACCGTCAGCGCGGTTCCGCCCATGGCCCCGCCGGCCGCGACCACCTGGGCCACCTCGTGGATCGCGCCTCCGGCCCACAGCCCGCCGACGTGCTCGGACAGGTCCAGCCCGGCGGCGGCCAGCGGCACCAGCGGGATCATCAGCGTGCCGAAGAGCACGACCAGCGCGACGGCGGTGACGACCTCCTCCTCGTCGGCATCGACCACGCCGTCGACCGCGGCGACGGCGGCGGCGCCGCAGATCGAGAAGCCGCAGGCGATGAGCAGCCGCTGGGTGGCGCCGATGCCCAGGAGGCGGCCCACCAGCAAGGTCGAACCGATACCTCCCGCCACGATCACCACCACCACCCCCAGCATCCCGGCGCCCAGGCCGAGGACGTCGCCGAGCAGCAGCTGCAGGCCCAGGAGCACGATGCCCAGCCGCAGCAGCCGTTTCGCGGAGAAGGCGAGGCCCGGCTGCACCATCGCAGGCAGCCGGACGACGTTCGTCAGGACCACGCCCAGCACGATCGCGATCATCAGCACGCTCACCGAGGGCACGCCGCGGTGCACCGCGGAGGACGTGGCCACCGCGAGGGCGCACAGCGCGAGTCCGGGCAGCACGGTCTCCTGCCGCGGGCTGCCGGATCGGCCGCCGACGACGATGCGGCCGACTGGCGGGGACGGTGTCATGGTCTCGATGCTCGGCCGGCGGGCCGGGCGCCGGTAGGAGCTGATCGGACATCTAGCCATATACTGCTGATATGGGCGCGCCGCGGGACTGGCCGGATCTGCCGCTGCTCGAACTCCTCGTCAGTGTGTCCGAGCACGGCAGTCTGGGGGCCGGGGCTCGCGCCGTCGGGATGGCCCAGCCCAATGCCAGTCGCGCGGTGGCCCGGTTCGAGCGGGCAAGCGGCGTACGGCTGCTGCGGCGGTCCCCGCGGGGATCGACGCTCACTGCGGAAGGTGCGCTCGTCGTCGACTGGGCGCGAGATGTACTGGATGCCGCCGAGCGGCTCGGCGCAGGGATCGACGCGCTACGGGCCGGCACCGATCCGCGGCTGAGCGTGGCCGCCAGCATGACGGTGGCCGAATACCTCGTACCAGCGTGGCTCACCGAGCTCCGACGCCGCCATCCCGAGGTGCAAGTGGCCCTGAGTGTGCACAACTCGGCCGACGTCGCGACCGGGGTGGCCGCCGGCAGCTACGACATCGGCTTCCTGGAGTCACCCGAGCTGCCCGGCGGCCTGCACCGGCTCGAGGTGGCACACGACGAACTCGTCGTGGTCGTCCATCCCGGTCATCCGTGGGCCCGGCGGCGCGAGCCGGTCACGTCGGCGGAACTCGCCGCGACCCCGCTGGTGGTGCGGGAAGCGGGATCGGGCACCCGGACGGCGCTGGAGACGGCACTCGGCGGGGCCGGCGCCATGGTGGCGCCGGCGCTCGCCCTGACCAGTAACGCGGCCGTGCGACTGAGTGTCATGGCCGGCGGACCGCCGGCCGTGCTGAGCGCGCTGGCCGTCGACGCCGCGCTGGCCTCCGGCGAGCTGCACCGGGTGCCGGTCGCGGGAGTCGGTCTGGAGCGGCGGCTGACCGCGGTGTGGATCGGACCGCGCCAGCTCACCGGCCTGGCCGGCGATCTGGTGCAGATCGCCGAGCGCAGCTCCGGTAGGGCTCCGGGCTGACCGGTGGCGCCGGTGGGATCAGCGACCCATCAGGCGCTGGTGGTGGGCGTGCGCCCGGCTGACCAGCTCAGCGCGGTCCATGCCGCTGCGCTTGGCGGCGGCCGCCTCGTTGCCGCCCGCGATCCACACCGGCCCGTGAGGCAGCTGCTCCAGGCCCTCCCGGGCGACGTCCTCCGGTTCGGCGACATTGAGGCCCGGGATGGAGAAGTCCAGCCCGGCCCGCTCCATCGCCGGTGTCCGGGTCACCCCGAGGACGAGCTCGAGCACGTGCACGCCGTGCTCGCGCAGCTCGAGCCACAGCCCCTCGGCGAACACCCGGCTGAACGCCTTGACCGCCGAGTAGATGCTCATGTCCGCGGTGCCCATGTAGCCGGCCAGGGAACCGACGAGCACGATGCCGCCCCGGCCGCGCTCGCGCATGAGCGCGCCGAAGTGGTGGGTCAGGGCCAGTTGGGCGGTGATGTTGAGGTCGATGACCCCCTGGATGCGGTCGAGCTCACCGGTCACGAACTCGTGCCCGTAGCTGTTGGCGCCGGCGTTGAAGATCAGCAGCCCGACCTCGACGTCGTCGGTGGCCTCCCGGATGGCCTTGACCGCGCCCGGATCGAGCAGGTCCAGCTCGAGGGTGCGTACCGTCACGCCCTTCGCCCGTACCGCGTCAGCGGTCTCGGCGAGCGGCCCGGGCTTGCGGGCGATGAGCAGCAGGTTGATCCCGGCGTCCGCGAGCTGGTGTGCGAACGAGGCTCCCACGCCCTCGGAGCCGCCGGCGATGACCGCCCAGGGGCCGTACGTCTGGTTGTCGATCACGATGTCGCCTCTCAGCTGGATCGGCCGTGCTGCGCGTCGCGTCGGTCGATCCGTGAGGACTGACCGGCGCGAGGCGTGTCACGGAGTTGAGGTGGCGCTCAGGATTCGGCGTCGGGAACGGGGAGCAGGCCTTCGACGGCGGCGCCCCGGATCGAGGCGCGCAGCTCCGAGCAGTTCTCGAAGAAGTTGCTGTTGGGCCCCGAGCCGGGCTGTGCTGAGCGCCGCTCCACGCACGCGGCGACGGCGTCGGCGTTCCACTGGACACTTGTCTGCTGCCAGCTGCTCTTCCGCACCTGCACCGGCGCCGAGCAGCGGCGGCACCGAACCGGCCGCATCGGGGCGTCGAGCAGCCGGTTGTCCGGTCGCACCGCCATCAGACCGGCTGACCCGCTGCCCAGGCAGCCGGCGTGTCCTCGGCGGCGGCGCGGCGGGCGAGGTTCTCCTCGACCTCCCGGCGCCACGCCTCGTTGGGCTTGGTGGTGTCCATCTCGTACTCGAACCGCTCGACCATCTCCGGCGTGACGTCGGTGACGTCGACGTAGAACTGCTCGTACCAGCGTCGCAGCTGGTAGACCGGACCGTCCTCCTCGCAGAGCAGCGGATTGTCGATCCGGGTCTTGTTCTTCCAGATCTCCACGTCCTGCTCGAAGCCCTGCCGGATGAAGTCGCCCGTCCCGATGGCCAGCTTCTCGGCGGCGTCGCCGGGCAGGTGCTCGGAACGCTTGACGATCACGCCGTACTGCAGGACGAACGAGTTGGCGTCGATGGGGTAGTGGCAGTTGATCAGCACGGACTCGAGGTCCATGTTGTCGTAGTGGTAGGTCAGGTCGTCGATCATGAACGACGGTCCGTGGTAAGCGGCCACCGACGTGTTGCCGATCAGCTTGGGCTGCCCCTCCTTGGCCGGCGGGCGAACGTCCTCCCGCCCGACGCCGTTCTGGATCTGCGTGGCGACCGGACCCTCGAAGATCGTCTTGAAGTAGGTCGGGAACGAGCCGTGCACGTAGAAGAAGTGCGCCATGTCGACGATGTTGTCGATGACCTCACGGCAGTTGGTGTTCACCACGGTGTAGTACCAGCGCCAGTCGGTCCACTCGTCGCTCTCGGCGCCCTCGATGCGCGGGATCGTCACGTCGGCCGGCGGGGGGTTGCCTTCCGGGTCGTTCCAGACGAAGAGCATCCCGTCCTGCTGCAGGGTCGGCCAGGCAGCCGTCCGCGCCCGCAGGGGCACCCGCCGGCTGTAGGGGATCTGCTTGCACTTGCCATCGCCGCCCCAGCGCCAGTCGTGGAACGGGCAGGCGACCTCGTTGCCCTTCACGGTCCCCTGCGACAGGTCACCACCCATGTGCCGGCAGTAGGCGTCGAGGACGTTGACGGAGCCGTCCTCGCCCTGGAAGACGACGAGCTTCTGCCCGAACGCCTGGATGGAGTGCGGCTTGCCGTCGGCGAAGTCGCGGATCAGCCCGAGGCAGTGCCAACCACGCGCGAAACGTGTCGGTGCCGCCTCGGCCTCGATGCGGCGGATCTCGTCCATGTCCTGCACAGCGGTCATTGCCCGACCATCCCCTCGAGTGCTGGTGCTCGAGCGCCAACGTAGGTCGGGTGCCACGGCACGGGGTGGCGCGTCTCACTCATCGGAAAGGCTGCGAGCCGGAGCCGCGCCGCGGCGCACCATCGGGTCCGTGCCACGCATCGACGCGCGAGGAGGAACCGGGATGAGCGACACCGGAGAGGCGACGGTGCACGCCCGGGTGGCCGCGCTGCTGCCCGGCATCGCCGATCGTGCCGCGGCGGCGGAGGAGACCTGCCGGGTGTCCGACGAGACGATGGCCGAACTGGGTGACGCGGGTGTCTTCCGCATGCTGCAGCCCAAGCGCTACGGCGGCGCGGAGTGCGACCCCACCGAGTTCTTCCGGGTGGTGCGGGCGGTTGCGGGCGCATGCGGCTCCACCGGCTGGGTCACCTCGGTCGTCGGGGTCCACCCCTGGCAGCTCGCGCTCTTCCCGGAAGGCGCCCAGGACGACGTCTGGGGCCCCGACCCGGACACCCTGGTCGCATCCAGCTACGCACCGGTCGGGCGCCTCACCGAGGTCGACGGTGGCTACCAGCTGACCGGGCGGTGGAGCTTCTCCTCCGGTTGCGACCACGCCGGCTGGGCCCTGCTCGGAGCCCTGGTCGTCGGCGTCCACGGCCGGCCGCTGGACTTCCTCACCGTGCTGGTGCCCCGCACGGATTTCGTGGTGCACGACGTCTGGGACGTGATGGGGCTGCGCGGGACCGGCAGCAACGACGTCGAGGTGGCCGGCGCATTCGTGCCGGAGCACCGGGTGCTGCGCAACTTCGAGCACTCCCAGCTGCGCGGCCCGGGGCAGCGCGCCAATCCCGGCCCGCTGTACCGGATGCCCTTCGGTGCGGTGTTCGCCTCGGCGGTCACCTCTCCGCTCCTGGGCGCGGTGCAGGGTTGCTACGACTCCTACGTCGCCACGATGCGCGACCGTGTGCGCCTGTCGCTGGGCGGTGGCCGGTTCGCCGAGGACCCGTTCGCCCAGGTCGCCGTCGCCCGGGTGGCCTCGGAGATCGATGCGGCCACGTTGCAGATGGACCGCAACATGAGCGAGCTGCACCGGCAGGCGGCCGCGGCGGAGGGCATCCCGATGGAGCTGCGACTGCGCACCCGCCGCGACCAGGTGCGGGCCACCGAGCGCTCCCTCGCGGCCGCGGACCTGCTCTTCAAGACCGCCGGCGGCAACTCGCTGCGGAGGGGGAACCCGATCGAGCGTGCCTGGCGCGACGTGCATGCCGGCAGCGTGCACGTGGCCAACGACGTCGAGCGCACGCTCGCCCTCTACGGCAAGGGCGCTTTCGGCCTGGCGGTGGAGGACAACCTCATCTGAGACCGAACGGCCCCGGCTCCACCTGGGAACCGGGGCCCGCCGTCCGACAGCGGCATCGGGATCAGGGCGCCCCCGTCATGTCCCGTACGGCGAGGGAGCTGAACACCATGGCGGTCCCGATCGGGACGCCGGGGCCGGGGTAGACCGGCCCCGCCATGGAAGCGCTGGTGTTGCCGGCGGCGTAGAGCCCGGGGATCGCGTCGCCGTCGGCGCGCAGCACCCGGGCGTGCGCATCGGTGCGCAGCCCACCCTTGGTGCCGAGATCGCTCAGGACCAGGCGGGCGGCGTAGTACGGCGCGGTGTCCACCGGGACCAGGCAGGGGTTGGGGCCGTCGCCGGCAGCGAAGAACCGGTCGTAGGGGTCGTCGCCGCGCGCGAAGTCCTCGTCGACGCCGGTGGCCGCGAACCCGTTGAAGCGGTCGACCGTGGCGGTCAGGGCCCCCGCCGGGACACCGATCTGCCGGGCCAGGTCCTCGAGCGTCCCGGCGCACACCCAGGTGCCGGCGGCGAGGTGCGCGTCGGCCGGCAGCGGGGGCAGCGAGATGGCCGGCAGGTCTCCGCCGGTCCGGGAGTCGAAAATCAGCCAGGACGGCACACGATCCGCGGCGGCCGCCATCTGCCGCCCCATCCGGTCGTACGGCAGGGACTCGTCGGCGTACCGGTGGCCGTGGCCGTCGACGATCAGCCCCCCGCGGAAACCGAGCGTGAAGGCAGCCGAGCCATCGGGGTGCAGGATCCCGGGGCAGAACCACGCCTGGTCGAGCAGGTCGGTGGCCGCGCCCAGGGCGACCGCCGCGCCGATCGGCTCCCCGGCTGCGGCCTCCGCCGGGGCCATCGACCACTCGGCCGCGCCCGGTACCCCGTGCGCGGCGCGCATGGCCGTGTTCCGCTCGAAGCCGCCGGCCGCCAGCAGCACGCCGTGCCGGGCGCGCACCTCCACCGGGCCGTCGGCGGTCATGGCCACGACGCCGACCACGCGGCCGTCGTCGGTGAGCAGGTCGGTCACGCGCGCTCCCGTGCGGATCTCCCCTCCCGCACGGACGTAGGCCAGCAGCAGCCTTCCGATCAGCGCCCGTCCCTGGCTCAGGGGCGCCGAGCGCGCGTGGTCCCGACCGGCCCGATCCCGGTCCACGGGCGGGCGGACCAGCGCGGCGAGGTCGCCCAGCTCCGCGGCGGGCAGGTCGAGAGGGTTGATGGCCCGTCCGGCGTCCATCCGGCCCGGAGCGGCGAAGTAATCGGGGAAGGGTCGCCACTCGAAGGCGATCGCGGGGTCGCGCTCGAGGAACTCGACCAGGGCCGGCGCGTGCTCGACGAACGCGTCCTGGTGGGCGGCGGTGCCCTCTCCGATCAGCGCCCGCAGGTAGGTTCGTGCCGCCTCGGTGGAGTCGCCGATTCCGGCCCGCTCCTGCACCTGCGTGCCAGGCAGCCAGCACGCAGCGCCGGAGTAGGCCGAGGTGCCGCCCAATCGGTCCGTGGCCTCGAGGACGACGACGGACCGTCCTCCAGCAGCTGCCACGAACGCTCCGGTCAGCGCCCCGGCCCCGGATCCCACGACGACCACGTCGTACTCGCTCTCCTGCGCACCGGTCGCTGCATCCTGCCCGTCCACCCGTGCCTCCTCCGCGTGCCGCCTGCTCCGAGGCACTCAACCGGCGCACGCCACGCGTCGGACGCACGATCCCGTTCAGCGGTACGGCAGCTGGCGAGGGATGCGGTGCCGGTCAGTATCATTCGACCGTCCGTGTCCCGACATCGCGAGGTAACAGTGCCCAGGATCGCCGAGGCCCGGGAGGCAGCCGAGCCGACCTCACCGAGCCAGAAGGCGCGGCACCGACGCATCCTCCGAGCGGCAGCGGACCTCGCCGCCGCCAAGGGGCTGGACGAAGTGCAGATGCACGACGTGGCCAAGGAGGCCGGTGTCGCCATCGGCACCCTCTACCGGTACTTCCCGTCCAAGACCTATCTCTTCTCCGCCGTCATGGCCGAGCAGATCGACCTCCTGGATGCCCGGATCGCGCCGCCGCGTCCAGGACAGGCCCCTGAGGACGCGGTCTACGACGTGCTGGTCACCGCGACCCGTCAGCTCTTCCACCGGCCGACCCTGGCCCAGGCGCTGCTGCAGGCGCAGAACTCCGCCCACGCCGCCCGGGTACCGGAGGCGGCCCGCAGCGACCGCACGACGCAGAACCTGCTGCTGCGGGCGCTCGGGGCATCGGAGCCGACGGCGCAGGACGTCACCGCGGTCTGGCTGGTCATGCAGTGCTGGTACGGCCTGCTCACCTCCGCGCTCAACGGCCGCACCTCGCTCCCGGACGCCGAGGCCGACCTCCGGGTCGCCTGCCGGCTGCTGCTCGCCGGGCGAGGCTCGGGGCGGGCGGACGCCGAGCTCCCGTTGACCGGGAACGTACCTCTCGGGGTCGAGCTGGCCGGTTAGCGTCCGCCTCTCGCCGAGCGACGAGAGGGAGACAGGCGCAGCCATGGAGCACGAGATCGTCCGCGACAGGTTCACCGGCACCGCCGTGCTGCTCACCGGCGCCGGCTCGGGCATCGGCCGCGCGACCGCGCTGCGACTCGTCGCCGAGGGTGCCGAGGTGTTCGCGGTCGACGCGAGCGAGCGCGGCCTGGCGGCCACCGTCGCGGCGGCGTCCGGGCCGGGGCGGATCCTCCCGCATGTCGCCGACGTCTCCGACGAGGCCGCCGTTGTGGCCGCCGTGAGTGGCGCTGTCGCCGCGCTGGAGAAGCTGGACGCGCTGGTCAACGTGGCCGGCATCCACCGGACCACGCCGATCGGGACCCTGGCCGTCGAGGACCTGCGCGCCTTGTTCGACGTCAACGTCGTCGGCACGGCGCTGTTCTGCCGCGAGGCGCTGCGCCACCTGCCGGCGGGCGGCGTGATCGTCAACACGGCATCGTCGTCGGCCAGCCACGGCAACCCGTACATGACGGCGTACTCGGCGACCAAGGGAGCGGTGCTCGCGTTCTCGCTGAGCCTGGCCTCGGAGGTGATCGGCCGCGGCATCCGCGTCCTGGTCGTCTCCCCGGGCTCGACCGCCACCCCGCTGACCGCCGGCGTGCAGTTCGAGGGCCTGGACGCGCGCTACTACTCCCGGATCGTCTCGCCCTTGGGAACCGGCCGGCCCGAGCAGATCGCCGCGACGATCGCCTTCGCCGCGTCGCGCGACGCCTCCTACCTCACCGGCGTGGACCTGCGGGTCGACGGCGGGTCCCACATCTGATCGCCCGCCGACGAACTTCAGGAGACCCATGTCCCGCCACATCGCCGTCACCGGATCCGCCTCCGGCATCGGCCAGGCCCTGGCCGAGCAGCTGATCGGGGCGGGCGACACCGTCATCGGGATCGACCTGAAGGACGCCGACGTCTGCGCCGATCTCGGCACGCCCACCGGGCGGGCCCAGGCCGTCGAGGCGGTGCTCGAGCGGTGCGGGGGAGTGCTCGACGGGCTGGTCGCCTGCGCCGGCATCAACACTCCCTCGCCGGCCCTGGTGAGCGTCAACTTCTTCGGCGTCACCGCGTTGGCGGAGGGGTTGCGGCCGGCGCTGGCCGCAGCGGCCGCGCCGCGCGCCGCCGTGGTCGGGTCGATCTCGGGCACCCAGCCGGTCGATGACGAGGTCGTCGCAGCCTGCCTGGCCGGCGACGAGGCGGCCGCCCTCGCCCGGGCCGAGGTGGTGATGGGGGAGGGGCCGCAGAAGCTGTACCCCTCGTCGAAGGCGGCCCTGGCCCAGTGGGTCCGGCGGGACTGCGTGACCCCGCAGTGGGCCGGCGCGGGCATCCCGCTGAACGTCGTCGCACCCGGGGTGGTGCGCACCCCGATGAGCGCCGCGCTGTTCGCCGACGAGCGGATGAAGCAGGTCATGGACCGCGCCGTGCCCATGCCGTTGAACGGATACGCCGGCCCTGAGGTGATCGCCGAGGCGCTGAGCTGGCTGATCGGTCCGTCGAACACGCACATGACGGGCCAGGTGCTCTACGTCGACGGCGGCGCCGAGGTCAGCCTGCGGGGTCCGGCCGTCTTCTGACCCGCTCGCCGGGCAGCTCCGAGCAGCGGAGAGGGGCCCCGGCGCCCCCCGCGCGCGGGGGCCGGGCCGGGGCGGGGGGGGGGAGG